>NZ_JACHIG010000003.1:0-300000 GCF_014203095.1 Prosthecobacter vanneervenii | reverse complement strand
CGCGCTATGGCGTTTCTCCGCTGCACAAAGACTGCCCGCATTTCCTGCTCGAGCGCGGCAGGCCCGGGCAGACCTGGCGCTGGTTCCAGGGCCGCGTGCAGTTCCACTACAACCGCATGCTGGCAGGTCCTGCCACCCCCTTGGGCTGACCTGCCATGAAAGCCGCCCTGCTCCAGCTTGTGCTCCTTCTCGCGGGCCTTTCCGCCTCTCGGGTGCAGAGCTCGGAGCCATGGCCTGAGAAGTCCGTTCCCAGCAAAAGCACGCAGGTCGCCATCCTTGAGGACAAGCGCATCAACGAAAGCTCCGGGCTCGCTCTCGGCATTCGCGATCCCTCGGTCTTCTGGACCATGAACGACTCCGGCGGAGAGCCCTGTGTCTTCGCCATCGACCGCAGCGGAAAAACCCGCGCCAAAGTGCGTGTGCGCGATGCCGCCAACTTTGACTGGGAGGACATCGCCTCCGGCCAGGACTCGGACGGCACCCCCACGCTCTTCATCGGCGACATTGGCGACAACTTCTTCATCCGCTCCACCATCCAGGTCTATCAGATCCCCGAGCCCGCCATCCGCGCTCCCGGCCAGTCCGTCGAAGAAACCGAGACCGCAGAGCCGGTCATCTGGCGTGCCAATTATCCCGACGGCCATCAGAACGCCGAAAGCCTCCTCGTCCACCCACAGACCCGCCGCCTCTACGTCCTCACCAAGAGCGACGACGGCAAATGCGCCCTCTACGCCTTCCCGCAGCCACTGCAGCCCAAGGTCAGCATGACCTTGGAAAAGGTCGTCGACCTGACCTTCCCTCAGCTCATCCGCGCAGGAAAGCGCCCGCATGACAACTGCATGACCACCGCCGCCTGCTTTTCTCCAGATGGTACCCGCATGGTCGTCGCCACCTACAGCAGCCTCTACGAATGGCAGCTCCCCAAGGGCAAGCCGCTCTCTGAGGCCCTGTCGCAGCCCCCCATCCGTATCGAGCCCGACATGCTCCGCCAGCTCGAAGGCGTCTGCTACGACACCGACAGCCGCACCCTCTGGCTGACCAGCGAGCATCTGCCCACACCGCTGCTCCGCGTCACACGTTGAGTTCGGGTCACTTCACCCACTCAAAGAACCCCATGGCCTCCAGCTCGCCATGCAGCTTGTCTTTCTGTGCAGGTGTCAGCGTGTTGTTCGGCAGTCGTGCAGGTCCCACATCTACGCCCAGCATGCTCATCACCGCCTTGGCCGCACCCATGTAGCCATAGCTCGCCAGCGCACTGATGATCTGCACCCCGCGGAACTGCTCCACCCGCGCCGCTGCAAAATCATTCTGCGCAAACGCCGCCAGCAGCCGCGAGTAAATCGGCGCCGCAAAGTTGAATCCGCTTCCCACCGCTCCCTTCGCGCCCATCGCCAGCGCACCCAGCATGTGCTCATCGCAGCCAAACGGCACATCCCACGCTCCACCATCAGCTCGCAGGCAGTACTGGTACGCCATCAGGTCCGGGTTCGTAAATTTCACTCCCGCCAGGTTCGGAATGCGCTCACGCGCCTGACGCAGAAATTCGGGCACCGGCAGGTTCACTCCCGTCATCGAAGGAATGTCATAGTAGTAGAAAGGCGTTTCCGGCGCCGCCGCCGCGATCTGCCCCATCGTCTCCACCAGCATCTCCACATTCTTCGGTTTGAAATACATCGGTGTCAGCGCCGCGATCGCCGCCGCCCCCAGTTCCTCCGCCTGCTCCGCCAGGGTCTTCGCATCCGCGACACAGTTCGCTCCCACATGCACCACCACCCGCATCTCGCTGCCCTTCGTCACCGCCATCCAGCATTTCGCCAGCAGCAGCCTTTCCTCCAGCGTCAGCGAATGGCTCTCTCCCGTGCTGCCGCCGATGAACACAAGGTTCACCCCCTTGCTCTGTAGAAAAGCAGCCTGCTTCTCCACCACATCAAGATTGAGTGCACCATCGGGATGAAAGGGCGTGTGCGTGGCCGTCACGAGACCGTGCAGGCGTTGGGGGGCGGGCAGGTTCAGCATAATGCACCAAACCTGCGGGCTGCCAGATTCTCTGCAACATGAATCCGGGTGGTGAGTTTGTTTGTCCATGCGCACCTTCAGCCTGTTCCTTCTCCTGTTCACCGCAGCACTTCATGCCGACGACTGGCCCCAGTGGCTCGGCCCTCAGCGGGACTCCGTCTGGCGCGAATCCGGCATCATCGACACCTTTCCAGCCGGCGGCCCTCCCGTCCTCTGGCGCGCAAAAATCGGCGGCGGCTACACCGGCCCGGCCGTGGCCGATGGCAAAGTCTATCTCATGGACCGCCAGGTCGCGGACAAAGCCAGCGTCCCCGGCAATGCCTTCGCCCGCGGCCTCATTCCCGGCACCGAGCGCGTCCTCTGCCTCGATGCCAAATCAGGTTCCGTCATCTGGGAGCATCGCTACGACTGCACCTACACCATGAGCTACTCCACCGGTCCGCGCTGCACCCCGCTCGTCAGCGGCGGCAAAGTGTGGACCCTTGGCGCGGAGGGGAACCTCCTCTGCCTCGATGCCGCCACCGGCAAAGTCCTCTGGTCGCACGACTTCAAATCCGAATACGGCGCCAAGACTCCCATGTGGGGCTTCTCCGGTCATCCGCTGCTCGACGGCCAGCGTTTGCTCTGCCTCTGCGGCGGACCCGGCAGCGTCGCCGTTGCCTTCGACAAAGACACCGGCAAGGAGCTCTGGCGCGCCCTCGACGCACGCGAGCCCGGCTACGGCTCACCCATCATCATCGAGGCCGGCGGCACCAGGCAGCTCATCCTCTGGCATCCGCAGGCCGTGAACTCCCTCGATCCCGCTACCGGCAAAGTCTTCTGGTCCCATCCCTGGGAGGTGCGCTTCGGCCTCACCGTTCCGACCCCACGCCTCGCTGGCGATCTCCTCTTCTTCACCTCCTTCTACACCAGCTCCAAATGCTTCAAGCTCGACGCCTCCAAGCCCGAGGCCACGCTGCTGTGGGAAGGCAAAAGCTTCAGCGAAAAAAACACCGACACCCTCCACAGCCTCATCAGCACCCCCTTCATTCAGGACGGCCACATCTACGGCGTCTGCAGCTACGGCCAGCTCCGCTGCCTCAAGCTCGAAACTGGAGAGCGCCTCTGGGAGAGCATGGCTGCCACCACCGGCGGCCCGCTCGTCCGCTGGGCCAATGCCTTCATCATCAAAAACGCCGACCGCTTCTTCCTCGCCAATGAACAGGGCGACCTCATCATCGCAAAGCTCTCCCCCAAAGGTTACGAGGAGATCGGTCGCGCCCATCTCCTCAAACCCACCACCACCGATCCCCGCCGCCCCGTCGTCTGGTCCCACCCCGCTTTCGCAAACAAGTGCGTCTTCATGCGCAACGACGAAGAAATCATCTGCGCCTCCCTGGCGAAGTGATCAGCTGCCGATTGGCTAATCACCCACAGCCTCCGCAAAGGGCGCCAGCATAGTGGTCCGCACAGTCCTCTGTGCGGCTCGCGCCATCCATCGCCCGCTCTCCTCCCAATCCCTCCGCGCAACCCATCGAAACAGGCCATTCGCACATGCAGTTCACCCTCCCACCTCACATCCCCTTCGGTGCCCACATCTACCTTTTGCCAGTCAATGCATATTCATACGCAATGACGCAGAGATTGTATGTGCGGCGTTGGCCAAGTGATGTTTGATTCGCTCGCATGCCTCAATTTGTACATCTCGCCGATGATCGTGAAATCAGCATGATCAAAAAGGGTAGAATCAAAGCTGCCGAGATTTTTGGCAGGAGCAAAAAAGCCGTATTCGCCACACCCGTGCTTCAGAATTATTATCAGTCGCATCAATGGCTTCGTGAGCTGAAACGCAGGGGTATCCGAACCATATCCGCTGTGCAATTCCGTGTGGATGACGACATGCCGGTATCCGTTGGGCGCTATAACGAAGAACACATCGAAACGACTGCTGGGGAGTCAGTGCGTATATTCATGGAGCACACCACGGGACTTGGGCTCGAAGTCATTTTTTCAGCTTCTATTCCCGCGAAAAACATCACGCGGATATACACGCCTGACCAGGTGACTGGCTGGCGTTATTATCCTGAGTCACATTCCGACGGAAGGAAGCCCTGTGGCTGCCCCTATTGCCAGAAGGGGCAGATCAAAAACCGCAAATTGAGAGAGGCCTATGAGGCTGATTTGCGAGACTGTTAGACCTCACAGTCCCTTCGGCATCCACACCTCCATCTTCGCCACCTCCGCCTTCGCCGCTGAACTCACCGGAATCCCCCATGCCTCAAAAAACGGCCCCAGGTTCTTGTTCGCGATCTTCGAGTAGCGCACCAGAAACTGGTCACGCCTTTCATCGTCCCCCTTCGGCGCAGGGCCAAACTTCGGATCGTCAAAGCTGTACAAATACTTGCGCCAGCTCTCCCACCCAAACTCCTGCACCAGCTGAATGTAGGTCGTCAGCGCCGTGAAGGGATCGCTCTTCCACACCTGCCATTTGTTCGAGGCCTTCTTGATCTTCTGGATATGCTCCTTGCGCGCCTCTTCGGAGATGGCCCCATGCCCGATCAGCCAGTCCTTTTTCAAAACCGCCTCATAGCAGTACATCCCGATGACGTTGTTCGTCACTTCGCCCGTGCCATCAAAGGTGAAATCCCCACGCTGATGATTGTGGCCGATCTCATGGTAAAAGCCCCAGCCCGGAAACTTCAGCTTGCCAAAGGTCGTCATCTCCGGTGCGGCGCTCGTCGGGATCATGATCGGGTACCCGCTGTGCATGTAGCCCGCGCTGATCTGCACATCCGCCACGATTCTCTCAGGCCGCTTGCGTTCGGCAGTCTGGTTCGTGATGTCATCCTGCGCCTCCACCACCTTCTTCCAGAACTCCATCAGCTGCGTCGGGTTGTTGATCGCACGCGCCACCTCCGTGGGGCAGCTCAGGATCAGCTTGTCACACGCCAGTTCCGCCCACGGGGCAGGGCGCTTCTTGATCTCGTTCCACTTCGCATCGTCATCCTGACCCAGCACAAACAGCGGCGCGGGCACCGCGTTTTGGATCGCTGCCGTGAAAGGCTCGTCATCCTTCGCCCGTCCCGGCACCTCGATGTAGATCAGCCCGCCAAACGCGCTCGCCGTCTTCGTCGTCGCCGTGGCCAGCGGCACGCTGCGCGTGATGTCCGGCGCACGCTCCCACTTGTCCAGATGGTAAAGCGTGTCGCTGTGGCAGCCGATCCTCACCGCATATCCTTTGTCCGCCAGCTTCTCCGGCAGCGTCACCGTGATCGTCTCTCCCGCCGCCGCATACAGTCCGGTGCTGGTCCAGCCCGGGATGCTTGGTGTCACCTTCACCTCGCTGGACACACGCGGTGAATCCGCAGGCACCTTGCCTGGAAAGGCCACATGCGCAGGATGCGCCGCCACGCCTTCACCCGAGGCCAGCCTCAGCACCCGCGTCTCCATTCCCAGCCGCAGCCTCTGCGCAGCATGCTTCTCGGCAGTCAGCGGAGCCTGTGCTGTGGGTATCGCAGCATCAGCACCCGCGTTGCCCAGCGCCGCCAGCACAGCCGTCTTGAGATTGCTGCGGTCTGGCGGTTGCGCTGCCATGGCGATCTGGATCGCATTCGTGCCCTGCTTCATCTGTTCCGCCGTCAGTGCCGGTCCGCCATCGCGCTGCTTCTTGATCGCCGCGATCGCTTCAGACGCATTCATCATCGCCGGCAGTTCCGTGCGCGCTTCAAAGCCCCGCAGCTGGTCAAAGGCGCTCATGTCCGTGATCGCGATCCCCGCAGGCATCAGCGCCTGATTCAGTCCATGGGACACCGCCAGGTCTTTCCCGCCGCTCGTCTGCCCAAAGGCCCACCCCGTCATCCCGCCGATGAACCCACCTCCTCCCTTCACATACTCCGCCACCGCCGCGCCCTCTTCATCGCTGATCACGCTCTGCATGTTCACGATCACCACATCGTAGTCGTTGAGGCTTTTTTTATCCACGGTGTTGAACGTCTCCGCCTTGATGCCGTTCAGCTTGTTCACTCCTTTGACGCCCACGCGTGGCTTCTCCTTGTTGCCCGCCCACTTCACGCAGTTCTCCACCAGCTTCGCATGATCCCCGCCCTCATTGCCTGCGAGGTAGCTGTTGTGGCCAAAGAGAATGATGCGCCCCTTGCCATACCCTGCCGCCGCCGCCACAGCGATCTCCACTCCCTCCTTGTCCGGAGCCGCCAAAATCGGAAACGCCATGTTCCCCCAGATTCCAATCGGCCCCGGCGCTCCCGCCTTTGGCACCGATTTGACTCCCTCCAGGATTTTACCGCGCTCGGCATTCACGAGCGCCGGAGGCATCTGAGCATGGAGAACCCCGGCAAATGCCAGGAGGACAAGAAGAGTGGCTGATTTCATGGTTGGATTGGAAAAAAGTAAATGGGTTGAGAAAGCGGTTACCGGTAAATCACCACCAGAAACACCAGCGCATCTCCCTTGCCGGTGTTCACGATCGCATGCGGCACATCCGCGCGGTAGGTCCCGGAGTCCCCCTTCGCCAGCTCCTCGCTGTTCACGTCAGACTCGATCCGCACACTGCCCTCCTCCACAGTCAGAAACTCACGCGTGCCCTCAAAGTGTGGCTGGCTGCGCAGCGTCCCACCTGGCCTTAGCGTCAGCTCATAAAACTCCACATCCTTCTCCAGGTTGATCGGCGAGAGCGTGCGGATCTCGCACTGCTTGTCGCTGCGGTACACCTGCGCCCGGTCATTCGCCCGGATCACCTGGATCTTCGACGCACTGGCCTCCGCGCTCTCGATCAGTTCCTGCAGTGTCAGCCCAAACGCCCGCGCGATCCGAAAGGTCACCGTCAGCGTCGGGTTCGCCTTCTCCCGCTCGATCTCGCTCAGCATGGATCGGCTCACCCCGCTCGCCGTCGCCAGCTCCTCCAGCGACCACCCACGGTCCCCCCGCAGTTTCTTCACGCGCTTCCCCAGATTCTCATTGATGGCCTCAGGGCTGGATTCGATGGGGGAGGGGGCTTTAGGTTTGGCGGGCATGCGTGCCGGTATAACGGATAACCGTCTTATAAGTTAGAAATAAAGTCACATGCTCAAATCATGATGCGTTCATATGATGGTTGACCCGTCCATCTCTGGCGCTAGTTTCTACCATGCCTTCACGTCCCAATGTCCGCCCCGAACTCGAAGCCGCCATGCGCCAGAGAATCCTGGTCATCGATGGTGCCATGGGCACGACCATCCGCGGCTACGGGCTCAAGGAAGCCGACGCCCGCGGCACCCGCTTCCTCTCCAACGAAAAAGACCTCCTCAATAACGGCGATATCCTCAGCATCACCCGCCCGGACATCATCGAGGACATCCACCGCCGCTTCCTGGAAGCCGGTGCCGACATCATCGAGACAAACACCTTCAGCGGCACCAGCATCGCCCAGGCCGAGTTCTTCAAAGAGGTGCCGGAAGGGAAGCGCAAAGACCCCGAGTTCTTCCAGTCCGTGCTGGAGGACAAGTTCCTCAACGACCTCGCTTGGGAGATCAATTTCGAGTCCGCCAAGCAGTGCCGCAAATGGGCCGACATCGTCGGCGAAAAAACCGGTCGCAAACGCTACGTCGCCGGTGCCATCGGTCCGCTCACCGTCTCCCTCTCCCAGTTCCCGGATCTTGCCGACCTCAGCTTCCGCTACGTCACCTTCGATCAGGTAAAGCAGGCCTACAAACACCAGATCCGCGCCCTCATCGCCGGTGGCGTGGACACCCTTCTCGTCGAGACCATTTTCGACTCCCTCAATGCCAAGACCGCACTCGTCGCCATCCGCGAGGTCTTTGAGGAGGACAAAGTCGAGCTCCCCGTCCAGATCAGCGCCGCCGTCGGCCCGGGCGGCGAGACCATGATCTCCGGTCAGGTCACCGAGGCCTACCTCAATGCCATGCGGCATGTGAAGCCGCTCTCCATCGGCCTCAATTGCTCCCTCGGCCCCGACAAGATGCGTCCTTTCTTGGAGGAGCTGTCCACCAAGGCCGACTGCTTCGTCTCCGCCTATCCAAATGCCGGCATGCCCAATCCGCTGGCACCCACCGGCTTCGATCTCCTTCCGCCGGACATGGCCAATTTCGCCAAGGACTTCGGCGGCAGCGGCTTCGTCAATATCATGGGCGGCTGCTGCGGCAATACTCCCGAACACATCGCCGCCATCGCCAAGGCTCTCGAAGGCCTGCCGCCGCGTCAGGTGCCGCAGGACCCGCACACCATGCGCCTCAGCGGCTCCCAGCCCTTCGTGCTCAAGGGGCCTTCACCGGAAGAGCGCCCGCCCTACCTCATGATCGGCGAGCGCACCAACGTCGCTGGTTCTCCCAAGTTCGCCAAGCTCATCAAGGAGGGCAAGCTCGAGGAGGCCGTCGCCATCGCCCGCCAGCAGGTCGAGAGCGGTGCCAATGTCATCGACGTCTGCATGGACGAAGGCCTCATCGATGGCGTCGCCATGATGACCAAGTTCCTCATCCTGCTCCAGACCGAGCCCGAGGTGAACAAAGTCCCCATCATGGTGGACTCCTCCAAGTGGGAGATCATCGAGGCCGGTTTGAAGTGCCTGCAGGGCAAAGGCATCGTCAACTCCATCTCCCTCAAGGAGGGCGAGGAAAAGTTCAAGGAATACGCCCGCAAGATCAAACAATACGGCGCCGCCACCGTCGTCATGGCCTTCGATGAGCAGGGCCAGGCCGCTACTTACGACGACAAGATCCGCATCTGCGAGCGCGCCTACCGCATCCTCGTCGATGAAGTCGGCTTCCCGCCCGAAGACATCATCTTCGACCCCAACATCCTCACCGTCGCCACCGGCATCGAGGAGCATAACAACTACGCCCTCGACTTCATCAACGCCACGCGCTGGATCAAGCACCACCTTCCCCATGCCAAGGTCAGCGGCGGCGTCAGCAATGTCAGCTTCAGCTTCCGTGGCAACAACAAGGTCCGCGAGGCCATGCACAGCGTCTTCCTCTACCACGCCATCAAGGCGGGCATGGACATGGGCATCGTCAATGCCGGCATGCTTGAGGTCTATGAGGAGATCCCCCAGGAGATGCTCGTCAAGGTGGAGGACGTCATCCTCAATCGCCGCCCCGATGCCACGGAAATTCTTGTCGATTACGCCGAGCAGTTCAAAGGCCAGGCCGGCGGTGCCAAGAAGGCAGAGATAGACCTCAGTTGGCGCGAGGCCGGCGTGGAAAAGCGCCTGGAGCACGCCCTGCTCAAAGGCATCACCGACTTCATCAATGAAGACACCGCCGAGGCTCTTGCCAAGCTCGGCAAGCCCCTCTCCGTCATCGAAGGCCCTCTCATGGATGGCATGAGCGTCGTTGGCGACCTCTTCGGCGCGGGCAAAATGTTCCTGCCGCAGGTCGTCAAAAGCGCCCGCGTCATGAAGCAGAGCGTGGCCTACTTGCAGCCCTACATGGAGGCTGAAAAAGCCGCCAACCCCGGCCAGCGCAGCGCTGGCAAGGTCGTCCTAGCCACCGTGAAGGGAGACGTGCACGACATCGGCAAAAACATCGTCGGCATCGTGCTCGCCTGCAATGGCTTCGAAGTCACCGACATGGGCGTCATGGTCCCTTGCGACAAGATCCTCGAAAAAGCCCTCGAACTCGGCGCAGACGTCATCGGCCTCAGCGGCCTCATCACTCCCTCGCTCGATGAAATGGTCCACGTCGCCAGCGAGATGGAGCGCCGCGGCTTCAAGCAGCCTCTGCTCATCGGCGGTGCCACCACCAGCGCTGCTCACACCGCCATCAAGATCGCTCCCAAATACAGCGGTAGCATCGTTCACGTGCTGGATGCCTCCCGCAGCGTGCCCGTCACCACCGCGCTTCTCAGCGCCGATCAGCGCGAAGGCTTCGTGAAGAGCAACGAGGAGCGCCACGCCAAACTCCGCGAGGAATACGGTCGCAAAAAAGACCGCGCCCTCCTCAGCCTTGCCGAGGCACGCGAAAAGAGCACTCAGTTTGACTGGGCCGCTCAGGAGATCGCCACGCCCTCGTTCCTCGGCACCAAAACCTACGAAGGCCCCGAGCTCGTCGCCACCCTGCGCGAGTTCATCGACTGGTCCCCCTTCTTCCACTCCTGGGAGCTTCGCGGCCGCTGGCTCGCCGCCGAGCAGCGTTTCTCCTCATCGCAGGAAGACCCCGAGATGAAGTCCAAGGCCGAAGCCGAGGCCCTCAAGCTCTACAAAGAAGCCAACGACCTTCTCGACCGCATCATCGCCGAAAAGCGCTTCACCCCGCGCGGCATCATCGGCTTCTTCCCCGCCAACAGCACCGGCGACGACATCGAGGTTTACACCGACGAATCACGCGCCGCCGTGCAGACTACCTTCCACACCCTGCGTCAGCAGGTCGTCAAAAAGGACACGCCCAACTACGCCCTGAGCGACTACATCGCTCCGAAAGGCAGCGGCCGTGCCGACTACATCGGCGGCTTCGCCGTCGGCATCCACGGTGCCGACGACTTCGCGCACGAGTTTGAAAAGGCGCACGACCCCTACAGCGCCATCGTCGTCAAGGCCGTCGCAGACCGCCTCGCCGAAGCCTTCGCCGAATACCTCCACAAGCAGGCTCGTCTGGCCTGGGGCTATGAAAAGGAAGGGGACTTCGCCAACGAGGACCTGATCAAGGAGCGCTATCGCGGCATCCGCCCCGCACCTGGTTATCCCTCCCAGCCCGACCATACCGAGAAACCCATCCTCTTCAGCCTGCTCGATGCCACCGCCAGGACCGGCGTCGAGCTCACCGAAAGCATGGCCATGCATCCCGGCAGCGCCGTCAGCGGCCTCTACTTCAGCCACCCCGAGGCCCACTACTTCGGCATCAGCGTCCTGGGCAAAGACCAGGTCGAAGACTACGCCGCCCGCAAAGGCATGACCCTCGAAGAAGCCGAAAAATGGCTCGGCCCCTGGCTCGGCTACTAAGCATCTGAGTACGATGGGCACTCCTGCCCGTCGATCAGCGCATGCATCCTCCCAGGACGCTCGCGCGAGCGCCAGCATAGTGGTCCGCACAGTCCCCCTGTGCGGCTCGGGCCACCCATCACCCCCTTTCTCCCAGCTCCTCCGCGCACTGCCCTCTGGAGGAGAGGGATCGTCCCGATCCCTCACGCCCCCGCATCGCCCAGCACTCCCGCGTATCCTCCCCCTCACTGAAACCAGCTCCGAATCCTGTCAAACAACCCGCGCCCCTGTCCAGGCGGCGGCCCCCTTCGCTGCGGCGCATGGTATCCCTGATGCTCCGCACAAAAATTCTGCGGCACCAGGTCATACGGCAGCGCGTCCTCATACGCCGTTCCAGCCTGCGCGCAGCCATCCGTCGCCAGTTGGCTGCTCACGCGGCACAAAGACACCCGTGACAGCGGCAGAGACACCTTCGGCACCTCCGTCTTGTACCCCAGCGCCACCGCCTTCTTCATCACATCCGCCCAGATCGGCAGCGCCAGCGTGCCGCCATAGCCGCCCTCCACAATCGTCTGCGGCTTGTCCAGCCCCACCCAGATCCCGCAGCTCACGCGGTCCGTATAGCCTGCAAACCACGCGTCCTTGTAATCATTCGTGGTCCCCGTCTTGCCACCGCCCGGTTCTTTAAATCCATACTCATTGCGCAGAGACGACGCCGTCCCTCGGTCCAGCACCTGCGCCAGAATGTTGCGCATCAGAAACGCCACGCTCGGCGTCATCACCTCAGACTCCAGCACCGGCGTCTGATAAATAATGTTCCCCGTTTTATCGATAATGCGGTCGATCAGAAACGGCCGCCGCCGCAGCCCCTGATTCGGAAACACGCTGATCGCGCTCGTCAGCTGACGCGGATTCCCGCCAATGTTGCCGATGAAAATCTGCGGCGTCCTTTCCGAAGGCTTCGCAAAGCCCGCGTTAGTCAGCAGGTCGATCACCCGGTCCACTCCCGCATAGTTCCCCAGTCGCAGCGTCATCGTGTTGCGGCTCTTCACGATCCCATCCGTCAGTGTCGTCGGCCCGAGAAACTTGCCATCCGAGTTCTGCGGATTCCATCCTGGCGATGCCCCGTCGATCTCCCCCGGCTGGATCGGCGCATCATTGATCAGCGTCCCCGGCATGAAGCCGGAAGCGATCGCCGCCGCATAGACAAACGGCTTTACCGTTGATCCGATCTGCCTCTCCCCCATCGTGGCGCGGTTGTACTTGCTGTGCCGGTAGTCTCGCCCGCCCACCAGCGCCAGGATCCCGCCCGTGGTGTTGTCCTGCACCATCAGCGCCGCCTGCAGGTACGGCGTCGAGGCCACCTCCTGGGTGCCGTCCCACGTCTTGTCAAAATCCGCCTTCTTCGGGTGCGCATAGCCTCCCTGCTTCTCCACCGCTGCCAGTCGTTTCTCCACCGCGTCATCAGCCGCGTCCTGCAGCTCCTTGTTGATCGTCGTGTACACCTGCAGCCCGCCATCCTCGATCTCCTGCTGCTCCAGGATCAGGTCCAGGTCCCGCCGCACCGCATCCAGCGCATAGCCGCCCTGGCTCTGAAACAAAGGCTGCGCATGCAGCGCGATGTCCGCATACTTCGCCGCGATCTCCTCCTCCGGCGTGATCATCTTCAGCTCCAGCATCCGCTTCAAAACCGTGTCCCGCTCCTTCAGCGCTCCCTCATAGTTTCGGAAAGGCGAAAACCGTGCCGGACTGCGGATGATCCCCGCGATCATCGCCGCCTCGCTCAGGTTCAGCTGGCTTGCATGCTTGCCAAAGTACACCTGGCTCGCCCGCTGCACCCCGTAGATGCCCGGCCCGTAAAAGATGCGGTTCACGTAGTGCTCGATGATCTGATCCTTCGTGCACGCCTTCTCGATCCGCCGCGCCAGCATGATCTCCACCAGCTTGCGGTTCAGGCTGCGGTCATCCAGATCCGGGAAGCTGTTGCGCGCCAGCTGCATCGTCAGCGTGCTCGCCCCCTGCACCACGCGCAGCTCCTTCAAATTCCGCAGCGTTGCGCGCAGAACCCCCAGATAGTCCACCCCGCCATGCTTGTAAAAGCGCGCATCCTCCCGCGCCAGCAGCGCCTTCACAAACCACGGCGAAACCTCGCTCAGCGGCACGATGATCCGGTTCTCCCCGTGCATTCTCCCCAGCACCACGCCCTTCACATCCATCACGATCGTGCGCTCCGGCATGTCTCCCAGCTTCGTCAGGTCATACGCCTTCGCCCGCTCGCTGTAATACGCCACAAGCACCGCCGCCCCCAGCGTGCACACCAGGGACCCCCCCAGGGCAAAAATGATGCAAAACCGCTTCAACGACTGCCAGCGCGACAGCGAGGATTTCGTCGGCTTGCGTTCTTCAGAGGTCTTTTTTTTCATGGGCGCGTCGTATCGGGTCGTTGTTTTCGACCAAAGATCAAGCCTCAGACGATGAACTCGCCGTGAACTTCAATTTCACATTTGAGCACACGCGTCCCTCATTCTGAAGACCTCACGCGCACCAAATCATAGAACTCCCTCAGCTGAGATGCTTCTCTGTCGGGCTGCTGCCCCCCTCAAGAAATCGCCGCATACGCCGCCGCATTCGGGCTCTGCCTGGGCGGTCCGCCAATCCCCGCCAGCAGACTCGTGGTCGGCGGCGTTGGCGGGCATTCTCCCTCCGGCGGCGGCAGGATCTCCAGATTCGCATTCCGTTCCTGCCACGCGTGGCTCAGCTTGTGCACCAGCGTGTCGATCTGCGTGATCTCATCCGCATGCACCTGCAAAATCGGGATTCCGAGCGTGGAAAAAAGGTCGTGCACCAGATGCCGGTCACGCGCCTTACGTTCCTTCTTGCCGGGGCTGTCGTCCTCAAATTCTATCGCCACCATCGGCAGCCAGTCCCCCTTGCGATAAACCATGAAGTCGATATGCCGCTGGCAGATCTTCACAAATCCAGCCACCGTCTCGTGGTGAAGCACCTCATAAAGACGTGGCTTGCACTGAATGTGGCAGCGCTGGGCGGTGATGTTTTCTAGGCAGGAGCAAAAAAGGGCTTCGGCGGCGGAGAGAAGAGGGTAGGGGGCTACAGTGGCTTCAGAGGGGGAAAGTGGGGCTATTGCAGGCGCGGACTGCATATTTACGGTTATCTATGGAAATTATGACTGGATCAATCCATGATTAGTAAGAACGATGTAAGAAAGTGTGTTTTCTGCATTCTGAGTCCTTCTTTATATGTTCAATTGAACAATTAAAATCTCAGGCGAAACTACAGGCCTGCCCATGCCTGCCCCTGTTTCCAGCTCTGACCACTCCCCCTGCGTTGACTGGCTGTTCCTCGACCTCAACAGCTACTTCGCCAGCGTCGAGCAGCAGCTCAACCCCGCCCTCCGCGGCAAGCCCGTCGCCGTCGTCCCCGTGGACTCAGACGCCACCTGCGCCATCGCCGCCAGCCACGAGGCCAAAAAATACGGCATCAAGACCGGCACCAATATCGGCGAGGCCCGCCGCCGCTGCCCGGACCTCATCACCGTCATGGCAGAGCACGACATGTACGTCGAGTTCCATCACAGGATCATCGAGGAGGTGGAGCGCCACTTTCCCGTTCACGTCATCTGCTCCATCGATGAAATGGCCTGCAAGCTCGATGCCCCCCGCCGCCCTCTCGAAGCCGCCACCGCCCTCGCAAAACGCATCAAGCAAGGCCTGCGCGACCGCATGGGCGAATGCATCACCTGCTCCATCGGCCTCGCCCCCAATCGCTTCCTCGCCAAGATCGCCAGCGACCTCCAAAAGCCCGACGGCCTCGTCGCCCTCCTCCAGGAGGAGCTGCCGGGCCGCCTTCTCGACCTTGAGCTGAGCGATCTCTGCGGCATCGGCCGCCGCATGGAGCCACGCCTCCACGCCTGCGGCATCCGCACCGTGGCAGACCTCTGGGCCGCAGACCGTGAGACCCTCCATCGCGCCTGGGGCGGTGTTGTGGGAGACCGCTTCTGGCACGGCCTCCACGGCGGCCCCACGGAGGAGGATGCCCCGCCCATCCGCCGCACCATCGGCCACAGCCACGTCCTCGCTCCAGAGCTGCGCACCCCGCCTGCTGCAGGCACGGTGGCTCGTCGCCTGTTGCTCAAGGCCGCCAGCCGCCTCCGCCGCATGCACTACCGCGCCGGCCACATGCACCTCAGCGTACGCGTCGAGCAGGGGCCCCGCTGCGAGGCCCAGGCCAAGTTCGAGCCCGTGGCTGATAGCATCCTCCTCTCCCGCGTGCTGGCAGATCTCTGGCTCCGCGTCATGCGCCAGGCTCGCTGGCAGCGCGTCAAAAAAGTCTCCGTCACCCTCTTCGATCTCGTGGCCGACTCCTCACCCCGGCAGCTCGAGCTCTTCGCCTCCGCAGACGAGCTTGCCGCCAAGGAGCAGCGCGAAAACCTCAGCCACGTCCTGGATCAGATCAATCAAAAGCACGGCCGCGACTCCGTCGTCATCGGCTTCACCCCAGATACCGTCCGCACCTTCTCCGGCACCAAAATCGCCTTCACCCGCATCCCGGACCGGGAAGAGTTCAAAGAGTAGGATCTCGCAGGCACAAAAAAGCCGTGGCAGCATTCACGCTCCCACGGCTTCAAATCAGTCGCGGCCCTTCCTACTTCGCGGAAAACAGGTCGCGGCAGCTCCGGCGGCGGGTGATGATCAGCGTGCCCAGCCCCGCCGTCAGGATCAGGAAGGCCGAACCCGGCTCCGGAACCATGGCGCAGTCGCCGCCGTTCACAGCCACAAAATAATACGGATTGCTAGGCACCACCATCGGGCAGCCGTTGGCGTTGTGCGTGTCTGCTCCCAGCGTAAAGCCCGAGATAAAGGTGTTGCCGCCTACCAAGGCATCCAGATTCAGCCTCCACAGGTCCGTCTGCGCGATCGGGTCATGGCTTGTCAGTAGTTGCACCGCATGGCCGACAATGATGTCGGCCGTGGAAAAATTCCCCAGCAGCGAGCCGCCGTTCCCATAGATGGAGATCGTCGGGGCCACTCTGTCTGGTGCCGCGTCGGTGGAAAACTCATTCAGGCCAAAGCCCCCCACGGTGGCAGACAGCCCTCGGCTGTACACCAAATGATCAAACGTGATGTTCAGCCCTGTGGACGCAGTCTGGATCCCCGGCGCGCAGCTCGCATCATACAGGCCGATGCCAAAATCCGTCAGTGAGCCATAGCTGTTCGTGTAGCGGACTCCAAAGCCCCCCTGAAAGCCCAGATTCACATTCGGGTTCGCGCCCACGGAGGTGCCTCCGTCCAGAGTCAGGGGAGTCAGATTCTGCAGTGCCGTGATGGAGTAGTTCTCTCCAGTCGGGGTGTAGGGCTGGCCCAGCTCGATCGGCGTCGCCGCAGAGAGGCTGGTCATGGCCAGCAGCACGGCGGCTGCCGCAGCGGGCAAGGGCAGGCGCTGGGGCTTGTGAGCAGGAGATGAGGTTTTCATGGTTGCAAGCGTTAGCAATTCCGCCACCCGCAATCGATTCAGGAAATCCAAAAGAGTGGCTTGAGATATACTATAATTGAAAAAATTCTCTGTAAAGCGAATCAGCTATGAAAATTTCAATTAAATTGACCTAAATACTCCAGTGTCTGAATAACATATTACCATTATTGCATTTCAATTACAATAATTTACTCAGTTATGACATCTCTGACGCTCGTCTGACATTTTGCCTGACGCCCCCATTCCCTCACTCCGGGGGAGGTTGTGCGGCAGTCCTGCCTGGCCGCCATTTTTCTGAACTCTTCCCCCCGAGTGGAAACACTTGGTCAGCCCCTTTGTCCCCCCGTTCAGGGGCCCTTTACCCCATCCCCTGAGGGCTCAAAACCGCCACGTCACCGACACGCGGACCATCCGTGGCTCGATCGGGTGCACATGCACATCATTCACCGGAGCCGCATCCGTTTTCAGCTGGGAGGCATAATAGTACGCCACATCGTAGTCGCTGCGGTTCAGCAGGTTCAGGCAATCCAGCGCGATCTCCATGTTTTTGCGCCGGTAGCCGATGCGCCCGTTCACCTGGATGGACTCTCGCGAGTACACATCCAGCACCTGATCCAGCGGCCTCGGTGCCATGTAGCGCACTCGCAGGGAACCAAAGAACCCCTGCGCTCCCCCCAGCGTCACCCCGGCATTCAGCGTGTAGGGGATGGAGTTCGGTACATTTTGGTGGGACGGATCTTGGGTGAGCAGATAGGCCCGCGTACAGGTCGCCTCCACATCCACCATCGTCCAGTCATTGGGGCGCCAGTAGCTCGCCAGCTCTACGCCAAATCGCTGCGAGGACGGCCCCGGGCTGGAGGAGCCCGTGTCCCCCTCATAGATCAGTTCCGATCCACTGTGCAGCGTCCAGAAAGACAGTGTGTTCACTAGCTTGGGGATCGATTCATTGCGGATGCCCACCTCCGCCCCGTACGTGCGCACCAGAGGCGTGGCACGCTGAGACGCCAGCCCCGTCGCCGGGTCTATCCCTGCCACCACGCCGCGCGTGTCGTTGCTGTGAAAGCCGGTGCCCGCATTCAGGTAAAACTCCGTCTTCGCCCATGGCCCAAACACCACATTCAGCTTGGGGCTGAGGATTCCGCTGACGATCGAGCCTGTATTCCCCGCGATGTTGCTGTTCGTCACATCAAACTGCACCACATCCCCGCGCAGTCCCGGGATCACCCGCAGCCATTTAGTCGGCTTCAGTTCCGCCTCGGCATACAGTCCCCACGTGTCCTGGATGATGTCGTTCTGGCTCACCGTGTTCCACCGCTGCCGCTGCGTTGTGTTGTACAGCCCCAGCCCGTTGATGAAATCCGTGCGCATCTGCGCTCCCAGCGTCACGCGCTGCTCCTGCCCCCAGGCATTCCAGCGCCAGTCATTGGAGACTTGCCCGCCCACAAACCACCGCCGGTCCTTCTGCTCAAACTGGTCCCCCTCCACCGGGTGGTCCATGAAGTAGGTAAAGTTCGAAAACAGGTCCAGGTCATAGTAACCCGCGTACAGGTTTGTCTTCGTCGTCGTGTGGTCCCCTTCATGCACCCAGTCAAAGGACAGGCTGTGCCGCTGGGAGTTGCCGCCATCCGTCGGATCGATGTTGCCGTACCGGTCCAGCAGGCTGCCCATCAGTCTCGATGGCACCTGGTCCGTCGAATCCCATTTCCCCCGGTACCCCATCAGCGTCACGTTCACCTTGTCCGTCGCATCCTCCCAGTGCCACCGCACAAAGCCGTTGAGGCGCGTGGCCGCCGCAGGCAGCGACCACGGTCCGTCATAGTATTGATGCTCCAGCGCCACCGTCAGCTGGCCAGCTCCAGCCTGGATCGTGTCCGCCACCAGCGTCCGCTCGTAGCGGTACTGCCCCAGCGTCGTGCTCAGGATCCCCTGCGGCAGCGAGTCCACCAGGTTAAACCGCGCCGCCCCTGTCGAGCTCAGGTCTCCATGCTGGGCAAAATAGGTGCCCTTCCAGTAGTCCAGCTGCCCCACCAGTTCAGGGATGAGAAAGTTCATGTCTGCATACCCCTGCCCGTGCGCGTGGTTGCGCAGGTTCACCTGCATCCCGTCCACAAAGATCGAGAAGTCGTTCCCGTGGTCCAGGTTCGTCCCTCGCAGGTAGTACTGGTTCGCCTTGCCGTCTCCGCTGTGCTGCGTCGCAATGAAGCCCGGGATGCTCTCCAGCAGCTCCCCTCGTCTCGAAAACGGCCGCGCCAGCAGCTCCTTCGCACTCGTCTGTCCCTTCGAGGCCGAGCTCGCTATCCCGATCAGGCTCTCCGCCTTCCCCTCGATCACGATCTCCGGCATCTCCATCACCTGCTCCTCGGCCTGCGCCGCTTTCACCACCGTCTGGGCATGCCCCGGCTCCGGCATCAAGGCAAGGCTGAGACAGAGGATGGCAAAACGGAAAACAGGCATGAAATGGCAGTGGTCGGCGTTTCTAGGACGACTCCCCGACCCCCTGCCCACAAAAAGCCCGCACTTTTTGCTCTTTGCCGCAGACTGACTATCGTATCTCCCACACATGTCCGCCAAACAGACCCGCATCCTCCTTGCCGATGACCACGCCGTCGTCCGCAACGGCTTCCGCATGATCCTCGCCGCTCAGTGGGACATGGAGGTCGTCGGAGAAGCCTCCAATGGCCGCGAGGCTGTGGACAAGGCCATCGACCTCCAGCCAGACGTCGTCGTCCTCGACGTCACCATGCCCGAGCTCAACGGCATCGAAGCCGCTCGCCAGATCTCCAAGGCCGTCCCCAAGGCTCGCATCCTCGCCCTCTCCATGCAAAAGGACTCCGTTTACGTGCGCGAAATGCTCCGCGCCGGCGCCAATGGCTACCTGCTTAAGGACAGCAATGAGAGCGACCTCCTCGCCGCTGTGCGCGCCGTCGCCAATGGCAAAGGCTTCCTCAGCCCCGAGGTCAGCGACGCCGTGCTGGACGACTACCGCAAGCACGTCACCAATCCCATCGACCTCCTCTCCCCCCGCGAGCGCGAAGTCCTCCAGATGATCTCCGAGAGCAAGACCAACAAGGAGATCGCCTCCGTCCTCAATCTCAGCGTTTACACGGTCGAGGCTCACCGCGGCCGCATCATGGAAAAGCTCAACCTCCACTCCATCGGCGAGCTCGTCCGCTTCTCCATCCGCAACGGTCTCATCGACTGAGCATCGCAGGGCTGCCTGGCCTGGTGCCTCTCATGAATTGAGCCCTGCATCCTCCCCATATGTCCTTCACCTTCCTGCGGATCACTGAGCGCTACGTCCTGCGTGTCCTGGCGCTCGGCTTCCTGCTGGTCATGGTCCTTCTCGGCACCGCCGGTCTCGTCGCCGTTCGCCAGAGCCAGGGCATTCGTCGCGGCGTCGAGCAGCTTGCTCGCGATCAGTTTCTCATCGCCCGTCTGCGCCAGGACGTCCAGTCCGAGGAAAACACCATGACCGCCGTGCTCCATCAGTTCACGCAGATCAATCAGAAGCGCGATGATCTCGTCAGGCTTTTGGCGGAACTCGATGAGAGCGACCGCCAGGTCTCCCGCCTCAGCGGCGAAGCCCGCTCTCTCGCAGACGCCGAGCTATGGGCCGACCTCGACAAGCGCGTCAAATCCTTCTCCCGCGAGTCCCACCGCCTCCTCGAAAGCAACGAGCCCGTGCCTCGGGACAAGATGGAGATCCTCTTCCGGCATCACGCACGCGTTGTGGAGCTCGTGGACAAGCTCATCAAAATCAGCTCCGACCACCTCGCCAAAACCGAGCACCTGCTGGAGCAGCAGTCCCAGGAGTTGAGCGATGATTCCACCCTCCTCCTCGGCTCCAGCACCATCCTCGCCGCCATCTGCGCCATGCTCACCATCGCCTTCGCCCGCAAAAGCATTCAGCGCATCCGCTGGCAGTCCGAGGAGCTCAGCCGCGTCTCCTGGCACATGCTCCAGACCCAGGAGCAGGCCGCCCGCCGCTTCTCCCATGAGCTGCACGATGAGCTCGGCCAGTCCCTCGCCGCCGTGCGCGCCAATCTCACCAAAGGCTCCACCCAAGACCTCCCCTCCCTGCGCGCCGACTGCCTCCATCTCGTGGACGAATCCATCGCCAACGTGCGCGAGCTCTCCCAGCTCCTCCGCCCTGTCATTCTCGACGACTTCGGCCTCGATGCCGGTCTCCGCTGGCTCGCGGAAAAATTCGGTCAGCGCACCCGCTTGAAAGTGGACTACGACTCCGACTTCACCGGCCGCCTTCCAGATGAGACCGAGACCCACCTCTTCCGCATCGCCCAGGAGGCTTTCACCAACATCGCCCGCCATGCCGAGGCCACCCAAGTGAAAATATCCCTGACGTGGCGGGATCAGAGCATCTGCCTCACCATCGAGGACAATGGCAAAGGCCTGCCCAATCACAGCGGAGACATCATTCACAGCCCGAGTCTTGGCATGGTGGGCATGCGCGCACGGGCGCGCCAGTCCGGCGGTGAACTGACGGCCACCAGTGTGTTGCCTCAGGGACTTCGCATCGAGGTGGTGATTCCTCTCCAGACACCCGCTGTCTGACCATGAGGCCGGGGCCGGCTCGCTCCGTTGCTTGCCACCCAGGACGCTTGGTCAATCGGTCTGACGGCGGTACCGTGCTGCCTGCGGATGGGGGGAAACTGGAACGTGGTTTTCGAGTCCGGCAATGATGAGTTCGCGGTTTTCGATCTTCCAGTCCTGCACCATTTCCTCGAGTTTCTTGATGACCGTATGATCGACCAGATCGGTGCCTGAGAGATCGACTTTCACCTTGGCATGCTCATTGAGTGAGAAGAGATGGTTGCGGAGGCCCAGCCAGTTGCTGAAAATGGCTGTTTTTTTCACGTGGATGATGGGGTGGTCCCCATCTTCCATGATCTCGGCATGTGGAATGAAGAGGTTGCCGAAGGACGTGCCGTTGATGACATGCTGCAAAAGTTTGACAACGATGCCCATTGCAATGCCAATCAGTAGATCGGTGGCGAGGGTTGCAATCAAAGTAACCACGAAAACGATCAGCTGGCCTTTGCCCACCTTCCACATGTGATGGAACTCTTTTGGAGATGCGAGATTATAGCCGGTGAAGACAAGCATGCCTGCCAGCGCGGCAAGCGGAATGTGGTTCAGCAGCCAGGGCACACTGGCCACTAGAATGAGCAGGAAGGTGCCATGCCAGAAGTTGGCCCAGCGGGTGCGGGCGCCGTTGTTCCGGTTGGCGGAGGAGCGGACGATTTCTGAAATCATCGGCAGGCCGCCGATGAAGGAAACCAAAGTGTTCGCGATGCCTACGGCGAGCAGATCGCGGTTCAAATTCGTGCGGCGCTGCCAGGGATCAAGCAGATCGACGGCCTTGGCGCTCAGCAGTGACTCCAGGCTTCCGATGAGGCAGAACATGACGATCCATTTGATGCTTGCACCGGATGTGATGGCGGAAAAATCCGGGAATTTGATGCCATCAAGAATGTTGAGCGGCAGGTTGACCAGCTTGTCCGGACCCACTTCAAAGGCGTGGCTTTGGAACTGGTAGATGTGCTTGTGGCCTATGTCGAAATAGAACGAAAGCGGAACGGCGATCAGGAGGACAATCAGTGGTCCCGGCACGGTTTGAACAAATTTGTTTTTGATCAGCATTCGCCCGAACAAAATCACCAGGGCTGTGCCACCGATCAGGGCAATCACAGGGTTCATGTGCATGAGGCTGTTTGGGATTTCTGCCAGCAATTCCAACGGCTCTTTCGCGTGGACGGCAACTCCCAATGCAATGTGAATCTGCTTCGAAATGATGATGATGCCGATGGCCGCCAGCATGCCATGCACCGCCGCCACAGGGAAAAATTCACCCAGAGTTCCAAGCTTGAAAGAGCCAAAGATGATTTGAAGACACCCCGCAACCACGCCGACCGCTAGCATCTTTTCATAGCCAAGCTCGCTGACCGCTCCCAGCACAATCGCTATCATGCCAGCCGCTGGCCCTTTGATGGTCAGCTCAGAGTTGCTCAGGAAGGGGGTCAGCATGCCGCCGATCACGGCTGTAAAAATTCCCGCGATGGCCGGGCAGCCGCTGGCTTTGGCAATTCCAAGGCACAGTGGAAGAGCAATTAAGAAGACCAGAAAGCCAGAGAGGATGTCTTTGCCGAAATAAGCTTTGAAGCCGGCGAAGTTGCCGGCTGGCACGGGGCCTTCGGGTTTTGAAGCGGTGGCGGGTGTGGACATGCGGTCGTTTGAATGACGGAAGGAAATGGATGCAGTGCGTGATGGGGAAAATCTGTTCTATCAAAAGCTCTGGCCTTGCAACGCACGTGCTCTGGCGGGAGATAGGCCTGTGTGGTGTGTGTCGGGGGCGCAGCCACAATAACGAGCCTGACCTTCGCGACACCGTTTTGCAACTTCTTACTACTCAAGGCTTCCCGAAACTCGCCGAATGCTTCTGCTCGCTGTTCCCGGCACGCGGAGGCCCCTGGAGTGAAGATCAGCCTCGAACACCTTGATTAAAGCATCTGGCTCAGCATTGAGAATAATGGCAAAGGTCTGCCCAACCACACCGGAGAAATCATTGACAGCCCCAGCCTCGGGAGAGTGGGCATGCGTGCACGCGCACGCCAACCGGGTGGCTGGCTGACCGCCAACAGTCATGCCATGATCTGTTGAAAAAACGTCTGTCTTCTCTAGTCCCAAACGCTCCTCATGGCACCAGCCCCAAAGGGGCTGCGTATTTAAGCCCAGGGTCAGCCGAGCCTCGGCGAGGCGACCCTGGGTTATGCCCGCCCGCCCGGGAAGCAAACCCATCGCCTTCTTTGCACACCGCGCCCTCCAGCAGCGTTTCCCCGCTATTCCGCCTCGATTTCAACAGGATCAGCGTTGGGCAGGTGTGCAGGTCACGGACGCAACGGCATGGAGAAACCAGGCGCTGAGTGAGTGGAAACGTCAGGCATTAGCGCCCCCACGCTCCGGCGCGGAATACCCCTTGATCAAGGGATGGCGCTTCAACCCCGTCTGCTCTTATATATAGGCTTTTGATCTGCAATGAGCACCCGCACCCATGCCAGCATCTGTGGCTGTCACGACTCCAGGCAGGAGACTCAGCCGGCAGAGGGGCGGCTTGAGCACCTCCGCCGGGTGGTGGATCATGCGGCTCACTTCCTGCCCATTCAGGGCCCCCTGGGGGTGTTCATTCATTACAACACCCTCCTCTCGCTCCAGCACCGCAAATTTGAAGAGGCGGTCATCGAGGGCGGAAACCTCTTCAAAGCCGAGCCCTTTCTCTCCGAGGAAACCTATCAGACAGATCGCGCCAGAGGCCGCATCCTCGACGAAGACATCGACGCCGTCCTCTCACGCGAGCCCGATGCCGAGATTCTCCCCGGCAGGCTCACTCGGCGGCAGCTCCGCCGCTTCATGCTCACCCCCGGCGTGCGCCGCGTCAATGGCATCAATATCTCCTGGCAGATGGAGGAGGGTGGCTGGCTGGACGCCTTCCGTGCCGATCTTCCCCCGGCTTCCGCCTCCGCGCTGCACGGGGATTCCCCCCAGGCGCTCTGGTCGGCATGCCTCGCACGGGTCACTCCCCAGCCTGCTCCACCTCCTGCGCCGCCAAAACGTCCGCGAGATGTCGTGCTCTCACAGCAGGGCATCGACTTGGACGCGCTCATTCACCCGCCGCTCATCCGCCTCACCGCCGCCTATCTCGATCAAGGCATCGCCTACTGGCCCATGCCGCATCGCGACAAAGGCCTGCTCCGCGCCGCGCGCTTGATCATGCCTCAGGCCTTTGCCATCTTCCCGGCTCATCTCAGTGGCGTGCACGCCGAGTTTCTGCGCCAGGAAGCGGCCGGTATGGACGCAGATGCCGTCGTGCTGGAGGCCCTCACCCGGCTCGATGTGCCCTTCTCACAGTGGCAGGACTTCGTCACCGAGGAGCTCCTCGCTCTGCGTGGTTGGGCGGCCATGATCCGCATGCTCGAGCAGGATCCCTCGCTGGCTCCGCATGATCGCGTGCGCTGCTCCGTCATGGAGTTTCTCGCGCTCCGCCTCACCTACACCATCGCGGCTCTCACCCACGTCGCCGGAGACACCGCCGCATGGCGTTCCACCCTCGTTCCGGTGCCGCGCTTTGATCCTCTGACCCATACGGCTCGTGTGTTTGATGTGGCCCAGCTCCTCGGCATCAGCAGTCGTGACTTGGCGGCTCTAAGCGAGGACGAAATGTCCCGTCTCACTCAGGAGATCCTCGCCTGCCATGAGATCGAGCGTCGGCGATTGCTTCACCTCGCCTATGAGCGTCGCCACGAGCGCCGCGTGCTCATTCCGCTCGCCAGGCATCGCAACATGCCCTGCGTCTTTCCGCACAGCAGTCGGCTCGTCGCCCAGGTCATCTTCTGCATGGACGACCGTGAAGAGTCCATGCGTCGCGCACTGGAGGAGGTGGATCCCGGCATCGAGACCGTCGGCGTCGCCGGTTTCTTCGGCGTGGCCATCCATTATGCGGGCATCGATGACCCATGCGGCGTCTCTTACTGCCCCGTGGTCATTGACCCCGCGCATTCTGTCCGCGAGGTCCCCGTGCAGGACCAGGCTCATGTGCACAGGCAGCGCCAGGGCCTGCGTCGTGCCTGGGCTGGCGTGGTGCGTCATGGCTTCATCTCCTCGCGCACCCTTGTGCGCGGCTGGGTCAGCACGGCTTGCCTCGGCTTCCTCAGCCTCTTCCCGCTGGCGCTGCGCGTGCTCACCCCGCTCTCCTACGGTCGTTTCATCAAATGGCTCAACCGCGCCTTCCTCCCGGAGCCCCGGACAGAGTTCGCCTTCATGAGCGACGACGTTGCCTCGCGCGCCACCACCACAGGCCTCATGACCGGCATCACCGTGAAGCAGCAGGCAGACTGTGTGTATGCGGTGCTCGGGCCCGCAGGGCTTCACAAAGGACACGCCAGACTGGTCGTCATTCTCGGCCATGGCTCTACCAGCCTCAACAACCCCTACGAGTCCGCCTACTGCTGTCAGGCCTGCGGCGGCCACAGCGGCGCGCCCAATGCACGCCTCTTTGCCATCATGGCCAACCGCCCCGCCGTTCGTGAGGCCCTGCGCGCCAGAGGCGTCGTCATTCCCGAGGATACCTGGTTTCTGGGTGGTTATCACGACACCTGCAGCGAGGACATCCACTTCTTCGACCTCGATCTTCTGCCAGAGACCCATCACGGCGATCTCGTGCGCGTCCATCAGTCGCTGGACAAGGCGCGCACGCTCAATGCCCATGAACGCTCCCGCCGTTTCGAGGCTGCCGGCCATGCCATCTCTCCAGACTCCAGCCTTCGCCATGTCCAGGAGCGCGCGGAGCACATCGGCGAGCCCCGCCCTGAGTACGGCCACTGCACCAATGCCGTGGCCTTCGTCGGCCGCCGGGAGATCACCAAAGGCCTCTTCATGGACCGCCGGTCCTTCCTGGTCTCCTATGACGCCACCAAAGACCCCGGCGATGAAGGGCTCGCGCATGCGGTCGGTGCGGCCCTCCCTGTCTGCTGCAGCATCAATCTCGATTACTACTTCTCCACGGTGGACAATGATGTTTACGGCAGCGGCACCAAGCTCCCTCACAATATCAACGGCCTCCTCGGCGTGATGAACGGTTATCAGAGCGATCTCCGCACAGGCCTGCCCGCGCAGGCCGTCGAGATTCACGAGCCGGTGCGCATGCTCTTCATCGTTGAAACCACGCCAAAGCGTCTCATGAAAGTCATCCGCGCTTCTCATGAGCTCAACGAAATCGTCAGCAACCAGTGGATCCGACTCGCCACCATGGACCCGGATGACGGTCACGTGGAAGTCTGTCGCGACGGTGTCTTCAAGAAGCTCGAAGGAGATGATGAACCTCTTCCCGTGGCTTCCAGCTCACAGGCCTGGTATCGCGGTAAACGGGATCATCTCCCCTTGGCTCGCATCGACCCCCGCGCTGCGTAATTCTCTTTGTAACATCCAGTCCTTGTTCATGCCTGTTCAAACCCTGATCCCGCTTCTCATCGCCACGCCCGGTGCGCTCTTTCTCGGGCTGAGCCTTGTCTGGCTGCTGGGCGGCGCTGTCACAGAGCGCGCCATGGCATGGATCACCAGGATGGCTTACTCGCTTCTCGTCCTCCTGGCGTTCATCATCGGCTGGCGCATGAGTGCCCAGGGGTTCCATCCCGTGCGTGTGTTGCTGGGAGATTGGTTCACCGTGGGGCACTACGGCTATCCCCTCTCACTGCTGGTGGACGGGCTGTCCCTGCCGCTCGTCGGCTTGACCGTGGTGCTGGTCAGCATTGTCGCCTACTTCTCTGTGCGCTACCTGCATCGGGATCCGGGTTTCCTCCGCTTCTTCCTGCTGCTGCACCTCTTCACCTTTGGCGCCCTCCTCGTCTTCACCGCCGACTCGCTGGATCTCCTCATCGTCGGCTGGGAAACAATAGCCATAACCTCGGTGCTCCTCGTCGGCTTCTTCCAGTATCGGCCTGAGCCGGTGCGCAATGCCCTCTGGGTCTTTGCCTCCTATCGTGTAGCGGACTTGTTCATGCTGCTCGCCATCTTTCTGGCCCATCACTGGTTCGGCACCACCTCATGGAAGGGCCTGCTCGGCGCAGAGGGAGCCCCCGGCATCCATGGCGCGGTCGTCGCCGTGCTGCTGGTGATCGCCGCCGCCGGGAAATCTTCCCAAGGTCCTTTCTGGGGCTGGCTGCCTCGTGCCATGGAGGGTCCCACCCCTTCCAGCGCCGTTTTCTATGGGGCTATCTCCATCCACACCGGTGCTTATCTGCTGCTGCGTATCGAGCCGCTCATTCGCCATTCATGGATCGCCACCGGCCTCATCATCATCACCGGTCTGGCCACCGCCTTCCTCGGCACCCTCGTCCATCGCACCTGTGCCGATGCCAAGACCTCCCTTGCCTATGCAGCCCAGACTCAGATCGGCCTCATCTTTGTCGAGATCGGCCTCGGCTGGTCCACCTTCGCTCTCATCCATCTCGTCAGCCACGCCATGCTGCGCACATTGCAGTTCCTGCGCACGCCCTCCATGCTTCGCGACTACCATCGCGTGCACGCCGCTGCTGGCGGCAGGTTCAGCCCCACCGGCAGCCACTATGAATCCCTGCTGCCTCAATCTGTGCAGGTCTGGCTCTACCGTCTGGCTCTTGGGCGCGGTTTCTATGATGCCGTCGTCGAGCGCTGGATCGTCGCCCCTGTTCAGGCTGTCGCACACTGGCTCGCCCTTTTCGAACCCAAAGCTTCTGCGAAGAAGTCGTCAGATCACTGATCAAATTCATGCCCTACCTTTCACTGCCATACCTCACCGTCGCCCTGGCTTTATTGCTCGGTGGCGTGCTGGCATCCTGGAAGGCATCCCATCCACGCCGCGTCGCAGCGGTGGCCGCAGCACTCGCTTTCATAGCCTTCCTGGCTGCCGCGTGTGAGTCACGCGCCGCAGGGCAGGGGAGTCTGTACGACCCTTGGCTGCCCTTCTTCCAGGCCGATGGCCTCAATGCCGTCCCCATGGCCTTCTACGCCGCCCTGACCCTCGCCGTCATGGTGCTCGCTCCCAGGCGTGACGCGGCCGGGCAGGCCCCCGCTGGCATGCTGCTCATCTCCCTCTCCGTGCAGACCGCCTACGCCGCCGCCTCCTGGGTTCCCATGGTCGCTGGCTGGTGGCTTTCTTGCCTGCCATTTGCATTAGGCATGTTCGGCAGTCAGCGGGAGACCCGCCTCACCATCGGCATTCGTCTCGCCAGTTGCATCGCCCTGACCGCCGCTGTGCTGCTTTTGAGCGCCTCATCGACCACCGGTTTTGCGAAATATGGTACACTTTGGAGCCTTTTTTTCATCATCGCAGTGGTCTGTCGCAAGGGTCTTTTCCCCCTCCATGCAGGCGTGGTCCATGCCTTCGAGCACGGCCCCCTCCTGCCCAAGGCCCTCCTTTTCAATGGCCACCTCGGGGTCGTGCTCGTCGCCCGCGCGCAGCTCGCCTCGCCTCCAGAAACCGCACATCATGCGTTTGAATTCCTCAGCATGGCGGCCGTTGCCACCGTAGGCATCGCCAGTCTGCGTGCCTTCGCGGAAAGCAAGCCCCGTCGTCTCCTTGCGTTCCTGTGCATCAGTCAGGCCAGCTTCATGCTTGCAGGCATCACCAGCACCAATATCGAAGGTGTCACCGGTGCGCTCACACACTGGCTGTTGGTGGCTGCTGCCTCCACAGGCCTCATTTGCATCGTTCGTGCGCTGGAAGTGCGGGTAAGTTCCACTGAAGACCCTCTCATGCATCTGGGCCTTGCCGCCAAAGCGCCCCGTCTTGCCACCTTTTTCCTCATTTGCGGCCTCGCTCTCGTCGGTCTTCCCGGCACGCTGGGTTATTGCGCCGAGGAGCTCATCTTCCATGGCATGCTGCAAAGCCACCTCAGCGCCGGCATCGTGCTCCTCGTTGCCACGGTCTTCAATGCCATCAACCTCCTGCGTCTCTACAACACTCTGTTCCTTGGCGTGCTGCCAAAACACGTCATCAACATCCCCGACGCCCTGCCTCGCGAACGCTGGCCGCTGACCGCCTGCATCCTCTTTCTGGTCTTGGGTGGCCTCATGCCACGCGTGGTCATCGGCTGGCGCTCAGATGCTGCAAACAGCATTGAAAAAGCACTTTCTGCCGCTGGCGGCAGCGGTCATCACTGAGATTCCTCATTCCACCATTGCAGCAGCATCTGCCGTGCTCGGTAGATGCGCCCTTCAGTGCCGCGGATGGAACAGTTCAGCACCTTGGCGCATTCCTCATGGCTCAGTCCTTCCATGGCGCTCAGCATCAGGGCCGTGCGCAGTTTTTCCGGCAGCAGCGCCAGCCCGCGCTCCAGTTTCTGCATCTCGCTCTGCCATTCCGCATTCGCATCCGGAGACCCCTGCGGGCATGGCAGCGGCTGTTCCAGATCATGAATCGTCGTCGTGTTCTCACGCTGCCGTGAAGAACGCGATTTGGCGCGGTCACGGCAGAGATTGAGCGCGATTTGGTAGAGCCATGTGGAAAGTCGCGCACGTCCTTCAAATTCCGGCAGCGCCTGCCACGCACGCACAAACGCATCCTGGCACACCTCGCGCGCATCTTCTACACAGCGCAGCCAGCGGCAGCAGAAACCGAACAGCCGTTCCTCATGCTGCCTCACAATCCACTCAAACGCCGCCATGTCACCAGCCTGCGCGGCACGCAGGTGCTGCTGCTCCGCCGCTTCTTCAGCGGAGCTTTCGGCAGCCTGCGGCATCAGCAGCGCTTCAATGGCGGGTGAGGCTGTCATGAGTCCATTCCAGCAGTTTGTTCGCCTGCGCTGGACGCAGGTAGCGCTTCATCTCAAAAAAATGCTCCAGAGTGGCACGTTGCAGCGCCCCCTGCGCTTCGTTCAGCCGCTCCAGCGCGGCATCCATCGCCGCCGGAGTCATCTTCGGGTCACGAATGGTCTTCGCCAGTTCCAGATCTGCCAGACGAATCTCCTCCTGAAGTTTGATTCGCGTTTTTTCAAACGCCTCCTCCAGAGGTTCCAGTTTGCCATGCTGTTCCGGCGTGATGCTCAGATGCTCATGCATCCACGCGTGCAGATCCGGCTTCACATGATCATGGGCATGGCCTTCTCCATGGCGGTGCAGCGTCCAGTCAGTGACCACCCAGGCCGTGCCTCCGGCCAGAATGGCAGAGCATAGAGTGGAAAGAAGCAGCCATTTCAGCCGGGAGTTCATCGTGTCAGCCCCTCCTGGAAGATCTCCATGGCCGGCGGGGTGGTGTGCGTGGTGTCTTTGGAGGCCAGGCTCCAGCCCACCATGCCGGCAATCGCCACGGCGGACACGACTGCCAGGATCAGCAGCCATTGCACAAACGAGCGCCAGCGCTTGGCCCTTCCGTCATCCACCCGCACCCGGGCCATGATCGTCTCCAGGGCGCGTGGCCCCGCAGCAGGCGTGGCGGCGGCATGTTTCAGCATGCGGTTGAGGTCGGTTTCGTTCATGGCGGTGTCTATTTATGCACAAAGATTCCCTTTTTTTGAATGTTTTTCTCAAGCGCTGGGTCTAATTGCATAACAACCCTCACAGGTCATGAACACCCAGCTCCAGCTTCCCTTCAGGGGATGGAGCCGTGCCGAAGAAAGCTCCAAGCACGGCTCAGGGGGAGGTAAAACACCTCGCATTGGCCTGGTTCTCTCCAGCGGTGGCGCCCGCGGGCTGGCACACGCCGGAGTCATCCAGGTTCTGGAAGAAGAAGGCATCCCCATCGCCGCCATCGCAGGATGCAGCATGGGATCGTATGTGGGCGCACTTTGGGCCGCTGGCCTCAATGGCAGGCAGCTTGAGGAACGCGCCCGCGAGATCAAAGACCGCGCCACTTTGAGGTCGCTGATGGATTACATCATCCCACCCTCCGAAGGCCTGATCCGTGGCGACAAGCTGCGCAGGCATCTGGAGCGTGATCTGGGAGACAAAACCTTCTCTGACTTGGACCGCCCGTTCATCGTCATTGCCACCGACCTCGACCGCCTGTCGCCGCATGTCTTTGACTCCGGCGTCGTTTCGCATGCCGTGCACGCCAGTTCCGCTATTCCCGCCATTTGCGCTCCGGTGAAGCTGAATGGCCGGCGCTACACGGACGGCGGTGCCTCCGAGCCTCTGCCCGTGACGCTGCTGAAGAAGCGTTTCCAGCTGGATGCCGTCATCGCCGTGAATGTCATGCCTCCTCCAGGTGAAGACGAGGCCAGATCGGAACAGGCGCTCATGGTGGACGATAAATCCACCTTTCATGTCCTTTCCCGCGTCTTCCATACCTTCTGGCACAAGGTGAACCTGCTGGCCTATGGCAACGTGCTGGACACCTTCCGCCGCGCATTGATGGCCGCGCAGCTGCACCTCATCGCCAAGGAGGAAGCTGCCGCCGATGTGGTCATCCATCCGCGTTTTGCCGCCTCGACGTGGCACGACTTTGAACATTTCGAGCAATACCTGAAAGCCGGGCGTGGCGCCGCAACCGCCGCCCTCCCGGCCATCCGGGAGCTGCTTCAGAACACCCCAACCAACCTCAACCTGGAGACAATTAGCCATGAAATTGCTCCGTCACATACCCGAATGGAGTACCTCGCCGCATGAAGCCTGGAGAGACTGGCAGCTTCAGCAGCTGCGCAGCTACCTAAGCCGCAGGGTCATCCCCTTCAGCGCGCATTACCGCCGCCTGTTTGCCGAGCACGGCATTCACCCGCTGGACATCAAGTCCTTCGAAGACTGGGACCACGTGCCTTTCACCTCCAAGAAGGATCTTGCCACTCCGCGCGACTTTGTGCTCGTTCCTGACGAGTCGAAGCTGCGCCTGGAGCCGGGCATGATCGGCACCGCTCTAATGCACGGCCGCGCTGCGGCCAGGGAAAAGGCCGAGGCGGAATTCCGCCCCATCCTGCTCACCAGCACCACGGGCCGCTCGTCGGACCCCGTACCCTTCCTCTATACCAAGCACGATCTGCACAATCTCGACATCAGTGGCATCCGGCTGATGCTCGCAGGCCGTTCTCAGAAAGAGTATCGGCACATCAACCTCTTTCCCTATGCGCCGCATCTCGCCTTCTGGCTGGCACATCATGCCGGGCTGGGCTTTGGCACCTTCATGCTGAGCACTGGCGGCGGCAAGACGCTCGGCACAGAGGGAAACATCAACCTCATTGAGAAGATCCAGCCGGACATCATCATCGGCATGCCCACGTTCATTTACCATGTGCTGCGCGAAGCGTACGAAACGGGCAGGCAGTGGCCCAGCCTGAAGCTTCTCGTGCTGGGCGGTGAAAAAGTGGCCGATGGCCTGCGCGCGCGGCTGCTGGATCTGGCCGGTCTGCTCGGCAGTCCCAACACGCATGTGATGGCAACCTATGGCTTCACAGAGGCTAAAATGGCTTTTCCGGAATGCGTGGGCCAGACGCATGAGTCCAGCGGCTACCACCTCAGCCCTGACCTGGGCTTGGTGGAACTGATCGATCCCGCCACCGGCCAGCTCGTGCCGGATGGCCAGCCGGGCGAGATCGTATTCACGCCCCTGGATGCACGTGGTACCGTGGTGCTGCGCTACCGCACCGGCGACATCGCTGAAGGCGGCCTGACCTGGGAAAAATGCCCGCTCTGCGGCCGCACCTGCCCGCGTCTGCTGGGGCCCATCTCACGGGTCAGCGAGGTGCGCGAGCTGCACATGGACAAGCTCAAGGGCACGCTGGTGAACTTCAATCTGCTGGAGCATCTGCTCGATGACCAGAAAGGCATCGCCGCCTGGCAGATCGAGCTGCGCAAACGCCACGATGACCCGCTGGAAATGGACGAGGTGCATCTGCACCTCACGGCGGAACCGGGCGTGCGTGAATCCGAACTCGAGCTCGCCGTTTCCCGTCGCTTCCATGAAGCCACGGAGATTACCCCGAACGGGCTGCATTTTCACTCCCTTGCCGAACTCCGGGAACAGCTCGGAGTGGGCCGCCTCCTGAAGGAGGAAAAACTCGTCGATCACCGCCCCAAAGCCAAACCCGCCACAGCCACTGTGGCACTCAGCTCCTAACGCCATGAAAACTCCCTCTCTTGTCATTGTGGACGCCGTGCGCACGCCCTTCTCCCGCACCGGCACGGATCTCGCGCATCTCGATGCGGTCGAGCTCGGCCGTCACGCCGTCTCATCCTTGCTCACCCGCACCGGCATCGACCCCATGCTGGTGGATGAAACCATCATCGGCTGCGTCGGCCAGCCGCCCGAGGCCATGAACATCGCCCGCGTGATCGCGCTGCGCGCAGGGCTTCCTGAGGCAAAGCCGGCCATGACGGTGCATCGCAACTGCGCCTCCGGCCTGGAGGCCATCACTCTGGCACATGCCAAGATGTGCGCGGGTCAGGGCGAGGTCTTTGTGGTGGGTGGCACGGAGAGCATGAGCAACATGCCCTTCTATTTTTCCCGTCCTGCCGTGGAAAAGTTCACCGCGCTCAATCGTGCGCGGGATTTCACCGGACGTGCCAAAGCTGCGCTGCATTTCCGCCCGGCGGACTTTGCGCCCGTCATCGGGCTGAAGGTGGGCCTGACAGATCCGGTTTCCAGCCTGAACATGGGCCAGACCGCCGAGGTGCTGGCGCGTGAGTTTGCCATCTCGCGCGAGATGCAGGACGCCTTTGCCATGCGCAGTCATCTCTGCGCCACTCGTGCCAATCATCTGCTGAGCCAGGAGATCGCACCGGTGCTGGGCAAGCATGTGGTGGAGGCTGACAACGGCATCCGCTCAGACTCCAGCCTGGAAAAGCTGGCCAAACTGAAACCACTCTTCGACACCGTGACCGGCAGCGTCACGGCGGGGAATTCCAGCCAGATCACTGACGGCGCCGTGGCTCTGCTGGTGGCGACTGAGGAGGCCGCCGCTGCACACAACTGGAAACCGCTGGGCCGTCTCGTCAGCTATGCCGCCACCGGCTGTGATCCTGCGCGCATGGGGCTGGGCCCGGTGCGGGCGCTGGATGTGGCACTGCATCGCAGCGGATGGAAGCTGGATGACGCAGATGTCTTTGAAATCAACGAAGCCTTTGCCGCCCAGGTGCTGGCTGTCATGAAATGCATGGCAGATCCAGTCTGCGCCCGTCGTGCCGGGCTGGAGGCTCCGCTCGGCGAGGTTGACCCAGCGAAGATCAATGCCTGCGGCGGTGCCATCGCCCTGGGGCATCCGGTCGGGGCCACGGGTGCGCGCCTCGTGCAGACCGCCCTCAACCAGCTGCATGCCAATGATGCCAAACGTGCCGTCGTAAGCCTGTGCGTGGGCGGTGGCCAGGGCATGGCCGCCTGCCTCGAAGCCTTGTGAATTTATGTCAGTGAAATCTCATCCAACCAAGAGCCATGAAAACTCTCCTTCTCAACCGCCCCGCAGTCATCCACGATCCCCCCCATGTGCTGGAGGACATCATCCACGGCCACCCCGTAACACCGAAGCATTTCCGGCTGGAAGTGGATCATGACGGCATCGCCTGGATCACCTTCGATTCTCCCAAATCTTCCGCCAACGTGTGGAACGAGGAGACGCTGAGAGAATTTAATCACGTTCTGGAAAACATCGAGCACGACACGCGCGCCAAAGCGCTGGTGCTCCGCAGCGCCAAGGAGCGCATCTTCATCGCCGGTGCAGACATCAAGGCCATCCGCAGCCTGCCGCATGCGCGGGTGAATGACCTCATCTGGCTCGGGCAGGCCGTGTTTGACCGGCTGGCCCGGCTGAAGATTCCGAAGGTAGCCGCGATCCACGGGGCCTGCATGGGCGGCGGCTTTGAAGTCACCCTCTGCTGCGACTGGCGCATCGCCAGCGATCACGACAGCACCAAGATCGGTCTGCCAGAAACACAGCTCGGCATCCTGCCTGCATGGGGTGGATCTACGAGGCTCTCGCGCCTTGTCGGGCTGCGCAAGGCGCTGGACCTCATCACCACCGGCAAGCTGCTGAATGCTGGGGCTGCCAAAAAAGCCGGCCTTGTCAGCCATGTGGTGCCCATGGAGCGAATGGAGGTGCTGGCACGTCGTCTGGTGCGCGGCAAGCGCCCGGCCAGCAGGTTCCATTTTGAAAACTTCTTGGCGCCGGTCATTGGCCGAATGGCAAGGCGCAAGGTGCTCCAGAAGACCCGTGGTCTTTACCCCTCGGTGACCAAGGCCGTCGAGGTCGTCTGCCATGCCGTGCGTGGTGAGATCGAAAACGGTCTGCTGCTGGAGCGAAATGCCGTGGATGAGCTGCTCAGGAGCCCTGATGCCGCACGGTTGATCGATCTTTTCTTCAAGCGCGAAGAAGCCGGCAAACGTCCTGTTTCTGACGGGACGGTGCTGCCCATTCTCGATGCCACCGTCATCGGTGCGGGAGTGATGGGTTCCGGCATCGCGCACACACTCGCTTCGCGTGGCGTCCGTGTTCTCATGACGGACGTCTCCAACGACAGCCTCGCGCGTGGACTGGAACGGATTCATGGCCTCGTTTCAGACGCCACGCGCCGCAGGCTGGTGACTCAGGTGCAAGGTCGTGACACGCTGGACCGCATCAGCGCCACGCACGTCAAGGTGCCGCTTTGCAGGCATCACCTCATCATCGAGGCGGCCACGGAAAACATGGAGCTGAAGAAGAAGATCTTTGCCGATCTGGCAATGCGTGTCCCTGTTGACACGATTTTGGCCACAAACACCAGCGCGCTGTCGATTGCGGAACTGGCGCGCAGCGTGCCGCATCCGGAGCGTGTGATCGGCCTGCACTTCTTCAATCCGGTGCATCGCATGCCGCTGGTGGAAATCATCACACTGCCGGAAACTTCCGCAGACGTGCTGGCCACGGCGGTCAGCTTTGTGCAGAAGATCGGCAAGACGCCGGTGGTCGTGAAAGACAGCCCTGGCTTCTTGGTGAACCGCATTTTGGTGCCCTACCTGATGGAGGCCGTGAGGCTGCATCAGAACGGTGTGCCGGTGAAGGACATCGACGACGCGATGCTGGAATTTGGCATGCCGATGGGGCCGATGCGTCTGCTGGACGAAATTGGTCTCGATGTGGCGGCGCATGTAGCGAGGACGCTCGCGACGGCCTTCCCTGACCGTTTTCCGAACAGCGATGCGCTCGACAAAATGGTCAGCGCCGGACACCTCGGCAGGAAAAGTGGTGAAGGCTTCTACAAGTATGAGAACGGCAAGGAAATCACGCCTGCAAGGCACGCGGACCTGCCGAAGCATGAAAGCATCCAGACCAAGCTGGCGCTGCTGATCAGCCAGGAGGCGATGCGCTGCCTGAAGGAGGGCATCGCCCGCAGTGCTGACGACATCGATCTGGCCATGGTGCTGGGCACTGGCTACCCGCCCTTCCGCGGCGGCCCCGTCACTTTCGCCCGGGATACGGGCATCATTGATTATTGATCAACCTCAACTGGAGAACTAAAGCCATGAAAACGACTCTGGAAGACAACAAACCCGAAGCCAGGACTCTCATCGACACCTCACGCATGAATGCGGGGCAGCGAGCCGCACTCGAAATGGCGGAAGCCGCACGAGATGAACGCCGCAACACCGGAATCGCCGCGGGGATCTTCTTTGGCGAGCCGGACTTCAAGCAGATGCTGCCCTTCCCGCAGCAGAGCATGGAAGATCATGATCAAGGAGACGCTTTCCTGCACCGGCTGGAAGCCGTTCTGGACAAATATGCCGATCCTGACGAAATCGACGCCACCGGCGAAGTCCCGGAAGAACTGCTGAACGAGCTGGCAAAGATCGGCGCTTTTGGCATCAAGATTCCCACACGCTACGGCGGGCTGGGGCTCTCGCAGACGAACTACTCACGCGCCGCCATGCTGCTGGGCAGCCGCTGTGGAAACCTGGCTGCGCTGCTCTCTGCGCACCAGTCCATCGGTGCGCCGCAGCCGCTCATCCTGTTTGGCACGGAAGAGCAAAAGGCGAAATACCTGCCACGCTGCGCCGGTGGTGAGATCAGCGCCTTTGCGCTGACGGAAAACGACGTGGGTTCCGACCCCGCGCGCATGAAGACCGAGGCCCGGCTGGATGAAGATGGAGAGCATTATATCCTGAACGGCGAGAAGCTCTGGTGCACAAACGGCACCAAGGCCGGGCTGATCGTAGTGATGGCCAAGACGCCGACGGCGGAAAAGCCGCATGCGACCACCGCCTTCATCGTCGAGACCAGCTGGCCGGGTGTTGAGATCATGCACCGCTGTCGTTTCATGGGCCTGAAGGCGCTGTACAATGGTGTCATTCATTTCGACAACGTGCGCGTTCCTGCAGCCAATGTGCTGGGTGGTGTGGGACGCGGCCTGAAGGTAGCGCTGACCACTCTGAACACGGGCCGTATCACCCTGCCTGCCGCCTGCACCGGACTGGCGCAGCGCTGCCTGGACATCAGCAAACGCTGGGCCCGCTCGCGTGAGCAGTGGGGCCAGCCGATCGGCCGCCATGCCGCCGTGGCTGACAAGCTCAGCCGCATGGCCGCAGACACCTTCGCGATGGAAAGCGTCGTGCGCTATGTCTCGGCGCTGGTGGACCGCGACAAGCATGCTGACGTGCGGCTTGAAGCTGCGATCGGCAAGCTCTGGGGCAGCGAGAAGTCCTGGCGCATCATGGACGACACGATGCAGATGCGCGGCGGGCGTGGCTTTGAAACGGCGGCCTCCCTGAAGGCGCGCGGTGAAACGCCTGAGCCTGTGGAGCGCCTTTTCCGCGATTCGCGCATCAACACGATCTTTGAGGGCAGCAGCGAGATCATGCGGCTTTTCATTGCCCGTGAGGCATTGGAGCCCCATCTGCGTCTTGGGGCTGATGCGGTAAACAGCACCCTGCCGTGGAAGGTGCGCGCAAAAGCCGCCCTGCGTGCGGCACGTTTTTATGCCACGTGGTATCCGCTGAAGTGGCTGCCGTTTGGGGCAGGGGATGTGAAAGAGCTGCTGCATCCGTCTCTGCAGTTTGAGCTGGATGCGATAGCCCGGCAGAGCCGCAGGCTGGCGCGCCGCCTGTTCCTGGCCATGGCGCTAAACGGACCCAAGCTGGAGAAACGCCAGGTGGTGCTGGGACACTTTGTGGACATCGGCGCCGAACTCTTTGTCTGGGGCTGCACACTGGCCCATGCCCAGAGCCGTGTGAACGACTCCAGCATGCCCGATGATGAGATCGACAAGCTGGTCCGGCTGGTGCGCTTCTTTGGCAGGATGGCGCGCGAGCGTATTTCCAGCAGTTATAGACATCTCAGTGAAAACATGGATGCCGAAAGCTGGCGGATCGCCCAGGAGGTGTGAACGCTTGATTTTAGGCTGGCCTGAAGCGTGCTGATGGAGTTACAACGTGGCTGGTTCCAACAACCGGCCACGTTCAAAATCCATCACCACCACGCAGCCATGCTCAAAGAATTCAAAGCATTCATCCTTAAAGGCAACGTTGTCGATCTTTCCACCGGTGTCATCATCGGCGCCGCCTTCAGCAGCATTGTGTCCGCTTTTACCAAAGGCATCATCGAGCCTCTGCTCAAAGCAGTTGGCGGCAATCCGAATGTATCCCTGGGCATCAAGATCGGTGAGTTCACGAACGAGAAAGGCGAGAAGCTGGCCAACATGCTGGACATCGGCATGGTAATCAATGCGGTCATCGGCTTCCTGATCACTGCTGCGGTCATCTTCTTCGTCATCGTCAAACCTGTGAATGCGCTGCTGGCCAGGCTGAAAACGGAAGAAGCCGTGGCTCCGCCGCCTGCTCCTGCCGAAGATGTGCTGCTGCTGCGCGAAATCCGCGATCTGCTCAAAAAGTAAGCATCAGGGCGACTCTGGCTCCTCGGTTCGTTCGACGAAGCGCATGGCGTGGTCGATGAATCGAAGGAGCACGTCGTCTGTGGGGCCGTTTCGGTTTTTGGCCAGGATGAGCATGGCCTCGCCTTTTTTCTTTTCCTCGGCCTCGGGGTCTTCGACCTCCATTTTACCGCCGGCGTAGTCCGAGCGGGTGAGGAGGCCCACCATGTCGGCGTCCTGCTCGATGGAGCCGGACTCACGGAGGTCGGAGAGGACGGGGCGCTGGCCTTTACGGGACTCCACCGCACGGTTGAGCTGGGCCAGAACGATGATGGGGATGTTCAGCTCTTTGGCGAGACCCTTGATGCCGGCGGAGATTTCCGCGATTTCGATCTGACGGTTGTCCTTGGCGCGGCGGCTCTTGGAGGTGACGAGCTGGAGATAGTCGATCATGACCATCTTGATGCCGTACTGCTTTTTGAGCCGGCGGGCCTTGGCGCGCATTTCCATGATGTCCAGGCCGGGGGTCTCATCGATGAAGATCTGCGCCTTCTGCAGATCGCGTGTGGCCTTGGCCAGCGCGTCCTGCTGGGCGCGGGAGAGCAGGCCGCGGGAGAGGTCCTGCATGCTAAGGCGTGCACGGGAGACGAGAAGACGGCGAACCAGCATGGTGGCGCTCATTTCCAGGCTGAACACGACGCAGGGAGTATTGCACTCCACGGCGATGTGCTCGACGATGTTCATGGCGAAGGAGGTCTTACCCATCGAAGGACGGGCGGCGATGACGAACATTTCACCGCCCTGCAGGCCGGAGGTCATGACATCGAGCTTGCTGTAGCCGGTGGAGAGACCGCGCAGCTGGCCGGGGTGCTCCAGCATGTACTGGATGCTGTCGATGGCATCCATGACGTGGGCGGAGAGGGATTTGATGCCTTCTTTTGCGCCGACAGACTCGCGCACGGCGAGGATGCGCTGCTCTGCGTGGTCGATGAGCGTGTCGATGTTTTCATCCATCTGCTCTTTTCCATGCTCGTAGGCATGGTGGATGTTCAGCGAGCTGGCGTGGATGAGCTCCCGCAGGATGTGCTTCTCCAGTACAATCTGCTTGTAGTAGGGGAAGTGGGAGGGGATGGGGACGAAGGCGAAGAGCTCTGAAATGGCTGCAGCGCCACCTACTTTATCGAGCAGGTTTTGCTCCCGCAGGGCGTGGGTGAGGGTGACCGGATCGACGGGGAGATTCCGGTCATAAAACTCCAGCAGCTTCTCGTAGATGGTGCGGTTGGCGTCGTGGTAGAAGGCCAGAGAGGGCAGGTTGACGCGGCAGTCGCTGAGGCGCTCCATGGGATCCTGCAGCAGGCAGGAAAGCACGCCTTTTTCCGCTTCATCACTGAAAGGAAGAGCGCGGTTAAAAGAAGCCAGAAGCTCCTCGGCGGTGGGGATTTCGTTGCGCTTTTTAAATTTGTCGCGGCCAGGTGCAGAGGCTGCTCCGTCTTTTGACGGAGCGGCTGCGGTTGCGGGGGAAGTGGGGTTTTCGGCCATGAAAGGGCCCTCAGGATGGCAGGGCGGAAGAATCGCGTCAACGCCGCACGCTTTGAACTTTGTGTGTAAGTTTTTGAAAGGGGCGAAATTAAACTTTGAGCAAGTGCTTGATTTGCACGGGGTTTTTTCAGATGAGTAAAAAGCACCCGATCATCCGGGACAAAACGCCCCTATCACAAACAACCACTATGTTACTCACAGCACTTAAACTGAAACTTGCGGCACTGGTCGCAGTGGCCGGCATCGACACGGCTGAAATGCCCGGAGCATCCAAAGAATTCGTTGATATCCTGACGTCTCTCGAAGCCGAGCAGAAGAAGGTCCAGCAGAATCCCGGAGCTGGAAACACGGACGTGAACAAGTCCTTCAATGACGCTGTGGCCAAGATCCGCGAACTGGCCCAGAAGGAAGACAAGGACGCCATCTACGCCCTGGCTCACTGGGGAGTGCTGAGCGGCGCCAACATCAATGAAGTGGCCGCCCTCTACCGCAAAGCCGCCGACAAGGGCCAGGTGCTGGCCAAGTCCGAGCTGGCCCAGGTGCTGATGCAGGCTGGCGCGCAGAATCCTGACGCCGTCAAGGAAGCGATCAAGCTGATCAAGGAAGCTGAAGGCGCTGACAACAAGGTGGCCCGCCGCATGCTGGCCCAGCTGCACCTGCAGGGTGTGACCGAAGGTGAAAAGGGCCAGGTGGTGGTGGAGCGCAGCCCCGCGAAGGCGAAGGAACTGCTGGAAAAGGGCAACAAAGCCGGTGACGGCGAAGCCACCCTCGGTCTGGCCCAGATGTACGCCGCCGGAGTGGAAGGCGTGCCCGCTGATCAGTCCAAGGCTCTCGAATACCTCATCGAAGCAGGCAAGCAGGGCAGCGCAGTGGCTCTGAGCACCTACGGCACCCGTCTTCTGAACGGCGATCCTGACACCAAGGAAAGCCCGAAGCTGGTGAAGAAGGACGTGGCAGCCGCGCTCAAGCTCTTCAACGAAGCTGCTGAAAAGGGTCTTGCCGCTGCAAACCGCATCCTTGGCCAGATCTATGAAAACGGCGTGGGCCAGGACGGCGCTGATGTGAAGCAGGACGTGGTCAAGGCTTTTGACTACTATACCAAGGCTGCCAATGGCAACGACGCCCAGGCTCTCTTCCGCCTCGGCAACGCCTTCGAAACCGGCATCATCAAAGACCCCAAGGGCAAGCGTGACGACAAGGACAACATCCTCGTCCAGCCGAACCCCAAGAGCGCCCTCGACCTCTACCGCCTGGCCGCCCAGAACAACCTGGCTGAAGCCTTCTACAACGTCGGCGTGTATTATGAAACCGGCACTGTGGTGGACAAGGATCCGACCAAGGCATTTGCCTTCCTGATGAAAGCCTCCACCGCTGGCATCGTGCAGGCCATGAACCGCCTGGCAGGTCTCTATGCCAACGGCACTGGTGTGACCCAGGACGTGGTGGCCGCCGCCGGCTGGTACCAGCGTGCAGCTGACATGGGCTTTGCCCCTGCCCAGATCGCTCTCGGCATCCTCTATGAGCAGGGTGCAGGCGTGCGCCAGAACCGCACTGTGGCCGCCGGCCTCTATTCTGATGCCGCCCAGCAGGGTGTGGCTCTTGCCATGCTGCGTCTGGCCAACCTGTATGCCGTGGGCGTCGTTCCCGGCACTCCTGAGCTTCCCCGCGCCTGGGCTTATGCCAAGCAGGCTGACGATCTGGCTCAGAAGAGCGGCAGCAAGGCTGACATCGACATCACCACCAACGTGCTGAAGCAGCTCGAAGGCAAGATGAAGGCTGAAGAAGTCACCGAAGCCAAGAAGATCTACGACAAGCTTCCGAAGCCCCAGGCTGGCGCTGCTGCCGCCGCACCTGCCTCCGAGCCTGCTGCGACCAAGAGCGGCGACGCCAAGAAAAAGAAATAATCCTCTTGTCAAAGCAGAGGTCTTTGCTAGTCTCCGGCTCCCCAAAACCAAGGGGAGCCGGTTTTTTTTAACCCGGGGCATTAGCTCAGTTGGTAGAGCGCCTGCATGGCATGCAGGAGGTCAGCGGTTCGAACCCGCTATGCTCCACCAAATCTTATCAAAGATTGGTGGTGAGCAATGCGATGCGGATAATTGCGTCAATTGCTTTGCAGGTCGTAACGCAGCAACAAGCGCGGCTTGCTGCCAGAAGCTGCCAACTTTTATTTACGGGCTGCCGTGTGGCCGAGGGAGGCCGCCCAGCGGGGATGGCAAGAAAGAAAATGAGCGCAGATTGCAGTTAGACACCTGGATTTTTCCGCTCAATATCCTTGCCGTTTCATCGGGGTTTGTTAACAAATCGACCCATAGCAGGCATTTCATATGAAGTTTAACATCAGCAAAGAATCCTTTCTGGACGCCATCAATCAGGTCCAGCACGTGGTCAGCTCGCGCACCACGCTCGCCATTCTCTCCAATGTTCTGCTCAAGGCCAAGGATGGTGTGCTCGAACTCACCACCACTGACCTCGACGTGGGTGTGACATGCTCTGTGCCCGCAGAGGTGGAAGAGCCCGGTGCCACCACGCTGCCGGCGCGCCGTCTGGCCACCATTGTCCGTGAGCTTCCTGCCCAGGAAGTCGAGGTCAAGGTGGACGAGAAAAACGTGGCCTCCATCCGCAGCGGTCCGAGCTATTTCAAGGTGCTGGGACTTACCAGCGAGGAGTTCCCGGCGCTGCCGCGCTTTGATGAAGCGCGTGAGTTCCGCATCGAGCAGCAGGTGCTGCGCGACTGCCTGCGCAAGACCAGCTATGCCATCTCCACGGATGAAACACGCTATGTGCTGAACGGCATTTTATTCTCCTTCAAGGACAACGCCCTGACGATGGTGGCCACGGACGGACGCCGTCTGGCCATGGTGGAGCAGGAGCTGGAGTTCCCACAGAGCCAGGAGATCGACATCATTGTGCCGACCAAGGCTGTGAACGAACTTTCCCGACTGCTGGGCGATTCCGGCGAGGTTTCCCTCCGCGTCACCGGTTCGCAGATCGGCTTTGATCTGGGCGAGAGCCTGCTGGTGAGCAAGCTGATCGACGGCAACTATCCGAACTATCGTCAGGTGATTCCAGGGGAGTCCAAGGAGCGCATTCCGCTGGAGCGTGAGGCCTTCCTGCGGGCCATTTCCCGCGTGTCCCTGCTGGTCACAGAAAAGTCGAACTCGATCAAATTCATTTTCAGCCCTGGCAGCGTGGAAATCGTGGCCACATCCCCGGATGTGGGCGAGGCGCGCGAAACAGTAGCCATCAACTACAAGGGGGCGTCCATCACCATCGCCTTCAACCCCGAGTTTGCGATGGCACCGCTGCGCAATCTGAGCGCCGATGAAGTGCATCTGCACCTGATTGATGAAATCAGCCCAGGAGTGCTGCGCAGCGGCACGAATTTCCTGTATGTGCTGATGCCCATGCGCGTGAACGCCTGATCTCCCCTTTTCCATCCAAATCCGCCATGAAAAAACTCCTTCAGGCATTTCTTCTGACCGCGTCGGCAGCCAGTTTCACCGCCTGCACGGACCCCGCTCCGCCGATCCCTGGCGGAGGGCGTGGACGTTCCTTGGATGTTCCCCCAAGGTACGGTGTGTCTGAGGAGCAAAACCAGTATCTGGACCAGAACGGTCTGACCGACCCGAACGCAGCTGCCGTTCAGCCTCCCAATCCCAATGCACCTGTCACGGGAGATAATGTGACTCCGCCGCCAGCGACGAACAATCCAGGGGCGCCTGCTCCGATCACTGTGACGCCGCCAGGGACGACACCTGCGACTCCTTCGGCACCACAGCCGCCAGCTGCTCCCGCCGAGATTCCTTATGCCACCCGTATCGATGGCAAACCGGGATTTGTGAAGAGCCCGTTTGATCCCAACGGACAGGCGATTGATGTGCGTGATTTCCAGTCCGGTCAGAAAGCGCGCTGCCCCTACACGGGCAAAATCTTCCGGGTGCCCTGATTTTTGTCTGCCCAAGGGCTGCCCTCCGACTGCCCATTTCATCAGCCTGGTCCTGCCGGGCTGATGTATTCATGACTCAAGAGCCCGCGCTTTTACTCCACCGTGTCTGTTGAACGATCTATTGCTATTTTCAGTCCCGGCCTGCTAGGCGGTTCGCTGGTCAAAACCATCCAGCAACGCATGCCGGGTGTGGAAGTGCGAGTGTGGGCCAGGCGCGACGAAGCCGTGGAGGAGGTGAAAAATCTGTTTCCCAATGTGGTGGCCAGTACGGACCTGGCAGCCGTCATCCAAGGGGCCTCGCTGGCGCTTTTATGCATGCCTATCCAATACATGCCGGGTATTGCCAGGCAGATGGTGGCCTGCGATCTCGCGGATGACCTGATTGTCACCGATGTCGGCAGTGTGAAGGGGCAGGTCGTCGCAGAGCTGGAGCCGATTTTCCAGCCATCCAAGGCGGGCTTTCTGGGCAGCCACCCGATGGCGGGCTCACAGCATACCGGGCTGGCTCATTCCCGAGGGGATCTTTTTCATCAGGCCGCGTGCATTCTGACCCCCACCGGGCAGACCAAGACCGGGCATCTTGGCAGGCTGCGCACCTTTTGGCAGAAACTTGGCTGCCGTATCCAGGAAATGACGCCCCAGCAGCACGACCACTGCGTTGCACGCATTTCCCACCTGCCGCATTGCATGGCAGTGCTGACGACGCTGGCGGCCCTGAAGCAGGACAAACGGGTACTGGATAGCTCCGCTGGAGGGTTCCGGGACACCACGCGCGTAGCGGGGGGGGATCCCGACATGTGGGCGGGCATTCTCATGCAAAACCGCGCAGAGGTTGTTTCCTCCCTGCAAGATGCCGCTTCTGTCCTGCTAGAGCTTGTTGAAATGCTCCAGACCATGGACGAAGAAGCTCTCCGCCGTTTTCTCGCCCAGGCCAAAGCCCTGCGCGATCTCCTTCCGGCGGTCTGAAGATCATGGCCAGCCTCAAGTCGAAGAAACTCAAAAGCATTCCCGCCGAAATCACCGTCCCCGGTGACAAAAGCATTTCCCACCGTTCTGCGATGTTTGCCGGACTCGCGAAGGGCACCACCGTCATCGACGGCTTCCTTCCCAGCGAGGACTGCCTGTGCACCGTGCATGCCATGGTGGCGCTCGGTGCCACGATGGAGCCTTTGGAAGAGGTGGAAGGCGTGGGCCTCGTGAAACTGGCCATCACTGGCAACGGCATGAAGCTGAAGGCCCCGGAAAAGCCTGTGGACTGCGGCAATTCTGGCACGACCATCCGCCTTATCTCAGGCATACTTGCCGGGCAGGATTTCAAAACGGAGCTGTTTGGAGATGCCTCGCTCTCGAAGCGCCCGATGAAGCGTGTCGCTGATCCACTTTCGCAGATGGGTGCAAAGATCTCCGGCCAGGGGGAGAAAATCTGCGCGCCTCTCACCATCGAGGGCGGTCCGCTCAAATCCATCTACTACAAGCTGCCTGTGGCCAGTGCCCAGGTGAAAAGCGCCATCCTACTGGCCGGTCTGCAAGCCCCTGGCAAGACGACTGTGGTGGAACCAGTGGCCACGAGAAACCATACGGAGCGCCTTTTTACTCATTTCGGCATCAAATGGCTGCGTGAGGATGACTGCGTCAGCGTTTACGGAGGCCAGGAGCCTAAGGCCAATGATATCGTGGTGCCCGGAGACATCTCCAGTGCTGCTTTCTGGATGGTGGCCGCTGCGGCGACGCCGGGAGCGCAGATCACCATCAAAAATGTGGGGCTGAACCCCACGCGCACAGGCATCATCACCGTGCTGCTGCGCATGGGTGCCTTGGTCACCAGTTCTGAAACGCATACCGAAGGTGAGCCCCGTGGAAACATCACGGTGCGTGGGGGGGATCTCAATGCCACTGTGATTGGCGGGGCTGAGATCCCGAACGTGATCGATGAACTGCCGATTCTCGCCGTGGCGGCTGCGCTGGCCCGCGGCAAGACACTGATCAGGGATGCCTCGGAGCTGCGCGTCAAGGAGACGGACCGCATCGCGGCCGTGGTCTCCAACCTGCGCCTCATGGGTGTCACTGTGACCGAGCATCCAGACGGCATGGAAATCGAAGGCGGAGCCAAGCTGCAAGGAGCCACGCTGCCGTGCTATGGGGACCATCGCATCGCCATGGCCTTCCTGGTGGCAGGTCTCTTTGCGGAAGGAACCACGACGCTGGAGGGCACGGAGTGCATTTCGACTTCCTATCCTGGTTTTGAGCGTCATCTGGACCTCTTTTTGAATGGTGATGCCGGTGCGCGACCGATTCCGGTGATGTCCACCGTCCCCCAGCCGCTGGTGGATAAAATGAATCGTGACAAAGCATGAGTGCAGCGCATTCAGTGATCACGATTGACGGCCCTGCAGCGTCAGGGAAGAGCAGCATCGCACGTCTTGTGGCGCAGCGACTGGGGCGCACGTATGTCAACACCGGCAACATGTACCGTGCCGTAACGTGGGCCGTGCTCCAGGCGGGTGTGGACCCGCAGGATGCCGATGCCGTGCGCGCCTTTGCCACAGGGATGGTTCTCGAATCTCCTGTGGTGGATGGCAAAACCCAGGTCTGTATTTCCGGACGCACGCCTACTGACGCCGATCTCAACAGCGACCCGGTCAACCGTGCGGTTTCGTTTGTGGCCAGAGTGGATGAGGTGCGCAACCGGCTGGTGGCGGATCAACGTGCTCTGGCAGCCACAGGGCCGCTGGTCATGGAAGGGCGAGACATCGGGTCCGTGGTGTTTCCGGACAGTCCAAACAAAATCTACATTGATGCCAGTGAAGAGGTGCGTGCCAGCAGGCGTGGAGCCCAGGGACACGCAGACCAGATAGCCGAGAGGGACCGGATCGACAAACAGCGCAAGAACAGCCCGCTTGTGATTCCGGCCGGCGCCACTGTCATCGACAACTCACACATCACCCTTGATCAAGCGGTCGAGCAGGTGATCGCAGCACTCCATCTGGCATAATCCCGAACGGAAAATGAACCTCTCCTACTTGCTCGGTCGGATCGTCTTCAGCGAACTCGCTCGTGGATTGTTTGACTATCGAGTGGTGGGTGCGGAGAAGCTGAAGTTCACCGGTCCTGCCATCATTGCCTGCAATCATGTCAGTTTTCTGGACCCACCCTTTGTGAACATTGCGTTTGATGAAGTGGTGCACTCGTTTGCGCGGAAGACGCTTTTTGACAACCCGATTGCGGGCATGATCCTGCGCAGCTGGGAAGTGCAGGGGGTGGACCGAGACAAGCCGGATGCGGCCTCTCTCAAGGCCACGATTCGCCTGCTGCGTGACGGCAAAAAAGTGCTGATGTTTCCGGAGGGAACTCGAAGCCATGATGGGGAGACACAATCCGCCGAGGCGGGTGTGGGACTCTTCATTGCCAAAAGCAAGGCTCCTGTGCTGCCGGTGCGGCTCTTTGGCACCTACGAAGCCTATCCACGTGGTGCCAAGACACTCAGGCCCGCCAAGATCACGCTTGTGGTGGGAGACCTATGGCAGCCTGATCTGAAAAACTATTCCGACAGCGGCAGAGAGCTCTATCAGTCCCTCGCAGATGAAGTCATGCGACGCATCATGGAGCTCAGTGTGTGAGAAGAACGCCGCCAGACATCAAGCAGGCTGGCATTGACGGGCTGCTGATGCCGACCATAAGGAATGATTCACTGCAATGCAGGTGATCGTCTGCGTTTTCGAGAATTTCCCGCAGATTTTGTTACAGAAGTATCTTCTTCCGTTTAATCTTGTTCGTGTAATGGAATAGCCTTTGCTTCAATATTTCAAAATTATCCCACGACTTCTTCGCAATGTCTCAGCTTCGATCTTTGATCGTGAAATCCATACTTCCGGTCAAATCGCAACCATCAACCACTAACAGCACAGGTCTTGGGTGTGAAGAATTCAGCCCTGCTGGTGGTCCATGGCTGGTGAAGCAGACGTTCATGCGTGCGGAGACGGTGTGGCTTTCCTCTTTGCTGGGAGCGTATTTTCCTTCGCTGCCCAGGGTGTTGGACATTTTGAATGAGGGGACGCAGACCAATGTCATGCTGGGTACGGCACCGGGAGAATCGGTGAAGCAGTACTGCAGCCGAGTGGGGCCGCTGCCAATCGGCATCGCCTGCATCATGGTATGGCGTCTGGCAGCGGAGCTGGAGGCGCTGGAGTCCTTTCTGCCCGAAGCCGTTTCATTTGTGGACCCGCTGAACTGCAAGGTGGGCCTCTGGCAGCAGGATTTTCTCCAGCTGTTTGTGGACCGCTTTGAGGCTCGTCCGATAGGGAGTGCCGAAATGGCATCCAGGGTGATGCACGTTTGTGCGATGCTGATCAAGGGCCACCCTACTGAGCCGATCAGTGCTGCCGTGGCAGCCAAGGTGCCGTCCTCTCTGCTGACACACCTGCGTGAGTGGCAGATCGCGGGCAGCACGATGCTGACCCTGGGGCAGATCAAGGGGCTGATGCTAATGGCCACGGCTGCGGTGACGCGCGGGCTGCGCGGCTCGAACATGATGGCGCAGCTTTTTGCCAACGAGCGCTGGCACCCGCTGCTGCCGTCCCAGCGCTCCTCACCCAAGGTTTATGGCCGGGCTGAGGGATCGCGGATGCCCGTGATTTCTGTGCGTCTTTCACGCCTGCTGGCACACCGGAACCGGCTGACCGAGATCGAGGTGCTGATGCTGCACAACCGCCTGAGAGAGCAGGCTGCGGCGGTGCCGGTGCTTGGGCTGGCCTTGGACCCGGAGCACATTCTGCTGCGTCTGCCCGGCCTGAGGGAAAGCGCGAATGACTCCAAGATGCTGGACATCCGGCTGGACAGCCTGCCTGAGTTTACCGTGGCCCTGGAGTCTGCCAGCGACTGCCTGACGCTGGGGCGCTCTCCGGTGGTCATCCGTGAGGCTTCTGAGCCTGGAAAGCCCTTTTCCGACCTGCGCGGAGATGTGGATGAGCAGCTGAGCCGCCTCTGGCAGACCCTGCAGGACGGCACCTTCAGCCTGTCTGGCTACAACATGGAAGCGGTGGTGAACCGGGAGCTGCCTGGACAGTTTTTCTGCTATCTGGGGGCTTCATTCCAGCGCGCCAGCCGTGTGGCTGCGCCGAAGCCTGCCTCCGAAAGTCCCAAGCCAGCCAGCCCTGACGAGGCTGCTGCGCCAGCCAAGCCCATGACGGCTGTCATTCGTGAGGTGCCGCGTGCAGAGGCCTCAGAAAGCAAACAAGAGTCCGCGCTTTTTCCATTGAACCAACCGACCGATAAGCTACCGCAACACCCTATGAAGATGATCCTTATCACCGCTGGCAGCGGAGGCACCGGCAAGAGCACGATTGCCCGCCTGATCTACGAGCTTGCCAATTTTGAAACGCGGGATGACGTAGCGATGTTTGACTGCGATGCCCTGGGCAATCGCGATTTTCAGAAAATCTCCCCCAAGAGGATTGAGTCCATGCCCATCGATAATGTGGACTCCATGCGTCGAATCGTGGAGACGGCCATGGACGGCAAGCTGGTGCTGGCTGACCTGCCTGCCAGCTGCCAGGACATCCTGAGCCGTGACCTGAACCCTGAGATCATCCAGAGCCTGCGCGAGGATGACGGACTGCACTGGCTGCCGATCCACCCTGTGACGGCCAAAGCCGCCACGCTGCCTGCCATCAAGCAGTGGCGCACCTCCATTTTTGGCGAGGCTCCTTCTATTGTGGTCGTGAGCCTCAAAGACGGCCCGGTGTCCACCGATCTGCTGGACGAGATCATCCGCCCGCAAGACCTGGTGCTGCGCATGCCGGTTCTTGATCAGAGCCTGGCGGCCGCTCTGGATGCCTCGAACGCCACTTGGACGGACATTCTGGAAGGTCGGGTGCAGGACAGCCACCGCATGTTTGGCAACCCGCTGGTGAAGCGTCAGCTGCGCTTTAAGCGCAAGGAGTGCGAGGATGCGCTCTTCCCGCTGCTGCGCCGTATCATCAAAGATCCGAGCACTGCCAGCTAATCGGTGGGACCCCTTTGAGCTACATTGCGATCAGCCCGGTCTCAAGCCGGGCTTTTCTTTTGCCTACTCATCCCGGCACTTCACGTCCTGCAGGTGCAGGTCCAGCGCCGTGCCGGACATCTGGATTTCCACCAGGGCCAGCACGAGGGAGGCCAGCATGAGCAGCAGGCTGATGCCAAAAGTGATCTGGCCGCCTGGCTGATGGCTGAAGAAAAGCAACGTCATGCTGACCACGCAGAAAATCATGCTCAGCACGCCCATGGACTGCATGTGCTTGATGATACGGATACGCTTCCGCAAGCTCTGAATCTGTGCCAGGAGCATGGGCTCCTGAGTGGCCTGCCAGTTGGCGTGCAGGCCACGGACGACACTGGCCAATCCGAGAAAGCGGTTGGTGTGTGCCAGGAGCAGAAGCGAGATGGCCGGGAAGAGAAGGGATGGAGTGGAAAGGGGAAGTTCTGGCAGTGTCATAGCTTGCCCCTTTCGGAGGTTAGATTACCCGGTCATTTCCGCCGTCCACCGGGATCTGGGCGCCGGTGACTTTGGCGAAGAGGGGGGAGGCCATGGCGGAGACCATGTTGCCGATGTCCTTGGATTTGATCTCCACCTTCATGAGGTTCTTGGTCTTGTATTCCTCGACGGTCATGCCGTAGCGGCTGGCGCTCTTGAGCAGGGCCTCGGGGGTCCAGAGCTTGGTGTCGAAGACGGCATCCGGGTGGACGATGTTGACGCGGATCTTGTGCGGAGCGAGCTCCAGCGCAGCCACGCGGCAGAGCTGGGTGAGGGCGGCCTTGGAGCAGGAGTAGGCGCTGGCGCCGGGGCCAGGGGCTTTGAAGTTGCGGCTGCCGACGAAGATGATGCTAGCGTCGATACCCTGCTTCACATAGGGGATGACCTTGTTCATCAGCTTCTGATGGCTGGTGAGGTTGATCATGATCGTGCGGTCCCAGTCGCCCTGAGCCATGGTGTCGAGCGGGTCGTTTTTGGGGAAGATGCCCGCATTGCTGACGACGATGTCGATGCCACCGTACTCACGCACGGCGAAGTCGATGGCGTCCTGCACGGGCTGATCTTCGGTGAGGTTTACCACGATGCCCACGGCACCGATCTTCTTCATGATTTCAGGGATCTCCTTATCGATATCCAGACCGACGACCTGAGCGCCCTGCTCGGCGAGGGATTCGGCGATGGCGAAGCCGATGCCGGCGGCGCAGCCGGTGACGAGGGCGACCTTGCCCTGATGCACTTTGCGGGCGGGGCCTTTGCGCAGCTTGGCCTGCTCCAGGTCCCAGTATTCGATCTCGAAGATGTCTTTTTCAGGCAGGGGTTCCCAGCCGCCAACGGATTCGCCTAGTTGCACGGTGGCAGCGGTGGACTCGGCAATGTCGGCCACGATTTTGGCGTCCTTCAGGGTATCGCCAAAGCTGACGATGCCCTGACCGGGCCAGATGGCGAAACGCGGGGCCGGATCGAGCATGGTCTGGCCGCTGGCGTGACGGTTGAAATAGGCCGCGTATTCATCCGCGTAGCTCTGCACGCTGGCATCGAGATCTTCGCCGATGAAGGCGGGGGCGCGCTTGGTGCGGATGCTGTGGTCGGGGGTCAGGGGGCCGCGGGTGCCAAAGGTGGCAACGTTGGCCAGATTGGCATAGCCAACGGCCTCGGGGGAGGCGTTGAGACGTGCGATCTGCGGGAAGCCGCGGCGCTTGGAGACAGCCTGGCGTAGTTTGGCGAGGGCCATGAGGTCCGTCGTGGAAGCTGCGGTGGCGGGTTTGGCTCCTTTTTTGGCCAGGTAGTCTTCCGCCATGGTGACCATCTCGATGTGCAGCTCGTAGCTCTTGCGGGCATCGTCATCGAAGGTGAAGAGGCCGTGCTTAAGCAGGACCATGCCCTGGATGCCTTCTTTGCGCAGGTCACGGCCAGCGATGAGCTCGGCAACGGTCTTGGCCAAGATGAATCCAGGCATCACGTAGGGGACGATGATGACGCGGCTGCCGTAGATCTCCTTCACGCGGGCTTCGCCGTCTGCATTGCAGGTGAGGGCGGAGATGGCGTTGGCGTGACTGTGATCGACGAACTTGAAGGGCAGGATGGCATGCAGGATGGCCTCAATGCTGGCTGTGGGCGCATTGGGATTGGTCATGGCCGCGCGCTGCTGCAACACCATGTCCTCGTCGCTCATGGTGGCGAGCTTGGACATCTTGATGAGGGCGTCCATGCGCACAGGGGAGAAGCCGGCTCGCTCGATGGTGGCCAGATCCCAGCCGCTGCCTTTGACGTAGCAAAGCTCGACGTCATCGCCGAAATAGTCCTTTTCCGTGACCTTGACCGAGGTGTTGCCACCGCCGTGGAGGACTAGGGCGGGGTTCCGGCCGAGCAGGCGTGAGGTGTAGACGCGTTGTCCGAGCAGATCGGTTCCGAAAGTGGCGGCTTCTTGGTCGTTCCAGAGGGATTGCATGTTGGGAAAAGGGGAGTCCAGACTTGGGGGCTGGAAGAGGGGATGTCAAGGGGGCAGGGGTCAAGAAGTCGCCATGTAGAGCAGCCATAGGCAGCCTACCCATGACATGGCTAATGATCAGGATGATTTGATCGTCAGATTTCGACTAGCCATTTCGGCCAGCGTCCACTCGTACTCGCGAACGAGCTGATCCACGACATCTCCGCTGCGCATCTCCTGCGGCAGGACTTCCCAGGTGTAGGTCTCCATCTCGATATGCTGGCACTTGGTGGGGTTTTGAGCCAGCCAGTCCATGGCTCCGATCAAGTGATCTCGTGTGCTGTCAAAACCACCGCCGGGCTGGGCATGGATGGGGATGTGGAAATGCACGCGCCATTCCTCGCCCAGACTGCCGGGGCTGGTGGCGGCAAACTGCAGAGCGTCTGGCAGATCTTTGAAGCGGCGCAGGGGCTCTTCCTTGCCATAGCTGGCGATGACCTGATGGAAGTACACCGGCTCGTCAAAGGCGTGCAGCTTGGCCACGTTTTCGGGGGTGGGCTTGAGCTTGAGCGCGGAGCTGAAGTGCAGCTTGCTGAGGCGGATGCCGTTTTCGGTGATGCGCTTGAGGGCGGTCTGCGCGTCTTCAAACTCGATGGCCAGGTGGCAGGTGTCGTAGTTCAGACCCACGAATTTGAGGAAGTCCCGGTCCTGCGGATTGCGGTCGAAATAGAGGCCGAAAAACTTCAGCGTTTCGCCGCTGGTCTCAAACAAGCCGAGGGGCTCGGGCTCCAGTCCGAGGTGGAGGTCGTGTCCGCTTTTTGAGGCTACTTTCTCGATGTGTTCGCGGCATTGGCGAAGATTGGAAAAGATGGCCTGCAACTCATCGCCGCCCACATTGAAAGTCTTGTGGGAGCCGGGCAGGGTGCTGACGCTGCCGCTGACGCCGGGGGGGAGCAGTTGCGCCAGGATATCAAAAAGGAGATTGGTGTATTCGAGCCGCTCCGGAGTGCTCCAGTCCGGCTTGAAGACGTGCTCCTTGACGCGGGTGCCGTGGAAGGAGCCGTAGGGGAAGCCATTGATGGTGAAAACGTAGCAGCCATTGGCTTCCAGCCAGGCTTTGAACTCGTCAATTTTTCCCGGTGCACTGAGCTCCTGGGCGGCCTGATGGCTGAGGCGCAGGCCGATGCCGTAGGGCTTGCCGCCGCTGACGCGATCCTTCACACGCAGGGTGTAGTTTTTGAGGCCGTTCCAAGTCTCCTCCCACGTTTCGCCGCGGTGGATGTTGGTGCAGTAGCCGAGATGGATGCCGTGGTTGAGGAGCATGGTGCTAGGTGCTCAGAACGAAGCCCCGCGTCAAATGAATCGTCAGGCAAGTTGGCCCGCCGAATGAGCACAAAAAAGCGGGCGTCCTGTCCAGACGCCCGCTGCGGTTAGATAAGTTTGAGTGTCAGCTAATCAGGGAAGCACCTTGACGGCGATTTCCTTGTAGTAGGTGGTGCTCTTGGGGTCGTGGCCCTGGATGGCAAAGGTGCCCTCGCTCAGCTTGCGGCCGGGCATGTTTTTCAGCTCCTTGGCGGGGTCCCAGCCTTCGGGCTCGATGAACTCGACGGTGGTGACGCCATTGACGGAAAGGGTGATTTTCTTGCCTTCCACCTTGATGATGTAGTCAAACCATTCGTCGTCCTTGCTGGGGGCGAGGGGGACCTTGATGTGTTTGCCACCTTCGGGTTCCTTCTGGCCTTCCAGAAGGGCGAGGATGTTGATGACACCGTAGAGGCTACCGGTTTTTTTGGGGTCGGTGTGGGTGCTGTTCACCTGGCACTCATAGCCTTTGTCCGGCCAGCCCTTGTCCTGATACTGGGTGTGGAAGTAAACGCCGCTGTTGGAGCCGGGGGTGGTCTTAACCTTGAGTTTGAGCTCGAAATTCTTGAACTTGGCGTCTCCGTTTGGGCCGACGTAGAAAAGATGGGCGCGACCGCCGCTGACTTTGAGTTCGCCGTTTTCCACGGTGAAGACGCCGGGGACTTCCTCATTGGACTTCCAGCCGGAAAGGTCTTTGCCATTGAAGAGCGTCGTCCAGCCATCTTCGGCCTGAGCGGAGGTGAATGCGATGGCCGCGAGTGCGGCAAGCGTGAGTTGTTTGAGCATAGGAATGCGAGTTACGTCGGGTTGGTTGTGTGTCTAACGAATGAAATGTCCCTGGTTTTCGGGGACAAAACAGAAGGGGGTGATCCTAGCTTGCCTTTTTGGCCTTTTTGGCGGCAGGTGGAGTGCTAAGCTGAGAATCGACGGCTGCCTTCTTCACCGCGGGTGCGCTGAGATGACTCTGCAGAGCCTCGGTATTGACACCGAGGAACTTGGCAGTGCGGTCTGCGTCTTCGCCAAAATGGCGGTAGGCCAGGCGTGAGAGCTCGCGCTCCACCCAGGGGAGCAGCTCGATATCCGGCGTTTTTTCCGCCACACTGACGAGCATGCTGAGGGCATCGCGCATGCGGGTGACGGTGCTGGAGGGGTCCATGTGGCGGGCACCCTTGCTGCCGAGGGGGATGTCGGAGGGGAGCAGCACGTCCGAATTGCACAGGGCGCAGGCGCGCTGGATGGTGTTTTCGAGTTCGCGGACGTTGCCGGGCCAGTCGTAGGCGTCGAGCATGTCGAGCGCATCGTCGGTGAAGCGCATCTGCGGGCCGCGACGGCGGGAGGAAAGGCGGTGGAGGAAGAACTCGGCCAGGAGGCGCACGTCTTCGCGGCGCTCGCGAAGCGGCGGGATGTGGATGCGCACCACATTGAGGCGGTAGAAGAGGTCCTCGCGGAAATTGCCCTTGGCGACTTCCTCTTCGAGATTTTTGTTGGTGGCAGCGAGCACGCGGACGTCGGTTTTGAGCGTCTGATTGCTGCCGACACGGGAGTACTGGCCTTCCTGAAGAACGCGCAGGAGCTTGCTCTGCACGGCGAGGGGCATGTCGCCGATTTCGTCCAGGAAAAGGGTGCCGCCATCGCACTGCTCGAAACGTCCGACGCGCTGATTTACAGCGCCGGTGAAGGAGCCTTTTTCATGGCCAAAGATTTCACTCTCAAGAAGATTGTCAGGGATGGCCGTGATGTTGATGGCCACGAACTCCTTCTGAGCACGGGGGCTGAACTTGTGGATGGCCCCAGCGACGAGCTCTTTGCCGCAGCCGCTTTCGCCCGTGATCATCACTGGCGCATCGGAGCGGGAAACGCGGCCGATGAGCTTGAACACCTCCTGCATGGGGGGCGAGCGGCCAATGATGGTCTCCTGGATGGACTCAGTGGGCACCTCGGCGTTTTGTGCGCGGGTGACCTTGCGAGCCTCAATGGAGGAAAGGGCGCTTTCGACGACGGTACGCAGTTCGTATGGCAGGCGCTCCTTCGCCAGCACGTCGTAGGCGCCGAGACGCATGGCTTCGATGACGTGGCTGGTGGTGGCGGTGCCGCTGAAGAGGATTACCATCGACTGCGGATCGGTCTGGCGCAGACGTTTGAGAAGCTCGATGCCATTGGAACCGTTGAGGCGGACCTCTGAGAGGAGGAGGTCCGCCCGCTTTTTGACGTAGGATGCCAGGGCGTCTTCTCCCCGCTCGAAAGTGCTGATGGAAACGCCCGGTGCTTTCAGATGGGCCGCAGCCCAAGCAAGAAAGTCGGTGTCAGGATCCACGATGATCAGGTGGGTGTCCGGGTTGTCTGGCATTCGGGCGGGATGGTTGGTTGGTTGGCGTTATCGCAGCAATTGGGGGACAGGTCAACAATCGTCATACACCACCGAACCGGCGGTGACGCTGGTGGAAGGCTCGGATGGCGGTTTTCAGGTCCTCTTTTGAGAAGTCCGGCCAGAGTTTTTCCGTGATGTAGAACTCAGTGTAGCTGACCTGCCAGAGGAGGAAATTGGACAACCGCATTTCACCCGAGGTTCGGATGAGCAGGTCAGGATCCGGATAGTAGCGCGTGTAGAGGTGCTTGCTGAAGACCTCGGCGTCGATCATGGCCTTGTCCAGGTGGCCGCTCTCGACGCTGCGGAGCAGGCTTTTGACGCCGTCCACAATCTCCTCCCGCCCGCCGTAGCTGAGAGCCAGGATGAGGGTGAGGCCGGTGTTTTGGGAGGTGGTCTCGATGCAGCGGTGCAGTTCGTCCTGGCAGGACTGAGGCAGGTCGTGCAGGCGGCCGATGGCCTGAAGGCGGACGTTTTGCTTCATCATCAGCTCCAGTTCGCCGCGCAGAAAGATTTCCAGCAGTTTCATGAGCGCCTCGACCTCGCGCTTGGGCCGCTTCCAGTTTTCGGAGGAAAAGGCGTAAAGGGTGAGGAATTCGACGCCGATTTCGCTGCAGCATTCCACGACGCGGCGCACGGTTTCAGCCCCCATGCGATGGCCCTCAGTGCGCGGGAGGCCGCGCTCCTTCGCCCAGCGGCCATTGCCGTCCATAATCATGGCGATATGGCGGGGGACGGGCTTCAAATCATCGTTAGGGCGACTCATGCGAATGGAAAATTTACCGCATGACGCTGTCTGCGCCAGAGATTCTGTGATCGTACCGCAGATGTGGCGGAATGCAGCAATCTGCTCGCGCAAGTCACCCCGCATGAGTTAAGTTTTTTGCGCACGATGAATTCCGGCACCACAACAAGTCTGATCTGTCCTGCCTGCGGGCAGGCATTTCTCTCCATGCAGCAAAGCATGGAGGGGCCGGTGCAGTGCCCGCACTGTGCGCATCATGCGCCACGGAATTATTTTGGCACGTACGCGCAGGTGGCTGCCGTGGCACAGGTGAAGAGACGGACAGCGCAGCCGTACCAGCTTCAGCCCGAATATCAGCCGCCGCCTGAGGCGCAGCCGTTTCCGCCAGATTCTAGCGTCCATGGCCCCCCGGGCGCGTGGCAGGCACAGGTGCCACCAGCAAGCATAGCGCGCCAGATGCTGCAGCCTTCGCAGGCGCTGCAGCCGGTGGGCGCGCCGCCCCCGGCTCTGGAAGAGTTTGCACCGCCAGCGCATCTGCGCTCTTCGTCCTGGCGAAACGCCTTGATCATGCTGGCCTTCACTGCGGTGTGTGGCATAACCTTATGGTTTTGGTGGGACAGAGTGAATGCTCCTGCGGAGCAGCCTGGGGGCATTTCGGCGGCCAAAGCTGAGGTGCCGAGTCTGCCGGTCCCTGTGCAGCCGCAGGTGGCGCGTGCCCAGTTTCCTCCGCCGGACACCGCTGCGATTGCCGCCGATGCAAAGGCTCTGGTGACGGAGCTGTTTGCCGCAGACTCGGCCGTGCGTCGTGCTGCGTGCATTCACGAGGCCGAAAAGTTTGGTGCTGAAATTGAAGCACTCTTTGGTGGGGGCGGGGCGCAAAAAACGGAATTGAGACTGCTCGCGCGCATCAACGGAATGCCGCTGCTGCTGCCCAGCGGCCAGCCAGTTCCCCTATTCCGCCTGGTGACCTCCACCTGTGCCAATGGCGCTCTGATCCGCCTCGAAGCGGGTGCGGATGGCAAGCGCCGCATTTTCTGGCCGCTGCTGTATGAAACGCACATGGCCAAACTGGAGGCCTTTTCAAGGCAGGCGGCGGATGAGCCGGGTTGGTTTCATGTGGGCATACGGCCCAGTCATGGGCTGGACATTCCAGCGGAGCTGCGGCCCAAGTACCTCACGTTTGATGTGCAGGTCGCGGCGGGCGGCGAACCCCATTTTGTGGCCTGTGTCGAGCGCGAGACTCCGCTGGGGCGGTTCCTGGATCGTGAAACGGACTGGGGCAGGGCGTATCTGACGCGTCTGCTGATGCGCAAACTGGACATTCAGGCTGATGCCCCAAGCTTTCTGGTGATCGACTGCGAGGGAGCTCCCGAACGCTGAAGAGGCACGGGTTTTTGACCCGTGCCTCCATGAAGTTTACCATTACGACTGCTGCTGCTTACGGCTGGTGCGGCTGATCACTGGCGCCTGAGTTTTTCTCGTCCTCACGGGCGAGCTCTTCCAGAGTCTTTTCGCGGGCCGGACTGTCTGACGGATTTTCATCCTCCTCCGGCATCTTGGAGCTTTGGTCTTCCCCGAGGTATTCGGAGTCAGCGTGCTCGACTTCAGGCGGTGGCGCGGAAGGCTTGGCGGATGGGGACTGGTAATCGTCCTTTTCATCCTCGTCATCGTCTGCCGTGGACCACGGATTGTAGTTTTCGTTGTCCCAGTCGTCGTTGGAGGATTGCTCCAGTTCCTTCGCGTCCTTGTCGATTTCGGCGTAGTACTCCGGATAGGCGGCGCGGTCTTTCTTCTCCATGAAGTAGGCCAGCCAGATGCAGGTCTCGTAGAGCACATACAGCGGGCCCGCCAGCACCAGCATGGTGAAGGGATCCGGCGTGGGTGTCACGATCGCGGCAAAGATGGCGATGGCCACGATGGCGTAGGAGCGCGTGGTGCTCATCAGGCGGTAATTCAGGAAGTCCAGCTTGACCAGCACCATGACGATGACCGGCAGCTCAAAGGCCACGCCGAAGAGGAGGATGAAGCGTGTGGCGAACTTGACGTAGCCATCGAGCCGCCAGCCGTTGCTCATGCCCAGGCTTTCATTGAAGGTGTAGAAGAACTCCAGCGCCTTGGGCAGCACCACATAGAAGGCAAAGCTGGAGCCTAGCAAAAAAAGACCAGCACCAATGCCGATGGCAGGAAAAAGGGCCTTTTTCTCCGACTGCTTCAGCCCCGGCAGGATGAACTGCAGCAGAAAGAACAGCAGCAGCGGGAAGGCGAAAATGACCGCTGCGATCAGGGCCAGATTCATCACCATGAGGAAGCCTTCCTGAGGGGTGAGGATCTGCAGCATGTTTTTGAGATCCTGCTCCGTCTTGATGACGCCAGTGGCCCAGAGCGGGTGCTTGATGATGGCGAAAAGCTGCTCGTAGAAGCAGAAGGTGATGATGGTGGTGACGAGGAGTGTCATCGCCATGCGCACGATCATGGTGCGCAGATCCTCGAGGTGATCGAGGAAGGGCTTTTCCTCATCGTTTTCGCCGCCCAGATTCAGGGCGACTTTTTCGCGAACTTTGAAGACTTTTTGGAGAATGCCGGACCACATGGGAGTTGGATGGGGTGAGGGGATTGCGGGTGCATAGGACTACGGCAGTCCTTGGGCCGCGATCCGTGCGTAGAGTGCCAGCGTCAAGGCGTTGGTGATCGCATTGGCAGCAATCATCCCACGCAGTTCTCCCGCGCTGACAAACCGCACGTCGCTGATGTGCTCGCTTCCATCCGGTTCCGGACGGCTGACGACACACACGGGCTTCGCCGTAAAGAGATAAACGATTTCATCGGTGAAACCTTGCGAAGGAAAAAACCAGCCGAGGGACTGCAGTGTGCCCAGGTCGGGATGGAGAGCGCAGCCGCACTCCTCACGCAGTTCATTCTGAATGGTGTGGATGATGGACTCGCGTGTCACTTCGCTGTCGATCTGGCCGGCGGGAAATTCCCAGAGGGTCTGCATCACGGGCAGGCGCTCCTGATGTACCATGACCAAGCGGCCGTCCTCCAGAACAGGGGCAATGGCTACGGCGGCTTTGCGCTTCACGACCATCCAGGGGACTTCGGTCTGGCGGTTGGGGGTCTTGAAAAACGCCTTTTCGACTCCGACGTGGCGGTTGTCGAAAAGCACCTCGCTGCGGGTCTTGTGCCAGCCGGCTTCGGCACCGGGCTTGTAGATTTCAAATTCCGGGATCTGCATGCCGTTACTCGGTGGTGAGGGCTTTGCGCCAGCGGGCCAGCTGCGATTTTACATTCTGTGGCGATGGTGCGCCGATGCCCTTGCGTGCCGTCATGGCGGTTTCCAGGTTCAGGCAGGCGGTCACATCGGCGGCAAAGGCCGGTGAGAAGCGCTGGAATTCCTCCAGGGACATTTCGCCAAAGGCGCGCTGCTGCTCGATAGAGTAGGCCACGAGCTTGCCGATGACTTCATGGGCCTGTCGGAAGGGGACACCGTGGTTGACGAGGTAGTCGGCCAGGTCCGTGGCCAGCAGCATGGGGTCGCTGGCTGCGGCGGTCGTTTTGGCGGCGTTGACATCCATGCCGGTGATCATCTCGGTGAAGACTTCCAGCGCTAGAGAGATGGTGTCGATGGAGTCAAAAAGCGGCTCCTTGTCCTCCTGCAGGTCGCGATTGTAGGTCATGGGTAGGCCCTTGATCAGGGTGAGGATGCTCATGAGGTTGCCGATGAGGCGCGCAGATTTGCCACGGGTGAGCTCGGCCACATCCGGGTTCTTTTTCTGCGGCATCAGGGAGGAGCCTGTGGTGTGGGCATCGCTCAGAGTCACGAAGCCAAATTCGGCGCTGGCCCAGAGGATGACGTCCTCGCTCAGGCGAGAGAGATGCACGCCCAGCATGGAGATGGAGAAGAGCAGTTCTGCGACGAAATCGCGGTCGCTAACGGCGTCCATGGAGTTCTGAGTCACGGAATCGAAGCCGAGGTGCTGGGCCACAAACTCGCGGTCCAGAATGATCGTGCTGCCGGCCAGAGCGCCGGAGCCTAGAGGCATGACATTGAGCCTTTTGCGACAGTCTGCCAGGCGGTCTGAGTCTCGATTGAGCATCTCCACATAGGCGAGCAGATGGTGGGCAAAGAGCACCGGCTGCCCGCGCTGAAGGTGGGTGTAGCCGGGCATGACGGTTTCGCCGCCACGCTCGGCGCATTCGACGAGGGCTGCCTGCATGGCGGAGACGAGGCTGCGGATACGGTCGATCTCGGCGCGGCAGTAGAGGCGCACATCCGTGGCCACCTGGTCATTGCGGCTGCGGGCGGTGTGGAGCTTGGCACCGGCGGGGCCGATGCGCTTGGTCAGCTCGGATTCGATGTTCATGTGGACATCTTCCAGCGACTCCTTGAACTCAAAATTTCCGGCTTCGATCTCCTGGCGGATGGCCAGCAGGCCGGTTTCGATCTGCTGCTGCTCATCGGCCGTCAGGATGCCCGCTTTAACCAAGCCCTTGGAATGAGCGATGGATCCGGCGATGTCATGGGCATAGAGGCGCCAGTCGAAGGACACTGATTCTCCATAGCGCTGAACGAGAGCGCTGGTTTCCTGAGCAAAACGGCCTTTCCACATAGATTTTTTTAGAGGGCGCGCAGACTAGCGGCTTTCAGACCCCGTGCAACCACCACAGCAAAGAGGAGAGCCCTGCCCGGCAGGTCGGGAAAGGCGCAAAATCTGCGCAAAGTCCGCATTTGCCAGGTCTTCAGTTCTTGTTAATCTCGTATCAAAATCTGCGACAGAGTCTCAATTGCAGAACCGTTTCCCATTCATGCACGCCACCACCCTTGCTGACTTACCCGTTGGCTCAGACGCCATCGTCAAGGAAATGCCTACTGGGCGCTCCTGCCTCACACGACTGCGCGAGATGGGCATCGTGCCAGGCACCCGAGTGCGGGTGACCCGCCGTGCGCCGCTGGGCGAGCCGATTGAAATCTGCGTTCGCGGCTCCCACCTTTCCATGCGCAACCATGAGGCGGCTTTCATCGCCATCGCTCCCGCCGCCGCATGAGCCAGGCCAAGTCTGAACCACCTCTGATCGCCATCGTGGGAAACCCGAACTCCGGGAAAACCACGCTTTTCAACCTGCTGACCGGGCTGAAGCAAAAAGTGGCCAACTACCCTGGCGTGACCGTCGAAAGAAAGATCGGCGAGTGCTACAGCCAGCACGGCAAAAAGCTGCGCCTGATCGACCTGCCGGGCGCTTATAGCCTGAACGCCCGCTCCCCAGACGAGGCGGTGCTGCGTGACGTGCTGCTGGGCCGCCGGGAGGACACTCCGAGGCCTGACCGCGTGGTGTGTGTGGTGGACTCCGCCAATCTGGAGCGCAATCTCTACCTCGTGAGCCAGGTGCTGGAGCTCGGACTGCCGACGATTCTGGTGCTCAACATGATGGATGTGGCCGCACAGCGGGAGTGGCGCATCGATGCCGCCAAATTGTCCGAACTGCTCGGCGTGGTGGTGGTGCAGACCCAGGCGGTGTCCGGCAAGGGGCTGATCGAGCTCAAGCTGGCTCTGAGTCGCGAAGACCTGTCCCTGCCAAAGTGGCAAAGCGCCAGCCTGCCAGATGGCGTGCGTGCGGCGCTGGAGCAGAGCCGTGGGCCGCTGTGCCAGACCGGAGCCATTCATAGCCGTGCCTCGTTGCTGGAACCGCTTTACCTGCTCTCTGATCAGGACCCGACGCATTATGGCATCGCCGATACCCAGATTCGAAGGATTCAAGAACTGCGTAGCCAGATGGAGAGCAGCTTTCCGGGCTGGGAAGACGAGCTGGTGGCCGAGCGCTACCGCAGCATCGAGCAGCTTTGCGCCCAGGTGCTGAAGAGACCAGATCAGGAGATCGAGACGATCACCACGAAAATCGACCGTGTTTTGCTGCATCCAGTGCTCGGGTTCGTGAATTTGATGCTCGTGCTGGGGCTGCTTTTCTTTCTCATTTTCAAGGTGGCCGAGGGGCCGATGGGGTGGATCGAGGCCGGATTTGGTTGGCTGGGGACCTACGTGGAAGGGCTGATGTCCGCCGGTGATCTGCGGGATCTCATTGTCAACGGAGTCGTGCCCGGAGTGGGCGGCGTGGTCATCTTCCTGCCGCAGATTTTGATTCTGTTTTTCTTCATCGGAATCATGGAAGACACGGGCTACATGTCGCGCCTAGCCTTCATCATGGACTGGGCCATGAGCAAGGTGGGGCTCAACGGCAAATCCTTCCTGCCCTTCCTCAGCTCCTATGCCTGTGCGATTCCTGGAGTCATGGCGGCGCGTACCATCGACAGTCCCAAGGACCGGCTGATTACCATCCTCATCGCGCCGCTGGCATCGTGCTCGGCGCGTCTGCCAGTTTACTCGCTGCTCATTGGGGTGCTTTTCCCAGTGGGCAAGGTGGGGGCTCTGACGCAGGCGGGAATCATGCTGGGGCTGTATGCTCTTGGCACTCTCGGGGCCTTCTTCTTTGCGTGGGTGTTCAACAAGTGTGTCATGAAAGGAGTGGCCAGCCCCATGATTCTGGAGATGCCCTCCTACAAGATGCCTGCGCTGAAATCCATCCTGCTGCAGGTATGGCAGCGGGCGCGCATGTTCCTGGTGCGTGCCGGCACGATCATCATGGGCATTTCCATTTTGATCTGGGCGGCCTCCACCTATCCGAAAAGCGCCAGCGAGGACAAGGCGCTGCAGCTGGAAAACAGCTTTGCAGGCCGGGCTGGCAAGCTGATCGAGCCCGCCATCGCGCCGCTTGGCTACGACTGGAAGATCGGCATCGGGCTCATCGGCAGCTTTGCCGCACGCGAGGTGTTCAATTCCACCATGGGCGTGGTTTATGCCGTGGAAAGTGAGGATGATGACAACCTGGCCCCGCTGCGCGACAAGCTGGCCGCTGAGCGCCGGCCCGATGGCAGGGCGGTTTACACACCGCTCGTGTGCATCAGCCTGCTGGTGTTTTATGTCTTTGCCATGCAGTGCGTCAGCACCATCGCCATCGTGAAAAGGGAAACCGGCAGCTGGAAATGGGCTCTTTTTCTGCTCGGATACATGACCGGAACGGCGTATGTACTGAGTCTGCTGATCTTCCAGATCGGGACCGCACTAGGCTACTAAACGCATCCATATCATGAACCAGGACTGGCAATCTATCGCCGCGATCGCTGTCGTTCTTGTCACGGCCGTGCTTTTCATCGCGCGCTCCGCCAAACGCCGGAAAAAGCCGGGATGCGGCGGGAGTTGCGGCTGCGGAAAATGAGGCGCAATGTGGCGCACAGCCATGTTAGAAATAGACCTTTGCACGTTTGATCCCGGTGTGGCCGCCAGTTCGCCTGCGGCTTTTGCTGCTGCGGTGGCGGATTGTGTGGAAGCCTCTTGGGATACCGGGGCGGATCTGGTGCTGCTGCCGGAGTTTACCTGGGTGGGGCTGGAGCCGCTGGTGGAGCCGCAGACGCTCAAGCGTGTGTCCGATGTCTTTTGGGGTGAGGTGCTGCCTGCGCTCAAATCTCTGCTGATGCGCCCGGGCAAGGCGGTGGTGCTTGGCACGGTGCCCTTCTGGGACGAGGAACGGAAGGAACTGCGTAACAGGGCCCCGATTCTAGTGGAAGACCGCCTGCTGCATCAGGACAAGCTGCATCTGACTCCTTGGGAGTCGGATTTCGCTCCTGGGACAGAGCTGCGCTTGTGGGAGTTTGCGGGATTGCGTTTTGCTGTGGTGATCTGCCTGGACATCGAGATCCCGGAGATCAGCGTCAAGCTGCGTGGTGCAGGAGTGGATGTGGTGCTGGTGCCGAGCGCTACAGAAACGGTGCTGGGAGTGGAGCGGGTGGACCGCTGTGCCTCAGCTCGTGCCGTCGAGCTGGGCTGCGTGGTGGGGGTGTGCCATCTCACAGGCAGGGCAGAGGCCGGCCTCATCGATGAAAATGTGGGACGCACCGCCGTGTACCGGCCCTCGCAGGCTTCATTCCGCGATGCACCGCGCTGGGAGGAGAGCGAGATCTACGAAAACGGCATTCACAAGCAGCGGTTGGTGCTTGATCCTAGGCAGCTCCAGATCATGCGGCGTATGCCACAGGAGACCAATCCGTCCATGCTCAAAACTCTGCCGACTTTCTCGCTGGTGGATGTGGGAGCTTAAGCCTTGGCCTTGGTCTTGTGGGATGAGCGGCCAGCCACTTTGGTGTCCGCCTTGGACTTGGATGACTTGGCCTTAGAGGCAGGCTTTGTGGAGTCCGTTTCCGTCTTCGCTTTAGAGCGGGCTTCATTTTCTTCGGCACGCTTCTTTTCAGCATCACTCGCCATGACGCGTCCCACCTCAAGTGGTTGGGAGGAGGTGGTGGAAGGAGCGTTTAGGGAAGGAGAACCATCGTCGGCGATCAATTCAGAGGACACCGGCTTTTCCTTCTCGCCTGGAGGGAGTGAACCTTTGGTGATGACGACCTTGGCTCCTACGTTCACCGTATCGAAAAGGTCTACCACATCTTTCATGCCCATGCGCACGCAGCCGTAGCTGGCGGGCTTGCCAAGGCGGTTTTCCTCGGTGGTGCCGTGGATGTAGATGTAGCGGTTAAAAGCGTTGCGATTGGTCTCCTCCATGCCGCGCAACCAGAGGATGCGCGAGACGATCGGGTCACGGCCTGGGGCATTTGGCTTGAGGACTTCGCCATTCCAGCGGCGGCTTTTCAGAACTGCGCCTGCGGGGAGGCCTTTGCCGATTTTGGCGATGATCTCGTGCTCGCCCAGCGGGGTGCGGTTGCTGCCTTGTTGGTCACCGAGTCCGAATTTGGAAGTCGAGATGACATACTGCTTCGTCAGCTTGCCATGGTCGTAGATGCCGAGCTTTTGGTCTTTGACGCTGACGACGACATCTCCCTTGGGAGGGACGGAGGTGCACTGGCTGAGAATTCCTGCCAGTAGCAATGCCCCTGCAGCCTTGATCAGGCAGCTGTAGGATTTACTAGAACTCTGGCTAAAAAGCAGCATGGGCCAGAAGAATGATATAAGCTAAGATGTTCGCAACTCTGAATTAATAATAGAGATCAACGCCAATCTCCACGCATCTATTTCGCAAGACGCGTGCCATTTGGACGATTGATGCTTGTCCGACGAGGCAAAATGCCACTCTTTTTCCCATCTTCAACCCCCACAAACATGGACGAAGCCCCCCTTATTATCCGCCCTTATCAGGATCAAGACCTGCAGCAACTGCGCCAGATCACCGTGGCATCCTTTGGCAGCGTGGCTCTGGAGCAGATGCTGGAGCACAAATTTGGGCTCTGGAACAGCCGGGACTGGAAAGTCCGCAAAGCCAGCCATATCGACGATGACGTGGGCCTCTGCCCGGAAGGGTGCTTTGTGGCCGAGCGTGGGGGAGAGATCCTGGGCTACATCACCACCCGGCTGGACCGGGTCAATGAGCGGGGGCGGATTCCCAACATCGCCGTGGTGGAAAGTGCGCGCGGGCTGGGTCTGGGGCGGCGGCTGATCCAGCATGCGCTGGACTACATGAGGGAGGAGGGCATGAAGATAGCCCAGATCGAGACCATGGCCTCCAATGCCATCGGGCAGCACCTGTACCCGAGCTGTGGCTTTGAGGAGGTGGCCCGCCAGGTGCACTATGCGATGAAACTCTGACCACCCGCCTAGGCTGTCTGCGGGTTTGCATTGTCCCCCAAACTGGCCGATAGACTGCCTTTTACCTCCCAAAAAGATTGTGACCACCCCACGCAGAACCGAACACGCCCCGAAGAAACCCTCCCTTTTCAGCCGCATCAAGGAAGGCCTGAAACGCGTCATTGGCCGGGGTAAGAAGAAGGATGCTCCCGCGAGTGCCAAGGGGCACTCCCATGCCAAAGATCACCATCCCGCCACCATTCACGCGCACAAGCGCCCACATGACGACAAGCCCCGGGAGCACTCACCGCGCCCGCCGCGTGAAGGACGTCCGCCGCGCGACCGTGGGGAACGCCCTGAGCGTGATGGACGCCGCAGCTCCTCTCGTGGCCGGGATGACAAGCGCCCTGCGCGTGGTCCCCGCGAGGACAAGCCTGTGCGTGAAAATCACGCGCCAGTGCCCCCACCGCCCGCTCCGCCTGTGCCCGAAGGCCCCTATCCAGAGGCATTTGAGGTGCTGGGTCTATCTCCGGCCGTGCTGGCCGCCATCCGCGAATCGGGGTATGAAAAACCCACGACCATTCAGGAGAAATCCATCCCGATTATTCTCACCGGCAAGGATCTGGTGGGAGCTTCCCAGACCGGAACTGGCAAGACCGCTGCCTTTGCCCTGCCCACGCTCACTCGAATGGGTGCGCCAGGCAAGTTCCGCGTACTCGTGCTGGAACCCGTGCGCGAGCTGGCCGCCCAGGTGGTGGAGCAGTTTGAAAAATACGGCAAGCACACCGGCCTGCGAGTGCTCCTCGTCCATGGTGGCGTAGGCTACGAAAAGCAGCGCAAGGGACTCCAGCAGGGAGTGGACATCGTCGTGGCCACTCCAGGACGTCTGCTCGACTTTATGCAGGAAGGTGTGGCCGATCTACGCGATGTGGAGGTGCTGATCCTCGACGAGGTGGATCGCATGCTGGACATGGGCTTCCTGCCTGATGTGCGCCGTATCGTGGAAAAGACGCCGACGGCCCGCCAGACGCTGTTTTTCTCCGCCACGATGCCTCCGCAGATCAAGAACCTGGCGGATTTTGCCCTCAAGGATCCGGAGAGTGTGGAAGTGGGCATTCGTGCCTCCACCGCGGAAACCGTGAGCCACTACATGTACCCCGTGGCCAGCGACCAGCGCATGGAGCTGCTGATCGCCATCCTGAAGCAGACCCATTTCGAGAGCGTGATGATCTTCACCCGCACCAAGGTGCAGGCGGACCAGATCTATGGCGAACTGAAGCAGCTGGGAGAATACAAGGTGGCGGTGATGCACTCAGACATCGGGCAGCGTGACCGCGAGCGCGCCCTGCAGGGCTTCCGAAGCGGTGAGTTTGAAATCATCGTCGCAACTGACCTGGCAGCACGTGGTCTGGATGTCAGCAGCGTGACCCACGTGATCAACTACATGGTGCCAGAGCATTCCGAGGACTATGTGCACCGTATTGGACGCACCGGCCGTGCGCAGAAGGAAGGGGATGCCTTTACGCTCTTCGCCGCCGACGAGCTTATGAATGTGGCCTCCATCGAGCGTCTCATCAGTCAGAAGATCGAGCGTCGGAAGCTCGAAGGCTTCAACTACAAATACACCACCGCTCTAGACGACGAAGACCGCGCCCGCGCGATCCTCACCGGCCGGAAAAAGAAGAAGCGGCGGTAAAGCGCATCAGGGCCCAGGCCTTGAGGCGGTCATAGTGCAAAGCCGGCGGGGAGGACTCCCGCCGGTGAAACAACAGTGAGGAAAGCAGCTGCTGGATGCTGCCCCGCACTCCGAGCCATGCCACGCGAAGCTGATATCTGCGCGCAAACAGGAACACGAGGCGTGCAAAGTCATACGTGCGGTCATGGCCGCTGCGTTCGTAGCCGAAGCGCAGCTTAAGACGCCTGCAGACATGCCCGCGGCGCAGCTGCTCAATGGCCCAGCCGTAGTCTTCCGCTGTGATTAATGTTTCATCAAACGGCACGGACTCCCAGGCGCTGCGGCGGATCATGCCCATGCTGTTGCTGTAGATGGAGCCGAACTTGAGACCCTTGGCACGTAGTTCATCCCATGTGATGGAGTCGCTGTAAAAGGGATCGTCGTCCCACTTGGCGCTGATGCAGGCGACGCGAGGGTCAGCGAAAGCTTCGAGCATGCGCTCGACGGCATTGTCCTCATCCAGCGTGGTGTGTGAGCTGAGCACGAGGACGAGATCTGTGTGGATGTTTTTCAGCCCATAGTTAAGCACACGTGCATGATGATAAGGCTCCGTCCATGAAATGACCCTGCCTCCTGCCTGCTCGATCAATGCCGCCGAGCCATCAGTGCCGCCCGTGTCCACGCCGAGGATGAAGAGAGGCTGGACGGTCTGAGCGTGGAGCCGCTGCAAAACTCGGGGCAGTGTGGCGGCGGAATTTTTGAAGCGGATGAGAACACCGATGGTAGGACGGCTCATAGAGTGCTTAGCGGAGATGGTGGATTGAGCCAAGCCTGCCAGTCCAGCTGACCGGCCCGAACCGGCTGCAGCAGAACCAGAAGCGGCTCTTCAGTCGAGGTACCATAAGTCAGTCTGCGCATGGAGAACGGTAAGAAATACCTTATAGCTGAGGAATGCCTCACTGCAGGCGTGGGTCACCACCATACACTTTCCAGCTCCGTGTTGCAGGCTCAAAAGTCCCACAGTTGAGGGGGGTGAAAGAGCCTGTGGTGGAACCACATTTCCTGTGTTGAAAGACCTGATCAAAATCATCTTTGCGCTCCTGCTATATGGAGGGCTGGCACCGCTGCTTGGAGTGGTGCTGGCATCTCGACGTACCTGGCAGCGGGGACTCTTCGGGCTGATGATTTTCATGCCGACGCTGCAACCTGGAAGATTCACGCTGATGATCGACAGCATTGAAAAATACCGGGGGCATGCCAAGGGCTATGAAATCTCCCTGATCGAAGTGTTCGCGATCGCATTGATCATCGCTGTGGCGCGAAGTCCGCGTGATCCTTTGGTACCTGTGAGAAAAGGGCTGCCTCCTGGCTCGTGCCTTTATGCCATGTGGGCGGTGGCTGGGCTGATGTCTGTTTTTAATGCCTGGGACGCCTCGCTGGCTTTCATGGCTTTTTCCAGATTTGGCAAAGCCACGCTGATCTTTGTGGCCGCCGCCATGTATCTGCGGGATGAAAAGGATCTGCGTGCGGCACTTACAGGACTGGCGCTCAGTCTGGTGGTGCAGGGTTGGATCTGCATGAAGATGCGCTACCTGGAGGGCTATTTTCAGATCAAGGGGTGGTTTGAGCATCAGAATCCCATGTCCATGTGGGCCTACATGACAGCGTGCGTGGTATTTGCCGCCGCCTTGCACAAGGAGGTGAAAGGACGCCTGCTCTGGCTGTGCCTGGCGGCTTTTGGTGCAGCGGGGCTGTGCGTGCTGCTGTCTGTGTCCCGTGCGGCACTGGCAGCCTATGCGGCAGGCGCGGGTATCGTGCTGGGCATGGCGTGGCTGCGTGGTCCCGGGCTGCGAACAGCTCTGTTTTCCGTGATGGGAATGATCGGGGCTGTGCTGGTGATGATGTTTGCCATGGACTCGCTCAACTCACGCCTCAAGGAGGTCAAAGAGAGCAAGGAGAAGAACGCCGAGGACCTGCGTCCGGTGCTGAACCGCCAGTGCAAGGCCATGCTCAATGACTACCCGCTGCTGGGCATTGGCTGGAACAATTACGGCATCGCCAACAGCCGTCCGCGTGGAGCAAAATACAGTGCTGTGCTGGAGGAGTGGGATGAGAGCCGCGGCTTTGCCATCGTGGATGAGCTTTACTGGGCAAACCCTCTGACGGAGAGCTTGTACTGGCTGCTTCTGGCTGAGAACGGCTGGACGGGCTGGACACTCTTTCTGCTATTTGAAGCAGCCACGCTGTGGTGCGCTTTTCGAGCGTGGCGCTACTATGATCAAAGCCTGATGGGATATGTGGCCTTTGGCATTCTGGTGGCGCTCTCCATCTGCTATCTGCATGGCACGGTGGAACGCATCCTGACGCAAACAAAGAATCTCTCTCACTGGCTCATGCTTGCCGGCATGGTGTCCGGGATGGAGATGAACCGGCGGGCGGCAGTCCGAGTTCGCAAACAACCGCGTGCGAGGTGATCAGAAAGCGAGCACGGGGCCCTGCTGATTTTTGACGTATTTAAGCACCGCCTCTGTGCGAGACCTCACCTTGAGCTTTTGGTAGATCGTCTTGAGATAGTCCCGGACGGTTTCATAGCTGATGCCCATCTCATAGGCGGCTTCCTTGGCGCTGAGGCCTTTGACGAACAGACTCAGGAGTTCATTCTCACGATGGGTGATGCCGGGAATACGCGGGGGCTGGGCGGACAGCTTGGTTTGGAAGGCCGAGATGACGACACGAGAGATGGTGGGGCTCAGCGGGCTGCCACCTACTGCGGCCGTGCGAACCGCCTCCAGCAGATGATCAAGAGGAGCAGTCTTCAAGACGTAACCGCAGGCTCCTGCCTTGAGCGCGGCGAACACCTGCTGCGGAGTGTCATCCCCAGTGAGCATGACAAAGGCGGTCGCGGGCATATGAGACTCGACCATGTGCAGGAAGTCGATGCCTGTCTTTCCTGGAAGCTTGAGATCAAGAAGCACGACGTCCGGTCGTGTCTCCATGATAGTAGCCAATGCTTGTTCAGCATTGTTAAATACATTCACCAGATCAAAGCCCTTCTGAGGAACCAGCACTTTTTTTAACAACGCCTGAAACAAGGGGTCATCTTCGACGCAAGCGACACGAATGAAAGGGCGTGAGGTATTCATGACTGAGAGAGGATCAAAAGACACACGGAAAGTGTGGTACTTCTGAAAGTTCCGAATGAATCAACGAAACCGCAAGCTGAGGTGACGCCAAACGGGCTTTTAGCTCAAGAATGAATCGAGGTTTAGTATTCTCTAAGCGTGATTCAAAGCCAATCCTGATGATTGCTTATGTTGAACTGTCGGCGCAGCGCCACCGAGACGTCGTCTCAACCGCAGGAAGGGGCGTTCGACCCCATGATGAATGATCCATGAAGAGGCCAGGCTAAGTGCAAAGGCCGCCATGCCGCGGAGCATCATCAGCTGAAGATGGCTGAGATGCATGGAGTCTGGCAGGCATTCTTCCATCAAAGCCAGCAGCAGTGAATGCGTGAGATAGAATGCATACGAGAACACACCCAGCCTGCTGACCCAGCTCCAGTTTAAAAACCGCAGGAGCGGGCTGTCATGGAAGCGAATAACGCAGATGAACACAGGCATGAGAGCCAGCCCCTGGACCGTGTAGCGCCAAGTCTCACGGAAGGGGACGCTGCGGATGAGGAAGGAAGCCAGCAGCAGGGCCACGCATGCCGGCAGCAAAACAAAGAGCCAGTGACTGCGGCGGATACGTGTGCTGTCGAGCGCCGGGTTTCCCCACACCGCCAGCGCACAGCCAAAGAGCAGGCCATCGAGACGGGTATCGGTGCCATGGCAGGTGCGGGGGTGGTGCGCTGAGCCTGAGTGAAGGTCGATGGCAGAAAACTGATGCACGAGCAGCATTCGCCAGACGAGCACTGCGGCGCAGAGTGTCAGCAGCAGGGCAAACTGGTGGCTCCGATCTGGAAGGACACGCCGCATACCGAGATAGAAAAAAGGAAAGACAAGGTAGAAGTGCTCCTCCACTGCCAGGGACCACAGCACCTCTGTGCCAGGCGGCTGGAAACCGCCATGAATCTCCCAGTAGTTAGCGGCGAAAAGAGCCTGGGCCGTGAAGGCCTGAATGTGAGATCCTCCGGGCAAGACTCCTGATGCACAGAGCAATGCTATGAGGAAGAGCACGAGATAAAAGGGCGGCAGGATGCGCAGAGTGCGCCGGAGAAAAAACTGACGAAGATTGACGCCCCCCGTGCGCTCGCATTCCATCCGCAGCAGCGTGGTGATAAGGTAGCCGCTGAGAAAGAAGAAAATGGTCACCCCAAACAAACCAGGCACTACATGAGACAGGCCGGCATGACTGAGAAAGACGATAAGGATGGCCACAGATCGTAGACCATCCAAAGAAGGGATGTGAAATGAAACCGGACCAGTTGCTTTAGAATCCATGACCAGGAACAAGTAGAGATTCGGGAATGGTGTCGACGGCTTGAACGACGGAGTCCTGGGTGTGAACAAAGCCCATGGGAGTGCCCCAGTCTGGCTTGGTGCTGCGAAGGCCCAGCACCCAGCGGTAAACTTCGAGGATCTGCGTGGCCTTGGCCTCCCAGGTGTAGTATTTGCGCACGTGAGCCTGGGCCAGTTCACCGGCACTTTTCAGCTGGGCTGGATCATTCTTCAGCTCTGTGAGCAGCTGACGAATACGGCTCACGATGTCTTCGCGTGTAGTCATCGGAAGGACGTAGCCTGTTCCAGGAGGCACGAGTTCCGGAGGGCCTCCGTGATCCAGCACCACGGCCGGGATTCCGAGCGCCATGGCTTCGAGCACCACACCGCCTCCAAATTCACGGATGCTGGGGAAGACGAAGAGATCGCTCTTGCGAAGACGAGAACCAAGCTGGGCATGAGGCACCCAGCCGTCCATGCTGACTCCAGCAGCGATGCCCTCGTCGGCCACCATTTTCTGCAGGCGTTCGCGCTCAGGTCCGTCGCCGATGATATCCAGGTGCAGGCTGCCGCTGCGAACCAGCGGTGCAGCTGCGGTTAGAAGCATGTCCACGCCTTTTAGTGCGACCAGCCTGCCTACAAATGAGATACGCAGCGGGCGGGACGTTTCACTGTGCGTGGTTTTCGGATTCAGCGGGAATTTTTCGAGATCTACCGCATTCTCGGGCATAAAAACCACGCGTTGCATCAACTGCGAGGGAATCTCGCGCAGAGTAGTGCGGGATGCGGCGAGGATAGCGCTGGCCGATTCCCGGGTTTTGCTCAAGCCACGAGAGAAACGGTGCAGTGTGCGCAGTCGGCCTGCACCATCCCGCTCTTGCTTGCGCAGATCGTCGAAGCCCTTGGGCCACGGGACCCCGCCGTTCAAGGGACCCAGAACAAACGGCACCCCTATCTTTTTCAACCGGGGGGCGATCCAGCTGGCGGTGGTGGGAGAGAGTGGAAGCACACGGTGCACGAGATCAAACTCTCCTGCCTCCAAGCGCGAGCGGAAGGCATGCCAGAGCTTACGCTCAAAGAAAGGATAAACGAGATTGGAGAACAAGGCATAGAGGCTCCAGCTAAAGCTGCCTTTGCGACTGAGTTTACTGGCAAGACTCCACGAAAGGTGCTGCAGACGTCGGTTATTGATGGCGGTAAAGTCGCGTCCCTCCACCATGCCTGCCTTGAGGAAGTCGTCTCGGTTACGCCATTCAGTGACGATGTGAGCATCCGTCACCTTGGAAATGGCCTGGGCGCAGGACCAGCCGACCAAGGCCGCGCTGGTAAGAGCTGGGTTTGCCGCTTCGACAATAATGAGCGGGCGTATGCGGGATGAGGGCTTGTGCGTCATTGGTTTGAACTGCTTCCGGTGCCGCCGATGTTTACATTCACACCGATCGGGGTGGCATGTGCCGAGCCTGCGGCGTTGCCTTCGTTGGCTGCCACCAAACGGGTGAAAGTGTTGACAGCGTCATGCAGGAATCCGCCGGGAGACATGCTGCCGGCACCTGGTATGTAAACGATGTCGCCGGGTTCAAGGCGTACATTGGTGGACCTGCCCTGAATGATGTCGCTGGCATTGACGGTGGCGATCTTAGGCTCAGTCAAGGAGCCGCGAACGATCGTCACATGAGCCAGATCTGCATCGAGGCGTATGCCGAGGCCACGACCGAGCGCGGTGATCAGATTCATCTCGTTCATGAAGCCAACGGGTCTTGGCTCGGTGACTGCGCCCAGAACATAAATCTCATTCGTGAGGGCGGATGGGAGGTATATGAAATCATCTGGCTCCAGATAGATGTTTTGACTCAGGTCGCCTTCGCGGATGAGTTTTTGAAAATCCACCGGCAGCGTCTTGCCACCACGGATCAAGAAACTATGGCTGAGGTCCGCCAGCTCTTCAGTGGTGCCAGTGAAACGGGAGGTGAAGAGACCGCCTGCCTGGGTGACGGCATCAAGAACTCTCAGCGGGCGGTTCAGTGGATAGATTCCGGGAGCATTTACTCGTCCAAGCACCCAGACGCGCTGGCTGCTCACCTCGCGCAATGTGAGGCTCACCTGGGGCTGCTTGTAGTAGCGAGCCAGCAGCTTCTCCATCTCTTCCCGCAGCTGAGTAGTGGTTTTGCCTTTTACATCAATGCCTGGCAGCAGATCAAAATAGACTTTGCTGTCCGGGGTGACGAAGGTGTCTGTTCTAGTGCCCGTTTCCCCTAGGATTTCGATTTCCAATTTGTCGCCTGGCCCCAGGGCGAAAGGTCTGGGCGAAGGTTTGAGCCACTCAGGCTTGATGGGCTCCTGGCGCTTTGTCTGGGTGAAAGCAGCAGTGGTGGTGGAGGCATCATTGCGAGCATCAAATTTTTTCTGCTCCTTCATCAAGGCGCAGGAACTGAGAATGAGCACGCAGCAGGTGGCCAATACAGTGGCTTTCATGCCAAAAATTTCCCTGCTCTGGACTACAGTCTCAACCCCCGCAGCTGTGGGGAAGCTGTGGAGGCTACTTTGTCTGATCGAGGTATTTGAGAACAGCCTCAGTGCGTGAGCGCACATGCAGCTTGGCATAGACAGCCTTGAGGTAGTCACGCACGGTGGAGTAGCTGAGGCTCAGCTGGTCGGCCACTTCCTTGGGCACCATGCCCTTGGCCAGGAGATCCAGGATCTCGCTTTCACGCGGAGTCAGGCCTGGCATGCGTTTGCGCTCTGTTTTGGCTGGAGCTTGAAACGACTGAATGAGCATGCGCGCTATTTCCTGGCTCAGCGGAGCACCGCCCGCATAAGCCTGGCGGATTCCCGCGACGATCTCCGCAGGCTTGGCGCTTTTCAAAAGGTAGCCGCTGGCTCCGGCTCGCAAGGCGGCAAAGACCTTTTGCGGATCATCATGAATGGTGAGCACTAAAAATGCCGTGGCTGGCATGCGTGGGGACAGATGGCGGATCAAGTCCATGCCGCACATGTGGGGTAGCTCAAGGTCCACGACCACCACATCAGGGCGGGTATCTAAAAGGGGCTTGGCAGCAGCCTCGGCGCTTTCCCAAGCGCCGGAGAATTCAAGCTGTGATCCCGGCTTAGAGACAAGCTTTTGCAAAAAAAGACGCAAGGTCGGGTCGTCCTCGATGATGGCCACATGCAAAGCTCTAATCTCAGAAGGTGGCGTGGATTTGGGCCCCAAAGTCGCGATCATAGGACAACATCAGGTTAAAGATTGGAGTGGCAATGGGAGGAAGCTTTATCAGCGGATCTGAGGGAGCAAAGGCTGCTGGATGTAGGGCCCTATGTTGGCCCTGGTCCAGCTTGACACCGCCCCCTGAAGGAAGGCATTGATCGCTATGTGGAGCAGCTCCTCTGCGCGCGCCCATGGCTTGTCGGCCACATAGACAATGTCTTTCGGCTCCAGACGGAAGCCTTTGGCGCGCGCGGTGAGTACATCATCCATGTCCACGATGAAACGTTCCGGCTTCTCAAAGGAGCCGCGAACCACCAGAACACGTTTGCTGTAGGCTTTTGCGGTAAAGCCTCCGGCCTGCGCGATGGCACTGTGGACGGAGGTGTGGGCCAGCAGACCCTGGGTGCCCTGCATTTTTACATCCCCGAGCACATAGATTTCATTGGAATTTGCGGATGGGAAATAGAGGTAGTCGCCAGGCTCTACGCGCACGTTTTGAGACATGTCGCCGTGCAGAAATAAGGCCTCAAGATTGACCGGGAGCCGAGACTGCCCCCGCATGACGAAACTGCGGCCTAGGTCAGCGAGCTCGACGGTGTTTTGCTGAAACAAACCTGTCTCCAATCCGCCTGCTTCTGAAACCACCTCAAGAATGGTCAAAGGGCGGTCCAGATTGATGGCACCTTTTTTGACGACCTTTCCAAGCACGTAAACTTTGCGGCTCTGAAATGTGGAGGGCGTGACCACCACACGCGCATTACGATAGTAGCGTCTGAGCTCAAGATTCAGCTTTTCGCGCAATTGATCGATGGTGAGTCCTGCGGCCTCAATATCATGAGCCTGAAGATAAGTCAGCCTGCCATCCGGACCCACGGCTATGTCCTTTCGTTCATGGCCTTCGAATCCGGGCATGTTGATGTTTATGGCATCGCCGGGACCCAGCGGAAGGCTGGTTTGTGCCTGGGCGGGGATGCTGCCGCCAAGCAAGAGCGCGAGGATGGCAAAGCGGGCCAGCAAGGCAGGACGCAGTTCCGGCGCCCGGTCCAGCAATGCGGCGACCAGCCTGCAACCGGCATCACGATACATGAGCAGAGTGTCCTGGATCTTTTGCACCAGGCTTCCACCACTGGAGCCTGCCCAGATGAGGTTCGGCAGTTGTTCGGCAATGAGCAGCGTCTCTGGGCGCTCGACGGAAGGCAGTTCGATAAGGATTACGGTGCCGGGCAGCTGACGCCAGTGCGCAAGAGCGGCCTGCCAGTGCATTCTGTGTTCAGGGGTCCACTGCCATTCCTCATCCATGCCGATTAGGTACGGGCGGTCAGAAACATCGTGTGAGATGCGTGCGGGGCGTTCCGGGTTCTCAACTGCGCTGCTGAGCGCCAGGGCATCTTCAGTCAGTTTGCTGGTGATGCATATGCAGCTGAGACCTCGGCGCACTGCTGCTTTGGCAAGCAGGTGGATGAAGTGTTCGGCGGCATCGTCTTCTGCACTGTGAAGGACGCCGCAGACTATGCCTCCCCCATTTGCTGGCGTGTGGAGCACGGGCTGCAGCTTGGTCCAGGTGCGGAAAGCCCATTCATCCGCACTTTCTGTGGTGCGGGATGCAGGCAGAGCACCGAGAACGGGGGCGCCGGTGGCGCGTTTCAAATCTCCGCTGCTGAGCATGCGGCCGTCTGAGAGAGAGGAGGCAATCACAAGCAGAGCTGTCAAAACGACGCCAGCTCCAAATCCGCCAGCTCCCACCATGGCGAGTTTTTGCGTGGGCTTGACGGCGCTAACATCCTGTACGCGTGCCATGGAAAACAGCCTGAAGTAGCCCTGTGAATTTTCCTCGTAGAGAGCGGCTTCGCGCTGTCTCCCTGACAACAGCGCGCGGGAGGTTTCGAGTGTCTGCTTGCGGGATTTGATCTGGGCGTACTCCATGGCCTGGCGTGGCAGCTTCGCCAGACGCTCATTAATGCCCTCGCGCACCTGAAGCAGCTTCTGCAACTGCTCTCCCATGACCTGTTTCTCTGCGCGCAGACGCACCAGATCCAGGTAAAGGCTCTCAGCCACATTGCTTTCACCGGGCTTTGGTGGTGCATCGGTGCGGAGGCCGGAATTTTTCATCTGCTGCTCCAAGGCATTGAGTTTCTCCACTGCCTCAATGACGGAAGGATGCTCGTCTGTGTAGCGCACCCTGAGTTCAGCGAGCTCTTTTTTCGCGCTGTCCACACGTGCGGCGTTTGTGTCCACCTTGCCGAGTTCGCGCTCTATTCCTTGAATGCGAAGATCAAGAGTATCGTGATCGAGCTTAAGAGTCTCATACTTAAGGGTGAAATTACCCAGTTCTCCCAGCCAGGCGTCCATCTGTTTGTCGGCATCCAGCAATTGAGACTGACGACCATAGGCCAGGAGCTCCTCGTTGACTTTCAGGAGATCGGCGTCTGTGCGTTCAATCTGCTTCTGCAAAAATGTCTTCATTGCGGAGGCGTCTCCGCGCTGAAGATCACGGGACAGCAGGAGCACTGTTTCCGTGTAGGCTTTCAGCATTTCCATCACAGCCTCGGCGCTGACGTTTGATGTCATGCTGATGTTTAGAATGTCAGTATTGCGCTCTGCGGAAACAATCAGGCCTGAGCGGATGGCGCTTTCTTCAAAGCGATGTCCCAGCTGATTGCTGGTAGTGGCGATGGTGGAGCCGGAGTACATCAGAGACATCAGCGTGGGGATGGTGAGGTCGCTGGGTTTGAAAGACTCTCCTGAATCCGACTGCCGAAATGCAGACGCGAGCTGTTGTTTGATGATCTGGGATTTAGCTGTGTAAAGGGTTTCAAAACGCAGCAGTCCCAAGGCTAACATCCCTCCTGCACATGCGATGCCAAAGGCTAGCATGAGCCACCATCGGCGGACCAGCGCATCAATGATCCTTAAAGGGTCAAATGGCAGCTTGATGGCGGGCTGTGGAGACTCAGCCTCTGCTGCCAAAGGCACTGAAGAAGCGGAAAATGCGGGTGACTCGGCCCGCACAAAGGCATCCGGCTGCCGTGGAGCTGGGCTGGTGATGCCGCGCTTGCGATTGATGGCCGAAAGGCTGAAGGACGTTGTAGGCGTCGCATTCATGTGGCGCTGGCAAGCACGGCGGCGCTGCTGATCAGGTTGTCCTGACGGTACAAATCACATGCCACGTCGTGCAAAATTTGTGCAGTGATGCGTTCATCCCCTGACGCCCAGGCATGTTCCATGCAGAGTTTCGCAGTGCGATTGATTTCGCGCGGAATGCCCCGCGAGAAATGATGCAGGTGGATGAGCGCATCTTCATCGAAGAGAGAGCCATCTGAATGCCCTGCCGCCTTCAAACGGTGAGTGACATAGTTTGCCGTGGCTTCCTGGGCCAGAGGAAGCAGGTGAAACCGGAGGCCGATCCGCTGTTGAATCGCCTGATTGTTGTTCACTAGCCGACGCAGCGGAGGCTGGCCTATGAGAAGCAGGGTCAACAAAGGCCTGCCTTCTCCATTGAAGTTTGTCAGCCATCCAAGCTGACGCAGAGTGTCTTCCGGCAGATCCTGGGCCTCGTCGAGGAGAACAATCACGTGTCTGCCACGTGATGCGGCACTTTCACAAAGTTTTTTCAGGTGCTCGCAGCGGCCGAATTTGCTTTCCGGCATATGCGTGGCCTCAGGGTCAAGCTGCCAGAGGATATACTGCAGCAGCTCATCGAAGCTGAATCCCGAATTTGTGCAGCTGACGACAATGTATGCGCATGGGTCCAGGCTTTGGGCCAGGATGGCAGTGGTGATCGTCTTTCCGCAGCCGATCTCACCTGTGAGCATGCCCAGGTTCATGGTTTTTTCGGAGGCCAGATAAATCAGCCTGTCCAATGCCTCCTGATGCTGGGGGCTTCGGTAATAGAAACGCGTGTCCCACGTGGCCTCAAAAGGTTTCACGTCTAGCTGCCAGTGCTGAAGGAAGTTCGACATTTTGTATGAAGAAATGTCCGCTTCATTATACGACGTCTCAACCCCCCCAACTGCGGGAACCTGTGAAGGGCTTTTCATAAACTTCCATGACGCGTTTGGCGTTTTCGTCCCAGTTGAAACGCCTTGCATTGAGAAGACCGGCCTGAATCAGAGACTCCCGCTTTTCATGATGGATGGCGACATCCTGAAGCGCGTCGGCCATTTGAGCTTGATCTTCCGGATTGATGATACGTGCAGCTGATCCTACAACCTCTGCCAGCGATCCCCGATTGGAGCAGATGACCGGGCAACCGCATGCCATGGCTTCGATCGGAGGCAGGCCAAAACCCTCAAACAAAGAGGGGTACACCATGACCGATGCAGCTCGGTACAAGTCTGGAAGCACGGCATCTTCTACAAAGCCCAGGAAGCGGATGTCTTTGCTGAAGGGCGACTGCCGGGCGGCAGAATGGATGTGTTCTGCACCGTGCCAGTCGCTGCCTGCCAAAACCAGCTGCCAGGGGGAGCCTGTATTTGTTTTGAACTGGTTGAAGGACTCAATCAGCCGTATGTGATTTTTGGCCGGGTGCTCAATCCGGGACACATAGAGGAAAAATGGCTCCATGAGCTGCCAGCGCGACTCAACGAGAGTGCGGGCCGCGACTGGGTCGCCTAAGTTGAAACGACTGTGGTCGATGCCATTGAGAATGACATTTTGGTTTTGCACTGGGACGCCGAAGAAGCGCTCGACATCTCTGGCTGTGCTGGAACTCACCGCGATGATCCCATTCTGTCTCCGGGCAAGAAGCTTGACCACTATGCGTCCGTAAAGCATTCGGGCCAGATCGTACTTCTTTTTGACATGAAAGGGGGCCAGATCGTGGATGGTGGAGATGAGATTGCAGTGCGCAGAACATACCATGCGCCGATAGCTCGGCACATGCAGCACATCGATCTGCTGCTCATCGAGCCATCGGGGTAGCACGCGCTGGTGCCACCATATGTTGCGCACTGGGGAGCGCCACCGCTCATCTACAGGAATGATCTCCATGCGCCCTCGTGCAAAATCAAAAAGCGGCAGGTCCTGAGCCAGTGCCAGGATGTGAAATTTGACCACATCTGTATAGGGCATGAGAGCGCGAGTCAGAGCCAGGACATACTGGGCCACGCCAGTTTTACCACGCTGAATAACACTGGTGGATATTGCAATTTTCATGAGGCGAGGAGGTGTTCCATATGTTCATGGCGCAGTGATTCGTGCACCACGGGGCTGGCATTGGTGAAACGAAGATTGATGTGACGGCTACTGGCGTGATCCTTGATGCGAGCCATCAGGCCAAGGCCGCCGCTGTCCATCACCTGCACACCTTGAAGGTCAATGACGACAGGGTTGCGCGAGTCCGCGGCATTTTGCATGACTCCCAAGGCTCCGCGCCAGAGTCCATCCGCACCGCTGGTTGTCACAGCACCACTCCAGTCAAGATGGAGCGGCTCAACTTTTGGAATAGAATGAGTGACCATCAGGCTGGAACTGATAATCTTCTCCAGAGCTTCTTCCCGACTGCTTGCCTGATGGAAGAGGGAGCTGAGGCGTGTCATCTGCAGAAGCTTGAGCACCGCAGGGGAAACAGCGGCCAGCATCAATGGCTTGCCAGACTGGCGGCAGCGCTTTTGCACACGCATCAGCAGCCCGAGTCCGGTGCTGTCGATAAATTGTGTCTCTGCACAGTTAATCACCACACCTTCCTCCGGTCCCTCAAGGATGCTCATCCAGCTTTGCTCAATGGAACGCACTTCCGCTGCGTCCAGGCGAGATGGGGAGCGAATTTCCGCAATACTGGATGTTGGTGCTGGCGGTGCTGTGACCGGAACAGCTGCAGGGATTTCATGCGTGCTTGTGGTGACGCTTTTCTGCCTGCCGCTCCGTGTCAGCCACCATTGCTTGACGATTGCCAAGCCAAACACAACGAAGTCGGTGGCATATCGTTTAAACAGACGGCGTGGTTCCTGAAGCAGGCGATAGAGCCATTCCAGCCCGATCATTTGCATCCAGCGCGGTGCGCGTTTCATATGGCCGGCGAGGAAGTCGATCGTGGCTCCCACTCCAATAGTGACAGGTGCACCGGCCTGCAGGTAGTTCATGGCGATCCATTTTTCCTGCTTTGGGCAGCCGAAGGAGACAAAGAGCAGATCCGGATTTGTGCTGCGAATCTGAGCACAGATTGACGCATGATCCATTTCCAGCAGCGGTTTGAAAGGAGGGGACAGCATGCCGGCGATCCGCAGATCTGGATGCTTTTCACGCACTTTTCTCACTGCCATTTCAGCCACTTCCTTCTGCCCGCCAAGAAAAAAGACACTCCAGTTTCGCTCTTGTGCCATCTCAAGAAGTTTCGGGACGAGATCAGAGCCCGCCACGCGTTCTGGCAGCGGATTGCCCAGCCATCGGGAGGCCCAGACGAGTGGCATGCCATCGCAGACAACGAGATGAGCATCTAGGAGAATGCGCCGCAGGTCCTCATCACAGAGAGCCAGTGCGGTGAAGTCAACATTTGCGGTAGCGATGTAATGCGGCTTTCGCGATGCGATCATGCCTGCAATGACTTCCAAAGTCTGACCTGTGGTCACATTGTCGAATGGGACCCCGAGAATGGAGAGCGAAGGTCCGCTGCGCGGATTGGATGCGGCATTAGTTGTGTTCATGCAGTTGCTTCGATGGCTGAAAATGCTTGGAATAGTAGCTGCTGAGCTGCCTGCCGAGACCAGGCCAGCCAAAACGTGCCTTGCAGGTCTGCATGCCGCGTGTTTCGATTTTCTGACGCAGAACTTCGTCGTGCAGCATGCGCTCGATGTAGTGCGCAAACATATCCGCCGTGTCTGCCAGTAGAATATCCATGCCATGCACCAGCTGGAGCCCTTGTGCACCAATGGTGGTGCTGATCACTGGAGTGCCCATGGCCATGCTTTCGGGGATTTTCAGCCTGGTACCGCCGCCAATCCTAAGCGGCACTATCTGCGCCCAGGCGCGTCGGTACCAAGGCCTCACATCAGGCACTCCGCCTGTGACGGTGACATCTTGAAGGCTGCCATAAGAGAGCACTTCATCAGTCGGGGATTTTCCAACAATCAAAACCTGCAAATCTGGCACCAGGCTTTTGGCACGGGGATGAATTTCCTCGAAGTACCAGCGCAAGGCGTCCACATTTGGCATGTAGTCCATGGCGCCGCAGTAAATGAGCGTGGGTGACGAATCACGGGGCACATCTGTCCCGTCAGGGCTGAAGTAGTCGAGATCAACGCCATTGGTGACTACCTGCACGGGCATTTTAATGCTCACTTCCGAGCGAATGAATTCTTCATCATCTGGACCGCAGACGACTTGCACGGCGCTGCGTTGGGCGACCTTGTGTTCAAAGCGCCGCAACTTCCATTCCTGTTCGCGGTAAAGCAGTGAAGACTTCAGCCCTTTAGGCATGCGGGCATGTTGTTCCTGCTGAAACTGAAGATCCACTCTGCTGCGATCGACGCTCAAAGGTATCTCAAGGTGATCATCGAGAAAGTACTGGGCCATGACAATGTCACACACATGCACGAGATCGTACTCATTGTGATCCAGCATATCGCTGATGGTGTCCGCAAGCTGAGGCAGGCACCAGTGGCGAATGGTCGTGGGAAGTGAGTTCAGAAGGCGGTTTGGAAAGAGCCTCGGCCATGGGGGGTGCTCAAAGGGCACGAAGACCACCTTGCGGCAAAATTTTTCGAAAACACAGCGGTGTTCCACCCGCTCACCCTTTTCAGACAGCGCGATCAGATCGATGGTGTGATCTCTGGCCAGTGCACACAGCAGGTGAAACACACGCTGATAAGTGCCGCGGTCAACCGGGTAGGGGATGTAAGGGTAAACGACGAGGATGTTCATGTGCGTGGTGAACAGCTGGTACAAAAACCGCAAACCGCTTTCAAATCATCGCCCGCAACTGAGGGTATCCGCTCGGCTAATTGTAACAGCCCCAGAGAGTTGCATAGCGTCTGACCGCCTGGGGCTCAGCCACGCATCCGGTCCAAAGCATCCGCACCAGTTCATTGAGCAAATGCTCCCGTGGATAGCGGGTGAGACCTGAGGGGAGGCCACGAGTGCGGAGATGGATGAGCACATTTTTCCAAAGCGGGACCTCAGGGCACTTGTTGGCGGTGCAGCTGACGTAGTCTGCTGCCTGGGCAAGTCTGATGTTCAAACGTTTGCTTTCCAGCTGCAGAAATATTTCACTGGCCATCTGGGATAGCTCCGTGTGTTCGAGTGACAGCTCGGCACGGGATTTTGTTGTCCGCTGCGGATGGAGCTTGAATGCCATGCCTGCTGCGTGGTGGGCCAGCAGAGCTGGGCTGGCGCCAGTCGTTTCTTTCAGCCTATGATGACGCTCTCTGCAGCTCCAATGGTAACGACCATTCATAGTCAGAAAGACATCCCCGAGGGCCAGCTGGGCTTTGGCCAGATTGCGGCCTACAAAATCAGCATCATCTGAGTCGAAGCTGTCCTGGGACAGACGCTCGCTGGCAAACAACAGGCCGGAACAGCGGTTGAAAAGAAGTCGTGTGGCCTCGTGAAGTGGAATGTCTGAAGCGTTCTGGTGATGTTCGCAGCCAGCAAACAAACTTTCGTCTCCGACGAGCCAGCGGTGACCCATGACCAGATCGTAGTAAAACATGCTGACCGGGCTCCTGCGCAGCTTTTGGAGGGATAGAATCTTGAACTCCACTTCAAGGCCTGCTTCCGGAGACAGGGATTCTCCCAGCGCATGCAGCGATGCTTTGTAGCGGCGGTCGTTGATGAAAGTGCTGCCACGCACGAAAACGAAAAATTCAAGGTCGTTATAGGGCCTGTCATGTCCGCCTTCGTGCAGGACACCGCCCTCTCCCCGCCCATAACCACCCGCGAGCGCCAAGCCTTCGAGCCGGGAAGACGGTATGATGTTTTCAACGCCCGCACGCACGAGAGAGCATATTTTCGCCAGATGCTTTTCAAGCTCGGCGCTTCCATCGAGGGTGAACCGCGTGCTCATGATGGAATGGAGTCACAAAGGTATTTCTCCACTTGGTCCACGATAGGATTCATGGCAAAGCGCTTATGCACTTCCGTGTGGCCGTTTCTGGCTATATATGTGCGAAGGTGGTCTTCGCTTTGCAGCTGTAAAATGCGCTCCGAAAGCTCGGTGGCGGCTCCTGCTTCATAGGTCAGGGCATTTTCGCCGTGACGAAAAAGTTCGCGGCTGCCACCTGTCATAGTGCCGATGACAGGCAGGCCGCAGGCCATGGCTTCAAGCGGGGTGAGAGCAAAGGGCTCCTCCCACTCTGACGTGAACAGCAGCGCATCATGTGCACGATAGACATCGGGCATTTCTGGAGGTGTGGCACTGTGCCATGTTACTGGCAGCGAATTGCCGGAGGCAAAATTTTTGAGCATGGTCACATAGGCTTCATCTCCCCGGCCGTACACATGCAACTCGCCGCCAAAAGAGGGGCGGATCAAAAGCAGCGCCCGCAAGGCTGTGAGAATGCCTTTGTCTTCTGCCAGCCGTCCCACCCACAGCCAGTTTTTTGGCGCACGGGTGACAGGCTCACCTTTGAATTGACTGGTGTCCACCGGGCAGTGAATGACGCCGCCATGCATGACATCATATCCTTGCTGAGCAGTCAGTTCACGCAGACGTGCGCTGGTGAAATAAAGTCTTTGAAAGCGGATGTCGGAAACAGGGCCGGTGGGGGCCAGGGGATCGCAGCGTCTCCGCACGCCTGCAAGAGTCCAGAGCAGGCGCAGCATGCGTGAGCCTGGAGAGCCGTGGCGGCGGTTCCACCAGTCCAGCCACACATCACCTTTGAGGCTGCGCAGGATCCAGTGGTCGCTGACATCATAGACGGCGGGAACACCGCTGCGTTGCAATGTGAGGCAGAGCGATTTTGAAAGGCCTCCCATGCACCAGACATGCACTACATCAGGCTTGTGAAATGCCATGGCATTTCGAAGAGTTTCATTGTTGTGAAGCTCGAGTTTCTTCAAGGCCGGCAATCCCAGCCAGGGATGGCCGTAGTAACCATGGATGCGAAGAGTTCTTTCAATCCATGGCTCTGCAGTGGTCTCTCCGCTTTTCAGCCCATGATTTGACGTCAGCACCTGGACATCATGTCCCCGTGCGCGGAGTGCTTCGCTGATGGCGGCGCATCTCAATTCATAGCCGCCGACATAGTGGGGCGGGTAGAGGTTGGTGAGAACAAGGATTTTCATGCGGACATCTTCTGCTGCTCCTTCCAGCCTTGCTGAAACCCTGCAAGCCTGGCGCTGCGCTGCTGCCAGCGTATGCGCATGGCGTGCATCACCTCATGAAGACGTTTATGCTTGAGGCACCATGAGAGGTCATGCCGTACGTCTTTGATCCAGCCTAGCAGAACCGTTCGCGGCCAGTTGAAGGAATCTGGTTTCTGGCCCCATGCCTTCCCGATGGCACGGGCATCACCGTAGGAGCGTTTCCAGCTTTGCTGAGGAGTGTAATTATGGCTGTGCATGACCACAGATTCCTCCACATAGCTGACCTGATATCCCTGGGCGCGGCACCACCGTGTGTATTCGTCATCCTCGGCATATTGCAGATCTTCGCGGAAACCCCGCAGTGACCATACATCTTTGCGCAGCCCGCTGCTGACCATGCTGAAGAAATGGTCCCAATTTGCGGACTCACGCTCAGGGCCGAAGCAACGGTCATAATCACAAGCAAAGACTGCCTGGCAGTCAGGGCGGGGAATCTGCCTGCCAAAACAGGCGGCCACGCGTTCGTCTGCCAGCGTCTCCGCCAAAGGTCTTAGCCAACGGGCGTTTTGAGGCGTGGCGTCGGCATTGAGGAAAATCACACGCTCTGAGCGGGAAAGCCGCATGCCGTGGTTCATCACACGGCTGGGATTGTATTCCTCTGGTGTGATTTGAATGAAATGAGCAGGGCTGGCTTCACGAATTAAATCCTGAGAGCCGTCTGTGGAACCGCTGTCTATGACGATGAGCTCACGGTTTTGCCAGTCCTGTGCTGCCAGGGCTGGGAGAGTTTCGCGGAGCGCCCAGGCTTCGTTATAGGAGCGCATGACGATGCTGATGAGAGGATCGCTCATGACAGTTTGGCCGCCAGATGCGGCTGCTGGGAAGATGAACTTTGAGTCGAACCTTTCATCCTTTTGGCTTCGATCAGTTCAGCATAAACCTTGGCTACGCGACCTGCGATGGACGTAACATCAAAATCCTTGCGCACACGTTCAAGTGCCTTGGCACATAAATGGAGGTGCACTTCATTGTTCATCATGAGTGTGTCGATTCCGGAATGGAAATCGGCAGTGTGGTCCAAATCATAAAGAAGGCCCGTGCGCCCGTGCTCGATGAGAGAGACCGCTCCAGATGTGCGGGAGGAAAGCACCGGAGTGCCTGCGGCCCATGCTTCCAGAATCACGATGCCAAATGGCTCTGCCGTCGAGGACAGCACAAACAGGCGAGCATACTGAATGAGGCCGATCAACTCGGGACTGCCTGAGGGAAGACCGCCTGTGAGCAGCACATCATTTGCAAGTCCCAGTCTGCTGATTTCACGGCGAAGTTCGTCGACAACACTCTGAGTGGTGCCTGCGCCTATCAGCACCAGCATCGCCCGCGGATGGCGGCGCTTGATGGCGGGCATCTGGCGCACCAGCCAGGGAAGATTCTTTGCCGGATCCAGCCGGGCGACTTTGACGATCAAATCACGACCGGCGATTTGTGGGAAAGCCTGAAGTGCCGCAGCACGGTGCTCGACGGCGTACTGAGCAGCGGGGACTGAGTGAGGCTGAACGATAATGCGCTGATGTGGATATTTTTCCTGCAGGAGTGCGGCTTCCTTGGGATTACAGGTAAAAATGGCATCTGTCTTTCCGAGTGCATGACGGCTGCGCACGAGAGCACCAAGTGTTTTGCCCCATTCAAATCCGCCTTTTAGCGGGGCTGTGAGCTTAGCGTTTACTTCTTCGGGAATGTCCAGCGCGCCGCCATGCAGGGTGATCGCGTGGGGAACACCACGTGATCTGGCCGCCATAAGGCTGATTCCCGCAATGCGGTTTAAGGCATGAGAGTGCATGACATCAGCACCGGAGGACCGCAGTTGCCAGAAAAGCTCAAAAGAAAACAGATTTCCACCCCATGAAACCAAGGCTTCCCGCTGGGCAGCAGAAATGCCAGCCACGGGAACAAAAGCTTTATAGCGCTGAACACGGGCTCCTGCGTCACTAAGTGGATCAGAGGAGCTGCTGGTGGCACAGTGCGGAGCGTGCACCATCGAGCTAATGCCGTGGTGTTGCAGGCCCTGGACGAGTCGCTGGACGGCTGTTTCAGTTCCACCCCAGTGAGCTGGATCGTACTTGCGAAGTATATGTGAGGCTAGCATAGCGGATTAAGCGGCCTGAAGAGCAGGCGGGTTCTTCTTGAACAGACGGGGCAGCCGGGCGCGCAAAGTCTGACGCTCTTCAGCAGTCAAGGACTTGAACCATAGGCAAATCATCGCTGTGATCCCACCAGCTCCGCCCATCAAAAGAATGCGCAGCCAGGCGTTTTCGATCTGAAGTTGCGGATAAAACGCGGGGAGCGCCAGCACAACCGTGGCAGGGAGACATGAGATCCAGGCCGGCAGCACCGCTTCACGAAACAACTGCCAGGGGTGCAGCTCCACGTCCCTGGCCACCCAAGGCCACAGCAGCAGCCATCCGAACAAAACAGTGGGGAGCAGTGAGCCCACAGCCACACTGACTACATTTTTGAAAATGAGCGCCAGTGAAACACTCAAGACAAGATTAACAACGGCCTCGCCAACGCCCAGCCACATGAGACGTCTTTCATGGCCTGTCATCATGTAAATCCGTTTGCTGACACTGTGGGTTAGTGTGGAGGTGTAATACCAGAGCAACAGCACCTGCGCCACCTGCCAGGTTTCGGCAGCGATTTGAGAATCTCCCGTCAGCACCTTCAGCAGAGGCTCCAGTTCAAAAGCACATAACACATACAAAGGCGTGGAGATGATGGCGCTCCATCGGGTGCCACGCTGGAGCAGATCACGCAGCGCAGAGTGGTCTCCTGTGGCATGAAGATGAGCAGCGGCCGGAGAAAGTGCCTCCTGCATCTGTTTGGTAAACTGCGCAAAGACCTCGGCCACCTTGGCTCCAGCCTGGTAAACAGCGACGGCTCCGACGGAAAGGGTGGCACCCAGCACGAGCTGGTCTGTTTTGCCCAGAACGATATTCGTTGCCGTGCTGATATAGGCGAAAATGGAAAAGCCCATGGTCTCACGCATGATGGACTTTGAAAACAGTCCCGGGCGCAGCTTTACCTCAGGCATATGACGTAGTGCAAAAAATGCTGAGACCAGATCCGGGGCCAGCGCGAAGAACAGAGCTGTGAGCATGATGCTTAGCAGACTCCAACCTGCATGCACGGCCCACGCGATGACCACAAGCCTCATCAGCATGGACAAAGTGATGATGGTGTTGGCGGTGCTGATGCGCTGCTGCCCACGCAAAATTTCGGGAAAGATGCCCAGCGGAAAAGCCAGCCCTATGGCAGCAAAAAAAGCGATCAGCACGATGCGAAATTCTGCGTGATTGGCTGCGGAGACACCAAAGGCAGTCACAATTCTGTCTGCTCCAACTGCAACCACCACAGCCATCACCGCAGCCACCGCCAGATAGAAAAACAAAATGGTGCTTAAAACCTGGCTCAGCTTGTTCCAATCACGCGAAACGGAGAGTTCAGCCACACGCTTCTGCGCAGCAAAGCCGAAGCCAAAATCCAACAGGATGCCGTAACCAAAAACGCTCCAGAGCAGGGACCAGAAACCGAAAGACTCTTTAGGCAGGGCTTGGTATAAAAGCCGGAATGTCACCAGGCCGACAATGATCCCGATAAAGGTGCGGAGATAGTTCGAGAGAGCGTTGCTCCAGATGGTTTTTTTGACGGAGTCGTATGTCATCGCGATTGCAGAAACCTCGCGGTGAGTGGATTAATCAACAATCCCCGCAGCTGCGGGGTTGTGAATTCAGCGCACGAAAAGCCAGGTGTTTTCCTCCACGGTCTCGGTGCGGAATCCCAGATTGTGAAACTTCTCAACGAGGTCGTTCACCGCTGCTTCCCCGACCATGCTTGGATGCAGTTCAATGATCATTCGGGTGACGGTAGAAGGGAGCTGACTGAAGTCGAGGTGCGTTTCGGCACCTTCAATATCGCAGATCAAGACCGTAGGCTTTTCGGGCAGCAGGGCTGAAAGCGAATGAAGGCTCCGAGAGGGGACCTGGATCTTTTTTCCGCCTTCTTGCCTAGAGACAATCGAGTTTTCCCAAAACTCGCCACCTACATCCAATGAAATCTCACCATCCGCGGCTGCAGCCGCAGCGTGCACAACTTCGGGCGTCATGGAGTTAAGCCGGTAGTTGCGTTGTAAAATTTCGATGGTGGCGGGATTAGCCTCCACTGTTAGATGGTGTCTGACACCAATCACTTTGCGGCAAAACAAACCGATGAAACCGATGGCACCGCCCAGCTCAAGAACTACGTCATTTGAATTCAGGCAACGTCTGGCCAGCCTGCACTCCTGAAACTCATAGCGGCCTTCGAGAATGTTGTTCTTCATGATCGAGGACAACATGCTGATGTCCAGCTCCACACCATGGAGAGTGGCGCGAGTCTTGGCCGGCAGAGTGAATTTGAAATACCAGCGAAGGCGGAAATTTTGCCACAGCGAGGTCAAAGAGGGAAATGTGAGTGTCATAGTGGAAACAGAGGTTTCAGGCGGCCAGTGCATGCACTGAACTGGAGGCGGACTTGGTGGTCTCCGTTCTTTCCATGGCCTTTTCCATCAGGCGGTGAATGTGCGGTATGTGGGTGATGTCCTCTGGAATGGCGGCTGTGTTGCTAAACAGTGTGGCGTAGCTCTGAGGATCATAAGGATGGTAACCGTGCATGGCGCGGATAGGACGCTCTCCCATGTGGCTGGGGACGATCAACACGCCCTCTCTGACCAGAAAGATGATTTCGCCAAAACGTCCGTCTTCAAAATAGGCCCGGAATTTCCGAAGCTCATCCTCAGGCATGATACGGCCTTCGGGAACACCTTGAAGAACATGGGTGATTTTTTCACGTGCTTCGTCATTAAAAAACCAGAAACGTGCCATTGTGCTGTCATACACCACATTGTAGTCCTTTCCTATCCGGAGGCCCAAAGCGTCGATCTGGCTGCGAAGATCCAGATGCTGATCGCAGTTTGCCATACCATGATCGCTGAAGACGAAGAGATTGACTTCGCGATAATGCTTCTTGGCGGCAGTCATCGTCTCCGATATCCATTTTTCATACTCCGTCAGCTTGATATCAATCTCTGGCGACAAATTGCCTACGCGGTGCAGCAAGCCATCCAGGCCTGCCCAGTATTGGAATGCGAAATCAATTCGCTCATCCTCGATGTCGGCAAGCAACCTGTCACGGTTGACGGGTTCACTCAGCGAGGGATCAGTCACGAAGTAGGGCACCCCTTTTTGCACAAGGAGATCAAATACATTCGGGCCGCGGTTCATGCCACGTGGCTGCAGAGGACTTTTCTTTTCAGTGAAATCGAAAAGGTGGATGTGATGGAAGGGGATGTTATAGAGGTCAAAGTAGCCTTTAAAGCCCAGGGCCCATTTGACCACTTTCGTCAGGTGGCGCCGCACGATACGGCGGCTGGTCAGTGCTTTCGGCAGCCAGCGCAGCCATCGGAGCCTGCGGAATGGTGAATTCTCGGGATCATGGATGAAGTAGCACCAGTTGTGGTGTTCGTCTGGCCAACGCCCGCTGAGGATGCTTGGCACACAGGTGCTGCTGTAGCCAAAAACGCTTTCCAGCCTCCGGCGATGCGGAGCTATTGTTCCCAGAAACTTGGGGCGCTCCTTGATGATCTCCCACCCACAGGCGTCGATCATGATGAAAAGGTCCAGTCGTTGTTTCATGATGATGCAAGTTGAGGTTCCACAGAGACGGAGGCCGTGATCAGCTTTTCCACCTCACGACGAAGCAGTGCCGGGCTGAATGGCTTTGAGACAAACATGGTCGCAGTTTCAAAACCCTGATACTGGCCTACAGCAAGCTGGCCACGGGAGCTTAAAATAATGACTGGTATGTGGCTTGTCTCAGGGTCAGACTTCAGCTGCTGCAGCGCGGTTTTGCCGTCCATGACGGGCATGATGTGATCAAGGAGTATCACACAAGGGCGTCTGCTGCGTGCCAGTTGAACTGCTTCCTGTCCGTCAGCTGCGAGAAGCACTGGGTGCCCGAGGGGCTTGATGCTCAACTCAGCTACTTTCCTCATGTGCGGTTCGTCATCAACGACCAGTATGGGGCTATCTTTTTGCATGGGACAGGGAGTTGTGTGCCGCAGAGGGGTGAGAATGAGAGACTCGAGTGATGATTAGAAAAGTGGCGTCATCTTGCTGATGTGAGGCATCGACGGCACTGCGGTGGAGGCGATGGAGGCTGTCTCTTGCATCGACTGCTCCGGTGCTGCCTGCAGCCGTCTTGAGGAGCCATTCGTGTAGTACATCACGGCTTAAAATGCCCCCGCCTGAGACCACATCGCTCAAGCCGTCCGTGTGCAGCAGCACATGGGAGTGCAAAGAAAAGCTGGTCGAAAAGTCCTGATAGCTGGCGTCGGCAGTCACCCCCAGAGGAGGGCCGTCTGCGGAGACCTCTTGAACCTGCCTGCCATTGCTCATAAGCAGTGGAGCGTGCCCGGCTCCGCAGACCTGGAGCCACTGCCCATCAGCTGTCACATGCACCAGCTGCGCTGTGATAAACATGTCCGCCCGGTCCAGTTCAGAGAACATGGCCTGGTTAAGGCGGTTCATCAGGGCGGAGGGTTTTGACGCCAGATCAAGGTGCGAGTGCAGCAGGCTATGAAACGCGGTGGCAAACAAGGCCGCAGGCACTCCTTTGCCCATGACATCGGCCACCACAAAAAGCATGCTGCCATCGGCCAGGAGGATGGCATCGAGGTAATCGCCGCCTACCTCCCCCACCGTGGCAAGATGAGCGGCACAATGAACAAACGGGCTTTGGGGGAGTTCGGTCGGCAGCAGTGAGCGTTGAATCTCCGCTGCGATCTGCAGCTCTCTTTTCATGAGACGTGCTTGATTCGCTTCATCACGCCGATGAAGACCGTGGAGCAATGCACCGAGAAAATCGCCAAGACTTCTCACCACATTCAATTCACGCGCTGAAGGCTCCCAGTGCGGCTGGAAGACGCCGACGGTCAGCACTCCGGCGAGGTCGCCGCCACTTTCCAGCGGGTGCGTCAATCCGCTGATGTGCTTGCCCGCCTTAAGCAGCGGGTCTGCAGGCATAAAGTCTGTGCCACAGTCAAACCACTGGTCTTGTCGTGTTTTGGCGGCCCTGCTTTCAATATAGTCTGCACTGCGCAGATCGAGATGTGCTTCCCAGTTCAATGGGGAGGGTGCGCTGCCAAGCAGCGGCATAAGAAGGCCATCACTGGATGCCATTCGTAAGATGAGAAAATCTGCTCCTGCCAGCTCACGCAGCTCCTCCAGCCAGCGAGTTGCCAGAGCCACAGGCTCCACGTCATTGCCTGCATCAGCGATGAGCCGGAAAATATTGGCCAGAGTTTCGTAACACGAGGCCACTTCCGCCGTCATGAGATCAAGCGTCTCTTCGGTGTTCTCTTTGGCTGGCAGCGGAGTTTTAAGCTTGGATTTTAGGAGGAGCACGTTTTGCCCCTGGCCTCGAAGATAGGATGCCTGATCGGTGAGCGAACTGATGATGAAAAGCCCGCGGCCATGATCGGACTCATCGTCTTCTGGCAGCTCGACATGCTCCGGCCAGTCAAAGCCGCAAGTATGGTCAGTGATGCGGATCTCGACTTCATCAAGAGCGAGAGTTGCTTCAATACGCACGGAGTGTCCTGCCTGCTCCGGTGTTGCGTACAAGACAGCATTATTCGCAGCTTCCGCCAGCACCAGCTCCCATTGCTGGCATTCCTCTGCACTGACTTTCTCATTGGCCAGCCACAGGATCACAGCACGGACGGCTTCACGGGCATCGTCCAGCGTTGCTGGAAAATCAAGCCGGAAGCCGTTGAACTGCTGCTGTGGATGCGACATGCGGTTTCAATCGTGAATAATTTCAAAAACACGGTGAAGTCGTGTCAGCTCAATCAGCTGGCAAACGGCTGTTGATGGATTCAGAAGTTTGAGGCTGACTCCCCTGCTACGAAGATTCTTGTTCAAGGTGAGCAGCACACCCAGGCCAGAGCTGTCGATGAACCGAGTTTTCGAAAGGTCAATGCAGACTTCTTCATGTTCAGCTTTGATTTCATGGTCAAGCCGGTCGCGCCACTGGCGTGCGGTGGCGGCGCATAGTTCAGCAGGGGCGGTGAGATGGGCGGTGGGTGTGAGCGTCATGGCTGTGCGCAGGTTTGAGTATGGTTATTGGGTGTGATCTCATGCTCCTTGCGGAGCACGGGAATGGCAAAACGCGGCAGGCAATGCAACAAAATGCGCAAGTTCAGTCTCAGGCAGCGATGAATGGCGTAGCAGGCGCTGTGAGCGGTATCGTTGTCATGAGGCATTCCATCCTCCATGATGTCTGCATAGGAAAAGACACCAGCCGGGGCATCGAACCACATGCGTTCAAACTCATTGGTCAAAACGGATGCGCGTGCAGGTGAAAGCGGTCGATTGCCTACCAGATGCATGTCTCCCTTCCAGACAGACCAGAGCTCCGGCCACCGTGAGAATAGCCCGGGGCCAGAGGTTAACGAATAGATGCGCGTGCTTGGGCTGTAACGGTCCTGTCTTGCAGGGGGCGGCAGAACTACCTGGTGATTCTCAAAGACAGCCTGCCACTTGACGAGCAGTGACCATAGCGCGCACAAAAGTGCCAGTGGTGAAGTCAGCAACATCAGCACAAGTCCAGCGATGCGGACCATCCAGTTGCTACGCACACCTCCAAAGGGTTTGTGTGTGAGGTTGGTGAGCAGGAAATCGTCCGTGATCTCCAGAAACGATCCGTGTCGCCAGTTCTCAATACCACCTCCCCAGGCAAATGAGTTTTGCACGCTCGTCAGCGCTCCAACATAGGTGTTGGGCCCCACCCAGCTATCACCAACGATGGCGCCACGATCGATGTAAGCTGCTTCTTCAATGACTGAGCCGGCCAGGATTTGGGCGTTGTCTCCGATGATGACCTGAGGCCCAATCCAAACTGGCCCTTCGATTTTGGCTGTAGCTGACACACGGGCGCGTGTGCTCACATGAACCTTGGGCGCGACCTCCCTCATGGTCAGGTGCGACTCGGCTGGAGTGACGAGCAGTCGGTGGTGCAGGATGTCGTGCAGTGCTGCCGAGCTCTCCCAAAGCTGCTTGTGCGGCATGTCAGGAAGAGTGTCCAGAGTGATGATGTTAGGCACTCTGCCGGCTGAATCCTTGCCGGTGAACCGCTGGCGAGTTTCCTCGATGCTGGGTTCGCGTTTAACGGAAAGGACTGTTACGGAGAGGCCCCATTTCCCGCCTTGGTCCACAGCATGGCGGATTTCATGCGGGCGGTCTGCAGCCAAGATAGTGGCGTGTTTGACTCCCGCAGCTGCTAGGTGCTCAAGCCAGAGATCTAAAAGAGATCTTCCCAGCACGGGCAGCAGTGCCAGCGGGCGGATGCGTCGGGCAAATCCGGCGCTTTCACGGTGATCAGGGCAGATGATAAAAACGTCCATGGTTACATGCCTTTCCCTAGAACGATGGCCGGTATTGTTTTGAGCAGAATCCAAAGGTCACGCAGAAATGAATGACTTTCGATATAACGCACATCCAGTGAGACCTGCTCTCCGAAGTCGATGCTGTTGCGATCTCCGATTTCCCAGAAGCGTCCTTCGCGCTCGCCCACCTGCCAAAGGCAGGTGATGCCTGGTTTTGCATGAAGGCGTCTGCGATCCGTGTTGGAGTAGAGCGCCGCTTCTCGCGGAAGACAGGGGCGAGGTCCTACGATTGACATATCCCCACGCAGCACATTAAAAAATTGTGGAAGCTCGTCGATGGATGCCTTGCGGATGAAACGACCTATGGCAGTGATGCGAGGATCATTCTTCATCTTGAAAGTGATGCCTTGGGATTTCTCATTTTGCGCCAGAAGCGCACTAAGCTTGGCTTCTGCATCCACGCACATGGAACGGAATTTCAGCATTTCGAAATCCCTGCCGTTGAAGCCAATACGCCGCTGTTTGAAAAATACCGGACCGCCATCTCTGCGGATCAGCAGTGCGATGACGATCATCAGCGGTGCCGCCAGGATGAGGGCAATGATACTGATGACAATGTCAAAAAGGCGCTTCACAGCATGGGTGCCGTTCACGACAGCCAGCCAGAGGCACCGTTTCAGACGCATAGCGAAGCGCATTCTAAGGCGTCCCAAACGGCTCTGCGCCTTAAGGATTCGCCGCACTTCAGGAGGCTCTGGAACAGTCACTCGTTTCATCACGCAGAAACTTTAATGGTGGACTTCAAGCTGTAACCCCCCTCAAGTGGGGGAATCTGCCTTGCGCAATTTTGTTCAGCTTCTGCGATCGCTCGTCCAAACATCTCCTCAAGACCGGCGATGTACGAGGGGAAATCATAACGGGTGCTTACCAGCCTGAGGCCGTTCTCGCCCAATTTTCTGGCCTGCTCTTTGTTTTGCAGGAGGCTGTCAAGAGATGAGGCGAATGCGTCCCGGTTCATCCAGGGCACGAGATGACCATTGAAGCCGTCTTTGAGCCAGTCTTTGATGCCGCCTGCGTCAAATGCCACCACAGGAAGCGCATAGCGCATCACTTCGAGACCTATGGTGGCGATCGGCTCAGGCCAGACGCTGCTGAGGGCGACGACGCTGCATTCCCTGTAGTAAGCCTTCAGCTCCTCCTGCGGAATGAAGCCCTTGAATTGCACCTTGTGCTGCAGGCCCAGTTTGCGGCAAAGCTCTTCACAGTATGCCTTGTGGTTTCCGTCTCCAAGAATGATGCACTCAAATTTTGACTTCACCCGAGCCAGTGATTCGAGCAGCACGTCCACCCCTTTGCCTCGAATGATCTGTCCGGCATAGAGAATCAGATTGCGGTCACTGAAGCTGCTCCTTAGATCAGGATCACCCATGCGTGGCACAGGAGCGTGAATTTCAATTTTGCCGGCGTCGAAGCTATTTCGAAGCAGTTCATCGCGCATGTATTGTGTGACGACAATCATGCGGTGAAAGCGGCGGTTTAGCGCTATCTCCTTCTTCTTGGACCGGTAGCTAACCCATTTGAGAGGGAACGCACCACCGCTGTTTTTGACGAGGCAGGCACCGCAGCCATAGACACAGTATAGAGATGCGGCCCGTGTGCAGATTTTGCGCGAGAAGTAGTGATACTTGTAGCTGCGCATGCAGTAGATGTCGTGATCGTGCACCATCCGTATCAGTGGCACACCACTTTCCACCAAAGTCTGGATCACCTCGAGATTGGCCATTTTGTGGACATAAACCGCGTCCGGTCGAAAGCTTTGCAGCGCTGCATAGGTCTGTGCTGCTGCATCTTCCGTGATCGGGTAGCGTTCCCTGAAAGCTTGCTTCCAACCATCTTCATTTTTGCCGGTTCCCGGGCCGTGCAGGATGCCGATATAATGTCCTCGTGCCCCCAGTTCCTGTGCAGTGATGAAGGCGTTTGCCTCAGCTCCCGCTAGGGCGCCAAATCGTTCGTGTACATAGAGGATTTTCATGAGGATAGTGTCATGGTTCGTAGTTGGTTCAGCTCCTGTCGCAGGGAGGGTTCCGCGCTGGCAAATCCGCGCCTGATCTGCTCCACAAGTGCGGGCTGATCCGTGCGGCTGTTGGCTTCCGCCAGACCTTCAAGGTGGCGGCAGAGAGCATGAATATGCGTGAGACCGAAGAGAGAACTGCTGCCCTTCAGTGAATGGGCTGTGCGGCGCAATGAGGGCTGATCATGCCCAGCGGCCAGCTTTTCCAGTTCGCTAATGCGTTCCGGTGTGTCTTTGAGCCAGCTTTCAATCAGCTCCGCCGTGTCTTCGGCGCTGAGTTCATCTGCCAGCATCTTCACCGCATCCCGGGCCGTAGTTGCCTCTTCTTCAGACCAGATGCCTGGGGCGGGAGCCTCGCTTTTAGCCGGTTCCAGCACGCGTATTTGCTCTAGTGCCTCGATGAGCGCTTTAGTCCGCAGTGGCTTGGAGACGTAGTCGTCCATGCCTGCGTCCAGGCAGCGCTGCTTTTCTCCATTCATCACATTGGCGGTCATGGCGATGATGCGGCTGCGTGCACGGGGCCAATGAGCGCTGGCTTCCATTTCACGGATCGCCTTTGTGGCCTCGTAACCATCCATGAGCGGCATATGGCAGTCCATCAGGATGGCATCATAAGCATTTGCAGCGAATTGATTGACGGCCTGCTCTCCGTCACGCGCTACATCCGCTGTGAAACCAAATTTCTCCAGCATCATGATGGCCATCCGCAGGTTGACTTCATTGTCTTCCACAACAAGCAGCCTGGGCTTGCGTGAATCTGAGAGCGGCAGCGCCTTGATTTCAGCTTGTGTGTCATGCTCTGCCTTTTGTTCCTCTTCTGTGACCTCCCGCACGGGGAGTCTGAACCAAAAGCGGGAGCCTGATTCGGGGGCGCTTTCCACACCTATGGCGCCGCCCATCAGCTCCACCAGACGTTTGCAGATGGCCAGTCCAAGACCGGTGCCGCCGAAGCGGCGCGTGGTTGAGCTGTCCACCTGCGAGAAGGCTTGAAAGAGTTTGCGCTGCTGTTCTTCGTCCATGCCAATGCCACTGTCCGAAACGGAGACTTCGAACATGCGGACCTCATTTTCTACCGGAGGAAGCAGGCCGGCTTTGATGCTGATGTTTCCTTGATCAGTAAATTTGATACCATTTCCCACAAGGTTCATCAAAATCTGCCTCAAGCGTCCCGGGTCGCCTCTGAGTGCAGATGGTATCTGAGGATCGATCTCAATTTTCAAATCCAGGCCGCGCGAAAGGGCCTTGTGTTGGAGCAAGGCAGCCACACCATCGATGATAGAGTCGAGGTGATAAGTTTCATCCACGAGATCCAGTCTTCGAGCCTCGATTTTTGAGAAATCGAGCACGTCTTCGATGATGGTCATGAGCGCCTCGCCACTCTGCCTCACGGCCTCCACCATCTCGTGCTGTTTGTCATCCAGCCGAGTGTCCAGAAGGAGGGAGGACATGCCTATGATGCCGTTCATCGGCGTGCGAATTTCGTGGCTCATGGTGGCCAGGAACTCGCTTTTGGCACGATTGGCACTTTCAGCCGCCTCTTTGGCGCTGACAAGGTTTCGCTCCACGCATTTCCGCACAATAAACTGCCCGAGCTGATTTCCTATTCCGGCAAAAGCCTCCAGCAGTGATTCTTCGGGCGCCGAGGTGTCGCAGCTGAAGAGCTCCAAAACGCCCAAGATATCTCCCTGAGCAACAATGGGAAAGCCGATAGCACCATGCAACTGGCACTTCTGCGCCATGGCCGACCGGGGGCATTCTGCTTGATTCGCCACATCACGTATCCACTGAGGCTGTCCGCTTTTGAGCACTATTCCTGGGAGTCCACAGCCAGGTTTGAAAGCCATGGTGCGGCAGAGTTCCACAAATTCATCGATGTTTCTCAGAGGCGAATACCAGATCTCAGCCAGGTGTAATGATTCATGAGTAGCGTCCAGCATCCAGAGGCCGCCAGCGATCCACCCGAGCTGGTTGCAGATCAGCTGGATCACGTTTGATGCTGCATCACGCACCGATTCGGCTTCGGCCAGGGTGCGACTGGTGGAATACTGCAGCGCACGACGCTGGTCATCCCGCCGTCTCTGAGTGATGTCGCTTTCAATCGACATAAAATTGACTACTTCACCCGTTTCGTTGCGAATGGGCTGGATCTCAATCGAGGACCAGTATTTTCTGCCGCTTCGATGATAGTTCAGCATCTCCACACGAAAACCGCGCTGCTGCTGAAGGCATTGGTTCATGAAGCTCTCGGAGCCCGGGTCTGCTTCAGGGCAGCGCAAAAAATCACCCGGCTGTTTTCCGCGAACTTCCTCCAAATGCCAGCCCGTCATGCGTGTGAAACCTTCATTGACCCATTCGATTCCACCTGCCGCATCCGTTACAATCACCGCATTGTCAGTTCTCGCTGCCACAAGTGCCAGTTTGCGTGACTGCTCTTCCTGCTCCCGCAGCTGAATGCGCTGATTGGTGAGCTGAGCAGCCAGACGCTGAAGATCCATGGTCACTTTTCTCTGCATTTGCAGCACCTGCAGCAAATCCAGCGTTTGGTCGTGGATGGCAAAATCGTTCGGTGTCAGGCCCATCAAGTGGGCTTGGTCCGGCTCTGTCAGCCAGGGGGATGCCAGCATGAGTCCACGCCTGGGGTGGTCGAGCATCAGCACCTGTCCGCGCAGGAGCACTCCGTTTCTAAGGTCTTCCAGCAGAAAAAGTCGCTCTACATTAGCACGTGCATGAGCATTACTGAAGTCGCCTTCTGGACTCTGTGCGCGGAAGACATCCTGCAGTCTTGCCCCTGGCTTCGCGCGCGGGCAGATTTTAGCCAGCGAGGTTCCACATTCTGTGATGATGTCGTTTTCATCCCAGGCAAAATAGAATGGAAACACGCGCACAAAATCCCGCATGCTGACGTGCCCGGCGTCCAGGCTCATATTGGAGCTTTGCCCGTTCATGCTGAGAGAGATGTCCAGCGCAATTCCGCTATCTCAGGGCAGTCCCAGCAGACGGGATTGGGGGTCAGACAGACCACGGATGGGGCAAGATGAGACCTGTGGGACTGAAACCCGGGCTCGGTTTCCATCCCAGCAAAATCTTCCGCGCGGGTGTCTGCGGCCTTGCGGAAGGCCGCACAGGCTTCGGAGGCTGTTTCAAGAATGCAGTACATACGGGATGCAAAGATTATGGCTAAAAGATCGCAGCAGGCGGCGAAGCGTCATTCCCCGCAGATGCGGGGAGCTACGGCTGCGCGCAGAGCGGCTTTATCATTCGCAGAGTTGCTGCGCCTCTCGCACGCACCTGATTAGCTTTGCTGGCCAAGCTGCCGCTATATGACGTGCATTTGCCTTCGATCCCCTGGGTTTCGAAGGGGCGGTGGGAACCCGGTTTTGCCTAGGAAAGATGGCTGCCAAGGCTTGCTCTCACCCCGAAGCGCTGGATAGTCTTTTCCGAATGATTGCCCGCACCTACTCAGCCACCCTGCTCGGCGTTGATGCCGTCGAGGTGGAGATTGAATCATACGACGGGGGAGGAACTCCCAAGATGTTTATCGTCGGACTTCCGGATGCTTCAGTGAAGGAAAGCCGGGAACGGGTTGCGGCTGCGATCTCCTCATGTGGATTCATGATGAATGACGGTGTGACCACGGTGAACCTGGCGCCGGCAGACCTCAAAAAAGAAGGCACAGGGTTTGATCTGCCGATTGCGATCTCCCTCATCGCTCACCGGGCCAGAATCCCCATGGGAATTCTGGCCGAAACGGCCATGATCGGAGAACTGGCCCTCAATGGTGAACTTCGACCGGTGCGCGGCCTGCTGGCGGTGGCTCTGGAAGCGCGGAAAAAGGGTCGCAAACGCCTGCTGGTCCCTAAACGTGCCGCTGTGGAAGCCAGCGTTGTGGCTGGAATCGACATTGTAGGCGTTTCAAACTTGCGTGAGGCGGTGGAGTATCTCAAAGAGGATCTGGAAATCGCGCCAGAGCCATGTCGAGCGGCGGAATTGTTTGGAGCCGTCTCTCACTACGACATTGATTTTAATGATGTTAAGGGCCAGTCCGACGCGGCGAGAGCCATCGAGATCGCCGTCAGCGGCGGGCACGGTCTGCTTATGATCGGTCCACCAGGTACGGGAAAATCGATGATCGCCAAGCGTATTCCCACGATCATGCCCAGCATGAGCGAGGAGGAGGCTATCGAGATCACGAAAATTCATAGTGCTGCGGGATTGCTCTCAGAGGCGAGCGCCTTTGTAGCCACACGGCCTTTTCGTTCTCCTCATCACACAATTAGCGACGCAGGCCTGCTCGGAGGGGGGACCAATCCCGGGCCGGGGGAAGTCTCTCTGGCTCACAATGGCGTGTTGTTTCTGGATGAGCTGCCCGAATTCCGCCGCAGCACTTTGGAAGTCATGCGTCAGCCTCTCGAAGACGGCAAGGTCACCATCTCACGCGCCGCAGGCAGCGTTACTTTTCCTGCCAAATTCATGCTCGTGGCGGCCATGAATCCATGTCCGTGCGGCTACTACGGAGATTTGAAGCGGGAGTGCCGCTGCGGCTCTGTGGTGATTCAGAGGTACCGCCAGCGCATCAGCGGTCCCTTGTTGGATCGTATCGATCTCCATGTGGAAGTGCCTTTGGTGGATTACAGGGCACTGGCTTCCGGCGAGGGAGGTGAGGCATCTCAAAAAATCCGCAAAAGGGTGGAAACTGCGCGTGCCTTGCAGCAGGAGCGCTATGCCAGGCAAGCCGGTGTCCATGCCAACAGCAGCATGACACCACGGCTCATCAAAAAGCACTGTGAGCTGGATGCTGAGGGCTCGGGCTGTCTTGAGCATGCCATGAGCGAGATGAACTTCAGCGCACGCGCGCATGACCGTATTCTCAAAGTGGCGCGCACTCTGGCTGATCTGGCCGGGAACGATAAAATAACGGCGGATAATGTGCTCGAAGCCATCAGTTATCGAACGTTGGATCGAAGGCTGTGGGCGTAAAAGCTGCCACTCATGGGTCTATCCTTTGGTGCAAGACAACGCCAGTTCGTGACAAAGCACCGCAAGAAGCCTGCTCGCATCTCATGTAATTGGGATTTGAACCCCTCAGCCTCTCCAGCCCATTATGATTCGCTCTCTCCTCGCTCTCGCAGTTTTCAGCCTGCTGCCACTGGCGGCTTCTGCGCATTCCCTCTGGATCGAGGAGCTTCCTGATCAAGCTGGTCTTGGCGTGCGATTCGCGGAATGGGGAGACGAATACGAGACTTCTCCCGGCCATCTCGATTCCTTTGTGCAGGTTTCTGGCTGGACGATGGACGACAAGAGGCAGTCTCAGGTTTTTGACGTGGTCAAAAAGAAGGATCACTTCTTTCTGGGCAAGGTAGATGGATCCAGGCCTGTCTTTGCGCAGGCCCAGTTTACTGTACGCAAACTACATGAGGACAAGCCCGCGCGTGCCCCCATCTTTTACTGCCGCTGGCAGCCTGATGGCACCGGTGCTGGCACCCCTGCGATGACGATGGACATCGTCCCCACCGGCAAGCCTGGCGAGGCGCGGGTTTACTTCCGTGGCAAGCCCCTCGGCGGCGTGGAACTGCTGTTCTTTTCCCCCAAAGTCAGCGAGCAGAAACTCCATGCCGATGCCGAGGGCTATGTGCGTGCGCCGGACATCTCCAAACCAGGCCAGTACCTCCTTGCAATCGCCCGTTATTCGGAGGAACTCCCAGGCTTTTTCAATGGAGTCGCCTATGGAATGACCAGCCACAGCGCCTCGCTGTATTGGACAGTGAAATAGGGGGGGGCTATTGGCTGCTGCCCAGACGGCGCACCCATTGAGAAGGTGGAACGCCCTTTTCCTCGGCAAAGGCCCGGCTGAAGTGTGAGAAGCTCTGGTAGCCCACCTCCAGAGCTGCTTCAGAGACGTTGCATTTGCCACTGGCAATGAGGGACGCCGCATGCTCGATCCGGATGCGGCGCAGCCATTGCGAGAGCGTGACACCTTCTATCTGTGTGAAGGTGCGGCTCAGGTAGCTCGGATTGCAGCCGACGGCTGCGGCCAGTTCATCCAGGGAAGGGGGGGCATCAATCTGCGAGAGCACCTGGTCTTTCACACGCTGCACCCGGTCCTTGGCCACCCGCAGCGTGCGGCTCACGGCAGTGACTTTCTCGGGGGCGGTGTCGTGGCGGAAGATGGAATGAATGAAGAACTCCGTGAGACGGGCGGATTCCAGCAGATGCCTGGCCTGAGAGCATAGGTGCGGTGGCATGGCTCCTCGTGCCCAGCCCTCATCCGCATCTGTCAGCGGCACGAGCAACAGGCTGCGAGTGGAGCTGGAGATCAGTGGCTGAAAGGCTTCACCTGCCTGTGAGGTTACGCCGCTCAGGGTCTGCTGCAGCCAGGCATCTGGAAAGACGAGTGTGAGGCATTCATGTCTGCTGCGGCTGGCCAGACGGCGGGCGATCGGCAGTTCATCGGGATGGGCACGCAACCAGCAGATGGTTCGTGGTGAAATGATTGTGATGTCCCCGTTCGACCATCGAAGTTCGGCCTCACCCCGAAAATTGAGATGCGCCACCAGTGCTTCTGCTGTCGTGGCACCCGGCCAGTCTGCCTCGAGACGCTCAGGGGCAGTGACCCAGGTGCAGTAGGGAGGTTCTGGAACGGTAGGTGGCATTTATTGGTAATGCAACTCAATCTCAATATATCTCTGGATTTGTGAGCTGTCAGGCTAGTTTTTGCTGATGTCTGCTTTGAGTGCGAGCTTCGCAGCCAGCTCAGGACTTTTTAGCTGCAGGAGCTGGCTCTTCAGGCAGAGCTGCAGACCCTATTGGCGGCACGGAGATGACTTCTGGCGCAGCTTTGACGCCGTCACCGCTTTCGCCGCCGATGGCGATGAGCTTGCCAGCGCCTCCGCTCAGCAGTCGATGGAAGTACCGTGGGTGGGCAAGTTTGGCCACTGCCACCCAGGAATCTCCCCGTAGTTCGAGCAGCCGTCCAGTGACGCCACTGGCAAATAACCGACCCTCATGCGCCACGGCGGCAAATCCAAAACCACCGATTTTTCCTGCTGGCAGTGACGGGCCTTCACTCCATTGGCCAGTTTTCGTGTCGAGCACCGAGACGGCGCTGGTGGTCTCATTTTCGTCCGTCATGCCGCCTATGGCATAGATCTTGGTCCCAAGGGCCTGGACAGCGAGAGCGCGGCGTTTAAAAGGCTGTGGATGGCTTTCCCAAGTCGCCTCAGGCTTGGTCAGATCCAGCGTCAGATACGTGTCATGCCACACGGAGTCCGAATCCCCTTCCATCCGCCAGCCACCGATGACGTAAAGCACATTGCTGCACACAATGCTGTCATGGCTGGAGCGCCGTTGCGGGAGTTTGGGCAGGGGCACCCAGTGTTTGCTTTCGGTGTCATAGCGCGCCGCAGTTTCGCTCGACCACAGGTCCTGCTTCTCCCCCTTCGCATTCCGCGCCGCCATGCCGCCGATGCGGATCACACCATCTTTGGCTGCCACCAGGGATGCTCCTTGCGCAGGTTCGTCTTTTGCCAATGCCTCCCATTGGGGAGCGCCAGGTTTCCAGCGAAACAGATCTCCATGCACTTCATCGCGGTTGTATTTGTGGCGCCTGCCGCTGTGACCACCGTAGAAATACAAAGACCCATCTGGCATGCCTGCGGCACCAAAGCTTGCGACAGGCAGAGGCAGCTCCGGAGGCGGTTCGTTCTTCGCCAGCGCAGAGGTGAAGGCAAGCAGCAGGGGGATAAGTGAGAGGGCTTTCATGCAGGCATCTGCGATACAGCGGCTACGCCTCGCTGCTTGCGTTGGATTGTAAAAGACTGGCGTTGATATGACATGCACACAGTAGAATCAAAACAGGAAACAAATGGACAAAAACAGCTCCAAGCCGCTTTTTGCTCACGTCCGGCTTGTGAGAGGGGGCTAGAGATGGTGCAATTTTGGCCAACATTCATGAAAACGATGCTATTCGTCTTTTTCCTGCTGGCAGGAGTTCTATCGGCCCAAACCAAGCAGGATGTTCAGCAGGCCATCACCCGGGGACTCGGTTTTCTTAAATCGCGTCAGGACGCCCAAAGCGGGCATTGGGTGATGACGGAAGACCCGGCGCTGAGTGCACTGGTGCTGTCTGCTTTGATCCAAAATCCTGCTGGCGCAGGTGCGTCCGAAGAGTTGCAGAAGGGCTATACGTTCCTCCTCAAGAATGTCCAGCCGGACGGCGGTATCTACACCAAGGCGCGGGCCAACTACAACACCGCCATCTGCCTCATGGCCTTGGTGCTGCGTGCCCGTCCGGAGGATGAGGAGGTCATCCGTCGTGCTAGCCGCTATGTGGCGCATCAGCAGAATGACGCTGACACCCTCGGCAAGGCAGACAATCCTTTTGACGGTGGCATAGGCTACGGCGGAGGGCAGGGAGGAGCACATGCTGACCTATCCAATACCTCCTTCGCACTGGAGGCCTTGTATTACTCAAAAAAGCTTTTTCAAGACACCAGTAAGCCAATAGAAAAACAGGACGACCTCAACTGGGATGCCGCCATCCAGTTCGTCTCACGCTGCCAGAACCGTAAAGAATCCAATGACCAGCCTTGGGCAGGCGCTGACAAAAATAACACAGGGGCTTTTGGCTACACTCCAGTGCGCAGGCTCCACGTGCTGGCAAAAAAGACGGAGGTCCCATTCCAATGCGTTACTATGGCAGCATCAGCTACGCAGGCATGCTCAGCTTCATTTACGCCGGCCTTACGCCGGAAGACCCGCGAATGAAAGCAGCGCTCGAATGGCTCGGAAACAATTACACAGTGGATGAAAACCCCGGCATGGGCGCGGAGGGGCTGTTTTACTATTACCACACCATGGCCAAGGCTCTGGCCACTGCGGGTATCGACCAGCTGAAAACAAAATCAGGTGCTGTAAATTGGACGGCGGAGCTCTCACATAAACTCATCATTCTGCAGAACAGTGACGGCTCCTGGGCCAACACCGTCTCCGGCCGCTGGATGGAAAGCGATCCTGTGCTCGTCACCGCCTACACGGTGCTGGCGCTGGAGCAGGTGTATCGGGCCATGAAGTGAAGCTACGTCTTCAGTTTACGCCGCCGCGTTAAAGTCATGTCAAACCCGCAGGCGTTTTGCGCCAGCTTGCGAATTCATGGTGGTGAGTTGATCCAGCGCGTCATTGAACGCAAACGAGCGCCATTCCTGGTCATTCCAGCCAAAGCGCGGCGGACTTCCGCTGAGCTAGGGCGGAGGTCTCATGAAATCACCTCCTGCGTTATTGCACACACTCTCGCTGTTCATGCTTACCTGCGGCCTGCCTTCGACGGCCCAGGAACAAGCCCGGCCCACAAAAGACATCCAAAAATCGGCGAAAAAAGAAGCCGAAATACAAAATGCCGCGGGAGGTCCAGTGCTGCCGGAAATCGTGGTTGTTGCGTCGCGCAGTGCCCAGCCAGGTGCCGATGTTCCTGCCTCGACCACGGTGCTCAATCAGGACGCCAGCGTCTTTTCACTGGCCACCGGCATGCGTGATTATGCACGTTACGAGCCTGGCGTGAGCGTGCCCTACGGCGTGGGTGGCTCGGGACCGGCCGCCAATTCGCGCCCCGGCACCTCTAGCATCAACATCCGTGGACTGGATGGCAATCGAGTGCTCATGACGATGGATGGCATTCGTCAGCCCGATCAGTTCACTTTCGGCGGCGCCTATAACATCGGACGAGACTACATAGATGTGGATTCTCTCAAGCAGGTGGAGGTTCTCAAAAACGCCGCCTCCTCCCTCTACGGCAGCGACGCGCTTGCCGGCGTGGTTTCTTTCACCACCATCGACCCCGAGGATCTGCTCGCGCAATCTCCCTCCGGCAGAAACTCCGTGGCACGTTTGACCACGCGCTACGACAGCACGGATGACAGCTGGGGACACACCCTCAGCATGGCGCAGCATGCTGGCAATGTGGACTTTCTCCTCCATTGCACACGGCGTGATGGACACGAGGTGGATAATCGCGGCTCCATTGAGCCGGATCATGCCAATTACAACGTGAACAACTGGCTCTCCAAGGTGGTGTGGAGGCCTTCAGCGCGAGATCGTTTTGAACTGACGGGCGAATATCTGGAGCGATCCAGCGACAACGATCTCCTCAGCGCACGCCGCGTGGTTGTGGCCGCCCCTGGCGTGAACTACAATGTAAAATCCTTGTTGCTCAACGACGATCTGCACCGCATGCGCTTCAGCCTTGAACACAAATATGATGCTGCAGGGCTCGGCTGGATTTTCGATCATCTGACATGGAGTGCCTATTACCAGGTTGCCGAAACACCCGAGCATCAGGTCGAGGATCGTGACCGAATTACCCCCTCCTATCAGGATCGTCTGCGAATACGCGACTATAGGTGCCGTCAGGATCACATTGGGGCAAACTTCGACTTCACGAAGGCATTCAAAACGGGAGATCTGAATCACACGCTGGCCTACGGCTCCCAAATGGTCACATCTTTCTCCAGTCGTGTTCGTGATGCCACGGAGTACAACTTAACAACTGGCACTCAGACAAAAATCATCACTCCAGACACCTATCCTCTGAAGGACATGCCAGATACGCGCACCTCGCGCGTGGGTCTTTACATCCAGGATGAAATCAGCTGGGGCCAAAACCAGCGCCATCATCTGACACCGGGAGTGCGCGCTGAATACTACCATGTGGAGACGAATTCAGATCCGCTCTATCTGAGCGCCAGCGCCGGTCGGACTGCACAAGATTTTAACCAGTTCGCCATTGCCCCCAAACTTGCCTACCTTTTCAAAATCGATGAGGAGCACAGCGCCTACTTCCAGTATGCGAACGGCTTCCGCAACCCAAGCGGTGAAGAGCTGAACGCGACTATCACAAACACAGCGTTTGGCTACCAGACCGTGCCGAATCCAAATCTGAAGAAGGAAGCCAGCAACAGCTTCGAAATCGGAGTTCGCCGCAAAGGAAAGTCCTCTTCATGGAACCTGGCTGGCTATTACAACCACTACGAAAACTTCATCAACAGCTTCATGCAGGTTGGGGGAACTGGCGCTCCTGGCGATCCCATCATCTATCAGAGCACCAACCTTTCTTCGGCGGAAATCTATGGTCTCGAGTTTAAAGGTGACTCGACGCTCGGCTTCATTCATGAGTCGCTGGGAAACTTCGGCATCTTCACCAACGCCGCTTGCAGCCAGGGCTGGGACGGGCAGAACAAGCAGCCACTTGCCAGCGTTGACCCCTTCAAGCTCGTCACCGGTCTGCGTTATCGCCGGGAGACCTGGCAGATGGAGCTGATCTCGACCTACTATGGCCGCAAAGGCTCCACCTTCTCCTCCCCCGGCGGTATCAACCAGTTCAAAACGCCGAGCGCCCTCACGCTCGACTTAGTTGCCCGCTGGCAGCTTTCCAAAAATATCACTCTCTCTGCCGGCATCTACAACCTCACCAACCAGAAGTACTGGCTGTATCAAAATGTGCGTGGCGTGGATGCAGCAAATCCGCAGCTCGACCGCTACACCCAGCCTGGCATCAATGGGCGGGTGGCATTGACGGTGGTTTTCTAACGCCATCCTTGGGGCCGGTATGCGGATCGTGTGCCGGGGCGTTCAGACAGGCGGGCGGAGCGAGTGGTGTCGCTTCGTCCGCTTCTTTTGTGTGCGCTTTTCAGTTGGCCTTGATGCTTCAGATAGAGAAAGAAGGGGGTGAAGATCAGGTTTGCACTTCCGTATTTTGCATCCATGATCCCGTGTCTGATGAACCTCAAACCTGCCAGCCGAATTGCGATTCGTGCCGTTGTAAAAACGGTACGCGCCCTTTGGCATGCCTAACACCACGGTTTGAGGAACCCGCGCAGAAAGCGCTCATCATCACGAGACAGAAAAATCAGACATGATGCCAGAGGTCGCCCTCAAACCGGCACCTCCATGAGCACCCCTCACATTAAACTCCAGCTCGATCCAAGGCGCGGCGCAAAGGCCATGCTGCTCTCTCTCGCCTGCTTTTCCGGCAATGCCCTGCTGCTGAAGGATCTGGCCTCGCATCGCAATGTGGATCCATGGATGTCGATGACGTTTCGCGCCGCTATCGGCCTGGCCTTGACCATCATTCTCTTTGCACCCGCAGGCACCTTGAACCTGCGCCGTTCATTTCAGAGCTGGCTGCTGGCATCGCGTGGCGTGCTTGGCGCTCTGGGCACGGCAGCCTACTACACCACCATCGGGCCGCTGGGTGCTGGCAAGGCCACGCTCATTGGCAACACCTGGACCATCTTTGCCGCCATCATGGCCGCCTTCGTTCTGCATGAGCGGCTGGGGGTGGTGAAGCTCTTTGGCATCTTGCTGGCGCTTTCCGGCTTGAGCCTGCTGACGGGGCTGGCTCCGGGCACCATCGCTCACTTTGGCCATCACGAGATGGTCGCTCTCATCGGTGCGGTGCTTGCCGCCACTGTGGTGGTGGTCATCCGCCAGCTCACGCGCACAGAGACAAGCGCCACGATTTTTTCATCCCAGTGCATCTACGCCCTGCTTCTCTCCCTGCCGCTGGCCATGGCACATTTTGATACACTGAGCCTGATGGATGTGCTGCTGCTGACTACGGCAGCTCTGTGCGCCAGCTTTGGCCAGCTGGCGATGACGGAAGGCTTCCGCTTCCTTTCCGTGGCCGCTGGAGGCGCTTTCCAGATGACAGTACCGCTGGTCATCTCGCTTTCCAGCATCGCCCTTTTTGCCGAGCCGTTTACCATGGCCCAGGCGATGGGTGGTGTGCTGGTTCTTTGGGGCAGCTATCACACCGTGGTCGGCGGCTTCAGCCGGAAACCCGCAGGCGCCTGAACTAGAATGCGAATCCTACCGTGATGTGAAGGAAGCCGCTCTGCTCGCCGGTCCGTTTGTTTGGGTTGTGCCCGTAGTCGATGCGGATCGGACCAAACGGCAGCTTGTAGCGCAGGCCGGCACCGATGGCCTCGCGAAAGTCCGATGAGTAAGAGAGAGCCGATGAGTTGTTGCCCTGTCCAAGGCTGCCGATGTCACCAAAGAAGGCCAGCTCGAGATTCGGAATGATCTCATAGGAAAACTCGGCGCTGGCAAACAGCGCCGAGGTCCCTCCCAGCGGTGTGCCTCCCGGGGTCACCGGGCCCAGCCTGCGCATGCCAAAGGAGCGTACACTGTAGGGGCCTCCGTTGAACACACGGCTGTCGATGGGTATCTTGTCCGCGGTGGCACCCTGGATGGTGTTCAGCTCAGCCCCGGTGGCGAAGCGGAACTTTTTGGTGATCGGAATATACCACCCGCCTCGGAGGTCTGAACGTATAAAGCTAAGGCCTGAGCCCAAGGTGTCTGTGGAGCTTTCGATTCGGCCGGACACATACCACCCCTTTCTGGTCAGCACTGGACTGTCGCGGCGGTCGTACATCACGCTCGCGCCCAGATTCATTAGCGAATAGTTCGTCGGGCCGGTCTGGCTTCGTGTCAGCACATCGGAGGTCACGGTATTTGCCGTTGTGCTGATGAAAACGGAATAACTCAGCGAGTGGTTTACCCGGCGTGCCACGTCCAGGCTCAGAGTGGTGCCGAGACGGTTGTACTCAAAGCGGTTGAACTGCTCCAGCGCCCAGCGTGTTGTGGCCGAGTGCTGAGTGTTAAACACCGCCGGATTCGTGTGACTCACAAAGCCCACCGGCCCAGCCATGCTGTAGCTAAGTTCTGCCGCCAGCGTGTTGCCTGAGTCACGCCAGTTTGTGTTTTTATAGGTCACGCCCATCTGCGCGCCAAGGAAAGTGTCAAAGCCGGGCTCAAAACCGATGGTGACTGGTTTCGATTCCTCGCCAGTGATGCGCAGATTGCCTGCTGCCAGGCTGCCATTGTCTGGCAGCACCTTGGTGTCCAGCAGGGAGAACATGCCGGTGTCCAGCGCACGCTTGAAAAAGAAGTCCGCCTCCTCGGCCTCGTACAGCTGGCCTTTGAGCGGTTTAAACTTGGCCAGCAATACGCGCTTGGCCCCACGGCTGAAAGCCTCATGTGCTGTGATGCTGGTGATGCGCACCCGCTCCCCGGCCTGTACACGAAACACCACATCCACCGTGCCCCCGCCTTTTCCCAGTTTGTAGTCGGCGGTGGTGGAAGCATGCAGCCAGCCATGCTCGGCGCAGATGGAGTCCAGCCGCTGCTGGATCTGCTGCACGCGGGCTTCATTGAATGGCGTGCCTCGTGCCTCGGTCATCTCCGCCTGCATCCGTTTGTCCAGTTCCGGAGGCGATCCCGTGATGGAGGCCTGGCCGAAGATGAACTTGGGCCCTGGCTTGACTTCCAGTGACAGATCCCGCCGCATGTCCGGGCCCGCCGTCGGTGCAGGCAGCAGCACTGTCTCTGCATTCAGAAAGCCCTCGGCGCGCAGGCGCCTCTGCACCAGCCCAGCTCCCTGCTGCAGGTCCGCCTCCACCCACTGGGGCAGCTTTTTGTCCACGTCTTCGCGCTCCAGCGTGGGCTTGAGCAGGTATTTTTTCAGCTCGTCTTCAGGCAGAGGCAGCTCGCCTTTCAGCGTCACTGTGCCCACGCGTACGGCGTGGCCCGGCTTCACCGTCAGCTCGATTCCATCCTTGGCCATCTTCCAGGCCACCTCCGCTTCGGGCCATCCCTCGCGGATGAAATGCTGGCGCACAAAAAACGCCAGGTCATCCGCCAGCGGTGCACCCGCCGGGCCTGTGCCGTTGAGGGTCAGCTGGTCCATCAGCATGGCGCGTAGCGGGTCCCACTGCGCCTCCTCCACTCCCTGCACATGAACGGTGGTCTGGCCAAAATGAACCTCATGCGCCTGTGCCGCCGCCAGCAGGCAGGTGCATGCCAGCAGGCAGCAGAGCCGGCGGTGTTTTTTCAGCAGATGGGTGGCGGTCAGTTTCATCGTTGCGTGTCTTCATCCACCGCTCTCGCGGCCTTGCCAAAGCGCAGCACATAACCGAGCAGCCCCTTCATACGGCCTGACTGCGAGAAGCGGCCGATGAACCGGAACTTGGGCGTGATCTCATACATGGCCTGCATGCTGTCGCCCGCACGGTCTGCGCCCGAGGGGTTGAAGGTGGTATGCAGGCGCGGCGGCTCGGAGCTCACGGTTTTCTTCTTGTGGAAAATTTTCCGGTAGGTCTCTGCGATCACGAGGAAGGCCGCACGTGTCATGGCTTCGCTGGCCATCTGCGCGTTGTCGCCTCCCAGCGTCATGCCCGTGCCCAGCAGCGTCACGATGTCCGCTTCGGACAGCGGCGGAGTGCTGGTGAACCTCGTCTTGGGATTGGCCGTGTCTCCATAGACGTAGAGGGTGATGTCGTTGCTGTCGATGCGCGACTCGCCGCGCACATCCAGCTTCGGCGTGAAGGGCTGTTCCGGATTCATCGTCACCACACCTTTGGTGATCTTCAGCAGGCTGAAAGGCAGCTTCAGAACCATGCGATCCACGTTGGCAAATCCCGTCAGCTTTGGCGCTGCTCCGGTGCCGCCGAGGGCGATGTCCGCCGAGATCGCTCCGTTCACCAGATTGCCGGCTATCACCACGGGATCGCGCGTCTTCACCTTCAGATCAAAGGTCCAGTCCTTGAGCATGGGTGGGAGGGTCAGCTTTTGATCCACCCTGGAGGTGGATGGTGGTGGTGGTGGCAGCTTTTCGCCCTGCTGGATCATGCCAGTCACGTTCGGCAGCAGATTCACTTCTTGGAAAATTCGGCCGCGCACCGCCTCCACAGTGCCGCTGACACGGGCCGCCTTGAGACTGCCCACGCAGGAGATGTCTGCATTCGCACGCACGCTGGAGGTGGGATTGCGCATTACCAGCGCCTCACGGGCCTCCACCTTCAGGTCAAAGCGAGGGTCCTGTGTGTTCGCCGCGTCCAGCATGCCGGCCAGCTTCACCTTGCCTCCTGCCAGCATGACGGAGATGTCATCCAGCGTGGCTTTGCGGTCATGGGTGTGCAGTTTCACGCGCAGGTCATGCACGCTGGGCATGTCCGCGCTGACAAAGTCGATTTCAGGCGCGTTCAGATCGAGCGCGGAATCGATCAGCGGAGCTTTCACTGTGCCGCCCACGCTTGCGTGCAGTTTCAGCTTGGCGGGGATGGCCTTGATCATGTCGGGTGCAAACTCGCGCACAAAATTCAGATCGCTCTCCGGCAGATCCAGCGTGGCCTGCAAAGGCAGATTTGAAGTGCTGTCTGGCTGTTTCATCAGCTTGGTCAGCACCACTGGTACAGTGGCCTTTAATGTCAGCGGCTGCAGCGGTGCCTGCACCACCTTCACATCGAGCGCCAGCTGATCCGCTTTCAACGTGGTCAGCACATCGACGGCGGCCGGTTGAAATGACTTGGGAAGTCCCGGGGCTTTCAAATCCTTCAGCCCCACTTTCACAGAGGCATCCATCGTATCCAGCCTGCCGCCCACCTTCACATCCACGTTCAGCAGTCCGGGTGGCACGCTCTTTATGCCTGCCGCCGCCGCGATTTCATGGATGGGCAGCTCCTTCGCATTCAGCATCACATTCACGGGGCGGCCATCAGCTACGTCGGTCTTCATCACATCAAATGGAGCCTGCGCATGGCAGCTCATCAGCTGGCGGTCCTTCTGCCAGAAGCTCAGCTCGCTGAGGTTGGCGTCCTTGTCTGTCACCGCACCTTTGGCCAGCAATTTCCACGGGCCCAGCACCGCCTGCAGTGTCTCGATCTGGGCTGTGGTGCCGGCAAAGGTGGTCTTGAGATTCACATCCGCAGCCTCCGGCATGCCGGCTGCCTTGACCTTTTCCGCCTGCATCTCGACGCGGCCCTCACCACGCCACGGGCTGGCGTCACCGCCGACATTCAGTTTCACCGCAAGTCCGCCCGATTCCATCGCCGGTGCTTTGAAGGATGTGAGCAGCGTGTTCAGGCTGGTGAGCTGGGGAAGCGAGACGTCTCCATTGAGTTCAAAGCTCCAGGGGGCCTTCAGCTTCGCTCTGCCAGTCAGCTCAATGTGATTCTTCTCATCCACCACGATGCGGCATGGCTGGATCACGGCCTCGCCTTGGGCGGCATTCATTTTCATTTCGATCAAGGGCAGGGGAACATCGCCGTAGCGTCCGTCCCTCACACTCAGATCGATGTTGGCGCTCAGCTTCATCAGATCATTTACCTTGAGGGTCGCCTTGCCTGAGGTGGCGATCTTTGCCGAGACCGGTTTATCCTGCGGTGGCAGGCCCACGGTTTGCATAAGCGCGACCGGATCGTCGATCTGGATCTGCCAGTCTGCATTCACGGGCATGGCGTCATCCATGGTCATCGTCGCGTTCACGTCCACTCGGTTCCCGGTACCCAGCATCAGTGCAGGCACGCTCACCTTCGCTTCTTTGCCGTCCATGCTCACCACCACGCCTAGCTTCGGCAGCTTGTAGGTCTCAAAGCCCAGCTCTGATCCGTTCACCTGTGCCGCCACCTTGGTGGGAGTGGCGCCTATACCGCTGGCATCCGCTGTCAGTTCGATCAAACCACGTGCGGGTGGCGGCTTCGCCAGCATCTGGGTCACATCGGCGATTTTCACCTTCGCCTTGGCCGTCCATGGGGACTTCATCGCATCAGCCGCCAGCTTCGCCTCTAGCTCCGCCGTCACTTCATTCACGCCGCGCAGCACCTTCAGCTCCTGCACTCGGGCCACACCATCCTTGACCGTCAGCGTCGTCGTGACCGAGTCCAGCATGGCACCTGCCGCTCGCACATCGGGAATGCTGACCTTGCCATCCACCGCCAGCGTCATTGGCTTCAGTGGATCTCCCTCGGCATGCAAATCTACGCTCACCGGGCCAAAGGAGATTCCCTCTGGCAGCTTCAGTGCCTGCAGCTCGCTCGATGCCAGTCCGCTCACTTTCACATCCGCCTTGGTCTGCATCGCGCCGCCGAAAATGCCACGCGCCATGGCCTCGATGGCCACGGCTGCCTTGCCCATGGAGGCGTCCAGTTTCACATTTGCAGCGTCTTTTTTCCACTCGCTCAGATTCACGGCCAGCGATTTGAGTCTGGCTCCATAGGGCAGATCCAGTCCCGAAATGGCCAGCGTGCGCTCCCCCCACTGCACCTGCGCTTTGACATTGGCCACCCGTACATCACCGGGCTGTACCTTGAACTCCGCCAGTTCAAAAATCCCCGGCATGCCTGCTCCGATGCGCAGGGTCAGGCCTTTGACCGTGATCTTGCTGCCATCTGCCAGTGTCACTTCGGCATTGATGTTCTGGATGTCGATGACCTTGGGCCATACCAGAGGCGGTGGTTTGTTAGACTTGGGCGTTGGTGGCGGCTCTGGCTTGGCCTCAGTCTTGGGCAGTTTACGCAGGTCCAGCACCACATCGGCGTCTTTCAGCACCACCCGCCTGACGATGTCGATGCTGCCCGTCTGCGCCAGAGTCCATGTGTCGTAAGCCGCGGAGATTTCGCCGATTTGCGCTCGTTCCACCAGCGAGCCGCTGGCCACTATGTCTTTGAAGTCTAGATCCTCCAGTATCGAGCCGCCCACCTGCCACTTGAGCTTGATCCCCGCCATCTCGGCCCCCTTGGTGCCTCCATAGCGGATGCCCCAGCGCAGCAGCGGCGCATGGAAGATCACAGCCAGCACCACCAGAGCGATGCCGGCCAGCAGCAGTCGCTTGATCCATCTCCACCAGGGGCGGGGCTTTCGGGGGGCGTCAGAGGGCACGCTCATTGGATGCCCCAGATTGCAGCAAGTTCAATGCTAGCTGAGAAATCCTTTTGCCCCGCGCCTCACTTATTTGGCCAGGTCCTCCGCAGTCCAGGGCGTGGCGCGTTCCTGAATGGCTGCGCGGATGGTTTTCACCTGCTCGGGCGTGATAGCGGGGGACTTGTTGTCAAAATTGGCCCGCACGTAGCTCAGAACATCTGCCACCTGCTGGTCATTCAGGCCCATGGGTGGCATGGGCAGGGGGGCCACCTGCTTGAAATCCTGCCCGTTCACGCGGATCGGGCCGCTGAGTCCGTGGGTCAGCATTTTGATCAGGCGGTCAGGGGCGCCAGCCACCCAGTCGCTGCCTGCGATGGACGGATACACACCCGGCAGCCCCTTGCCCTCGGGCTGGTGGCAGTTCAGGCAGAGCGCATCATACACCAGTTTGCCCGGATGATCGACGGCAGTCGCCGCGCTGGCGATCTGCTTCACATATTCGGCGTGCTTGGCATTGCCGCCAAAGGAGAGCTTGGCCAAGACCGGTACAAACTGAGGCTTGAGGCTCTTCACCACCTGCTTCAGTGCATAGTTGAGGAATTTGTCCATGGGCTGGTCGAGTGCCTGCACCGCCACCTCCACCGTCTCGGGCTGGGCCACATGGGCGCAGGCCACCACGGCCTCCAGGCGCACACGTGGATGTTCGTCCCGCACGGCCTGGCTCAGCAGATCCAGCGATCTTGCGGACCGTGCGCCGCAGGCACGCACACGGGCGTCCTTGGCCTTGAGCAGGCGCTTCACCAGCTCCGCATTGGGCGACTCGTGGGATTCATACACACCACAGACTTCCATCAGCAGGTGCTCGTCCTCGTTTTTGGAGATGAACTCATCCGCCGCTTTCAGGACGGCAGCCGTCGGGGCGTCAAACAGCAGGCGCTTGGCTTGGTAGCGTGTCCAGCGTTCGGGGGACTTCAGCTGCTCCAGCAGCTCTGCGGGCTTCATGCCGGCCAGCTTGGGCTGCTTCACAGGCGCGTGGCCTTTGGCGGTGATACGCCAGATGCGTCCATGTTTGCGGTCGCGGCGTGGGTCGGCGTAGCTGGCCTGGTAGTGGCCGATCACAGGATTAAACCAGTCACACAGATACATCGCGCCATCAGGGCCCACGCTCACATCCACCGGGCGGAATGAGGCATCGCTGGATTTCACCAGCTTGGGCAGTTGCATGCTCTTGAAACCGGAGCCGTCATCCGAGAGGCGATGCAGCTCCACCACATTGCCAAAGTAGCCGCCGATCAGCGCACAGCCCTGGATTTCGTCCGGCAGCGCCTTGGTGCCGATGAATTCCAGGCTGTTGGTCTTGGGGCTGGTGTCAAACAGCGCGCCCGTGGGATGATACTCATCCGGATCAGGCAGGGACACCAGGCCGGGCACGCTGTAGTACCCCACCGGGCGGTCGCCGCTTTTGTGGAAGATCTGCAGGTAATCATCAAAGGCCACTCCCCAGCAGTTGTGTCCAGCTTTGCCGCCATTGAAATAGGCGTCCATTTTCTGGGTGCGAGGGTTCAGCTTCCACACGCCTGCTTTTTCCAGTCGTGCCAGCCCCCAGGCTGTTTCCACGCGGGAGAAGGCATGCAGGCCCTGCGTGAACCACAGAGCGCCATCGGGGCCGTGGCAGATGGAGTTCGCCAACTGGTGCGTGTCGCCAATGCCAAAGCCGGAGAAGAGCACAGTCTTTTTGTCTGCCTTGCCGTCGCCGTTCGTGTCCTTGAGATGGATAATCTGGTCAAAGTCACACACATAGACGCCGCCAGCGCCCGGCTCTACACCCTGCACCATCGTCAGGCCTTCGGCAAAGCGTGTGGACTTGTCCGCCTTGCCATCGCCATTGGTGTCCTCCAGCACGAGAATGAAGTCAGAGGGCTTGATGCCAGGCACAGTCTGAGGGTAGGTGGGAGAGCAGGCCACATACAGGCGGCCACGCTCGTCCCAGGAAAACTGCGTCGGCTTGGCCACGCCTTCAGTTTCCGAGGCAAAAAGATTCATCTCATACCCCTCTGCCACGGTGAATGTGGCCATCTGCTCCTCGGCGGTGAGCACCTTCTCCGTCACTACATTCGTCGCCGGTTTCGGCTCGTCCTTCACTTTGTCGCCCTTGGCCAGGGAGTGAATGCGCGCGTCCAGCTTGGCCACCAGCGGCTTGCGGGCTTCAAAGCTCTCCCTCAGCGAAGGAGCATCTTGTGCAGGTTTGCCAAACATCTGCGTCACACGGTCGCCATAGACAAAGGACCAGTTGGCCGGGCGCCAGCAGTCGAACCACAGGCGGTTCTTTTCCACGATCGCCGATTTCAGCCCGGCGAGTTCATCGGCATCGCTGGATGATGCACCGAGTTGTCGCGCGATCTCGTGAGCCACCACACGCAGGCCCCAGGCATTCAGATGCAGCCCGTCGTCAGTGATGCGTGCCTTCGCGGCAGGTATGGACAGTGGTGTAAAGAGATCCACAAAAACAGCGCCCCGTTGCTTGGCGATCTCGCGCACCGCCTCGGCATAGGCCTTCACATCCTCATTTCGCTTTGTCAGATCCGGCGCATGCGACGCCTCCGGCTTTTCAAACGGCATGGGAGACACCAGCACCAGGCGCGGCGTCTGGGCGGAAAACTGGTCCAGCAGCCGATGGTAGGCCGCCTTGAATTCCGACAGCCTCTTCACCCCGTCAAACGACTCCGTCTGGCCAAACTGCGCAATCACAATGCCCGCTCCAGCGGAGTCCAGCTGCGCTTTCCAGTCGCCAAAGTTCAGATCCCGCCACTGCTCATAGACCGTGTCACCCTCCCAGGCCATCGAGCGAAAACGCGGCTGCTTACTGGAATACGACGAGCTGAAAATCGCCTCAAACTCTCCCACCTTCTGCTCGCGCACCAGGTTCTCCTGACCCACCATCACGATCACCTCGTCCTTCTCCAGGGTAAATTTGCCATCCTTGAACGGGCCATGCTTGGCCACCGTCGCGCCAGGATTCCCAAAGCGGTTGAGCACATCTTTCTCTTCGGGCACCAGCGCATCCGGCAGCGCCTCAATCGTGATGTTGCGGAACGAGATCTGGGCCTTGCACTTGCCATGAATCTGCAGCGCGATCAGTCCCTTCAGGTCAATCCCTGGCTCACGCTCGGTGTAGTCCACCGTGCGCACCTTGTTCACAAACAACTGCACGCGCTGCTCCTCGGCGCGTATCTCATACGTATTCCACTCACCCGGCTTCTCCGCTTTCTCGATCAGCTCTTTGGCAGGCTGCATCAGCATCTTCTTCCGCCGGGATTCGTCGTACAGGCAGCCTGAGTAACCCGCCCCGATGTCCGCCTGGTAGCCGCTCATCTCATTGGGGGGCTGCGGGATTCGCACGCTGCGGAACTGCACGCCACCGTTCACAAAACCCTCGGTCCCTTCCAGCTTGTATTCCAGCCGCAGGATGAAATTCCGGTACACCTTCTTCGCGGTCAGAAACTCATTCTGCGGATTCCCCTCCAGCGAGCCGCCCACGATCACCCCGTCTTGCACCCGCCAGACCTTGGTCTTTTCTCCATCCCAGCCGTTGAGTGTCTTGCCATCAAACAGGGACACAGGCTCCGCAGAGGCGGAGGCCAGCAGTGAAACAAACGCAAGCAGGGGGAGGTGGCGCATAGTCGGAAAAAGTTCGGGCCGGATCAAACGCGGATTCGAGCCGGATGCATGCGCAAAGTTTAAACCCTTCTCTTACTTTTTGATCAATACCTCTTCACTATCCACCCAGCACGCAAGGTAGGGCCACTCCGCTCCTTTCATCCATAACGCCACCAGAAACGGACCGTCGAATGAGAACACTCTCGGCAGGAATGGTAGCGTTTCAACTTTTGGCGCTTCCAACGAAGCCACCCCGCCTCCACTAGATGAAAGAAAATCCGGCACGATTTTAAAAACAGCCTGTGTCATGGCCCCTTGCTCATCCAGACGGAAGCTCAGCAACTGCTGGGCCTCACGAATCTTCCAGTAGGTGATGCCGAGCCCGCCAAGCTGATGCAAATACTCTTTGCCAATCAGTTCTCCATAATCGCAGGAGAGGGTCGTTTTAAGTTTGGGCATCCAAAACCTGTCCACCGCACTGAGCTGGTTGTGGTATCGCCACCACTTGTCATTTTGTTTGATGGCCTGGTCGGCTGGCAGGGGGGATTTGAGGGCCTGACGCACACGTTGAATCCCGTCTTCAAGGCATGTCAGTCCGGGGATCTTGGCCAGTGTGAGAAAGCAGGGTGTGGATTTGGCCTCTACGAAAAAGGGTAGCCTGAGAATTACAGATCCCTTGAAATCATCGGCGATGATTTCAAGCGCATCACCCAGATTTGCCGCATGCGGTCCTTCACTTCCAAATCCTTGCACCGGTGTTCCTTGGCCGTTGGAAAAAGAGAAGACGCTCTTTTTCAGGGCAAACCCGACGGGGAAACGCGGCGAATGAGAGATGCAGCTCACAAAAATGGCGGAACCTAGACGAACCGTGTTCGCATCCACTCTCCCAGGCGGGAGGTACGGGCCGATCATCGCCGCCGCATTGGCTCCCACCTTCTTCCTGAGCGTCTCGCGGATTTCAGCCCGCCGGGCTTCGGAATCCTCACCGCCATAGACGACAGTGCCGTCCGGCAGTGTTTTTGCAGCGTCCCATTGGAAATTGTTAAGCACATCAGCAAGGTGCGTCGGCGGCTCAAGATCGATGACTTTCACCTTGTGGAATTCTCTCATTTTGTCCCACGCGGCCTGTCCGCAAGGACTCCACAGCAGGCTCAGGCCCTTTTGAATTTTCTCACCCGGATCCAATGTCGCAGTGACCTGGGTTTGCAAAAACGCCTCGGGTGTTTGACCATTAGTGCAAAGCTGTGACAAGACGGCTAGGAGCGTTGCGAGCAGGAGGGGCCTACTTGTGTGAGCTCGTGGTCGCAGCGTCATTCTTTGATCATGCGCTAAAAGAGGTGCTCTTTTCAAGCTTGAATCATGTACCTGTTGTTCAGTTGACTATAATCATCCGTTGCCTTCGTATTCACATCATCATGCGCCTGCTCGCCTTCCTTTGCCTTTTGTCCACCGCCGTCTTTGCCCAGACTGAAGCGGATTTCATGACAAACACCCGCCAGCTCACCTTTGAAGGCAAACGATCCGGCGAGGGCTACTTCTCCGCCGATGGCAAAAAGATGATCTTCCAGTCCGAGCGCGAGGAAGGGAACCCCTTCTACCAGATCTACCTCATGGATCTCGAAACCGGCGACCAGGAGCGCATCTCCCCTGGCATGGGTAAGACCACCTGCGCCTGGATTCACCCTGACGGCAAGCGTGTCCTCTTCGCCTCCACCCACACCGATCCCGACTCCAAAAAGCTCCAAGCCGCTGAGTATGAGGAGCGCAAGAACGCCAAAGTCCGCCGCTATTCCTGGGACTACGACGAGCACTATGACATCTGGGAATACACGCTGGCGGACAAGTCCCTTAAAAACCTCACCCACACCCGCGGCTACGATGCCGAGGGGGATTACTCACCGGACGGCAAAAAAATCGTCTTCGCCAGCAACCGCCAGGCCTACGAAACCCAGCTCAGCAAGGAGGACGAAGAGCGCCTCAAGATCGACAAACAGTATTTCATGGAGATCTACACCATGGATGCCGATGGCTCCAATGTGAAGCGTCTCACCACCGCCCCCGGTTACGACGGCGGCCCCTTTTTCAGCGCCGATGGCAAGCGCATCTGCTGGCGTCGCTTCACTCCGAAGGGCGATGTGGCCGAGGTCTGGACCATGAATGCCGACGGCAGTGATCAGAAAGCCATCACCAAGCTCGGCGCCATGAGCTGGGCCCCCTATTTCCATCCCAGCGGCGAATACCTCATCTTCACCACCAACCTCAACGGCTTCGCCAATTTCGAACTCTACATCGTCGATGCCGCAGGCAAGCACGCCCCCGTCCGCGTCACCACCACCGACGGCTTCGATGGCCTCCCTGTTTTCACGCCCGATGGCAAAAAACTCTCCTGGACCAGCGGCCGCGGGGCAGGGGGAGCCTCCCAGATTTACATCGCCGACTGGGACCACGACCACGCCCTCACCGCCTTGGGCCTCAAGACCGACCCTCAGGCAGTGGTCTCCAAATCTCCCGAGCCCGATTTCTCCGCCACGGCCGCTGAAATCCGTCCCGAGGACATGAAGCAGCAGGTCACCTACCTCGCCTGCGATGCCCTTGGCGGCCGACTCACAGGCACTGAAGGCGAAAAGCTCGCCACCCAGTATGTGGCCGATGTCTTCCAGAAAATCGGCCTCGCCCCCATGGGCGATGACGACACCTACTACGACAACTTCGACTTCACCGCCGGCGTCGCCCTTGGCGAAGGCAATGCCTTAAAGCTCAACAGTGAGGATTTGAAGGTTGATGTGGACTGGAAACCTCTCTCCTTCTCCCAAAACGGCGAGGTCAAAGCCGCCGGTATCGTCTTCGCCGGTTACGGCATCGAGACTCCCGACGACGCCACCGGCAGCGATGGCAAGAAGCTCGAAACCTACAGCAGCTACGCCCACCTTGACGTAAAAGACAAATGGGTCCTCGTCTTCCGCTACCTGCCCGAAGGCATCAGCCAGGAGCGCCGCAACGAGCTCAGCCGCTACGGCAGCCTGCGCTACAAAGCCCTCACCGCACGGCAGAAAGGCGCTCGCGGCCTCATCGTCGTCAGCGGCCCAAACTCCAAAGTCGTGCAGCAGCTCGCGCCTCTCACCTTTGACGCCTCCCTCGCCACCAGCGGCATCGCCGCCATCAGCATCACCGATGCCGTCGGCGACAAGCTGCTCTCTGGCGCAGGCAAGACACTGAAGGAACTGCAGGACAAGCTCGACACGGGCGACCTCCTCGGCGGCATCAACTGCAAGGGCGCTCTGGCCGCCAATATCGTCATCCAGCAGGAAAAGAAAAAAGGCCGCAATGTGCTCGGCGTCCTGCCTTATGGAGACAAGCCAGATCCCCACGTCGCGCCGCTCATCGTCTGCGCGCATGTGGACCACCTCGGCAGCGGCGGCGGTTCCAACTCCCGCGCCAAGGGCGATGAGGTGAACAAGATCCACCACGGTGCCGACGACAATGCCTCCGGCACCTCCGCCGTCATGGAAATCGCCCAGTGGCTCGCCGACCTAAAGAAACAGGGCAAGCTCAAGCTGAAGCGCGACATCATCTTCGCCGCCTGGAGCGGCGAGGAGCTCGGCCTCCTCGGTAGCAATCACTTTGTCGAGGTCTATGCCAAGATGATCAAGGGAGACCCCAATGCCAAGCTCACCGGCATGTTTGCCGCCTGCCTGAACATGGACATGATCGGTCGCTTCCAGAAGTCCGTGGTCATGCAGGGCCTCGGCAGCAGCTCCCTGTGGGCCAAGGAGATCGAAAAGCGCAACGCCCCCATCGGCTTGCCCATCACCACTCAGAACGACGCCCACCTCCCCACCGACAGCACCTCCTTCTACCTGCGTGGAATCCCCACGCTCAATGCCTTCACCGGCTCCCACGAAGACTACCACATGCCCAGCGACACCGCGGACAAGATCGACTACGGCCACGCCGCCCAGATCGCCAAGCTCATGGGCCTTATCGCCCGGGGCATCGCCACGGCGGATGCAGCCCCTGATTACATCGCCATGGAGGCCCCAAAGAACCAGGGCGTTCGCACCGGCCTCCGCGCCTACCTCGGCACCATCCCGGACTACGCGCAGGTAGACATCAAAGGAGTCAAGCTCAGCGGCGTCTCTCCCATCGGCCCCGCAGCCAAGGCTGGGGTCAAAGCCGGAGACATCATCATCAAGCTCGGTGGCAAAGACATCGCCAACATTTACGACTACACCTACGTCATGGGAGATCTCAAGATCGGCAAGGAAACCACCATCTCCGTCCAGCGCGAAGGCAAGGAAGTCGAAATGAAGATCACCCCTGGGTCGCGGGATTGATCCCTACCTGAACATGAACTCCTTCGTGTTCAGCAGCGCCCAGGCAATGTCCCTGTTCGTCGCTTCACTGCGCTGAATCGCCGCCTGTTCTCTTTCGGTCGGCTTTCTTCCCAGCAGTTCCAGAAACATCTTCTCCGCTTCGCCGGCCTTCGCCGTCGCTTGATCAATGAGCCTGTCATTCATCATGAATCGCACCAGTTCATGGGAGAGCGGCGTACGGCTTTCATCCGTGTACTCACGGATGCCACGCCCCAGCATCCGCAGCGGGTGCCCTGGGGCTGGCACTTGCGGCACCCCGCGATCATCTTCAGCCGTCAATGTTTTCCAGATCACTTCGGAAGGCAGACGTCGAATCTGCGGCGCCGGTGCCAGATAGCATTCTCTCCAGTTCCAGTTGAAGTCGATGCCGGAACGCTTGTACGCCTCCGTGCGTGCCAGTATGCGCTGAAATTCTGCCAGTCGTCCACTGCACCTGAGGAACTCCTCCGTGAGCAGCTTGGTCGCCTGGGTGAAATCGCTGGAGGAATTGAGCTGCATTCCCAGCCACGAGGCTGCTCCGCGCGGTGATCCATCAAAGCAGCTTCGGTGATAATGATAAGGCATGTTTTCTCCATGAAAGCCATGCCACGGCGGTGCATCATCCACTCCGCCGACTGTTACGTCCACCTCCTGTCCGGGCATGCCAAACAGCCCGCTCCACACCCGCAGAGACGCCACCATCGCGTAGCGCTCGCTCGGCTCCTCCTCCGTCATCCATTTGACCACCTGCACCAGTTTGTCTTGATCACTTCGTAGGTCCCTCCACCACCCCAGTCGCAGCGTGCCGGGTGGGACCACATCTCCTGGCTTGCCATCAGGGTACAGGTAACGCAGCGGCAGCCTCATCTCCTTCTGCCCGGTGAAGCACGCTGCAAAGGCATAGAACTCGTGCTGCGTCGTCCCGGTGAACGGATGGTCATGGCACATCGCGCAGTACAGGTCCACACCTAGCACCGTATACGCTGCCTCCGCGCATGTGCGCCTCGGGTTGCTCCCCCCACTTTCAGCCACATGCCAGCCGCCGATCATGTGTGCCACAATCTCCGCATACGGTCGGTCTTCCACTGCTGCCTGTCTCAGCCACGCGATGGTTTTGTATTCATGGTCCTTTACCCGAAACGCCTCCGCCAGCATTCGAAAACGTACCTCCGCTGCGCCCGGTTCACGCGTTAGCGCATCCGTCAGCCTCGCGTGTTTGTCCGTCGATCTGTCAGCCATAAAGGCTCGCACCTCTTCCACTCGCGGCAGCCTTCCTGCCAGATCAATGCACGCCCGTCTCAGAAACGACGCGTCATCCGCCATCTCCGGCAGCATCGGCGTGGCGGATGAATAAGAACTCTTCAACCGCTTTTCAAACATGAGCATGTAATCATGCATCAGTGCCGCATCCAACTGGTCGGCCGCGTGCTGGATCCTGTCTTGTTTGCCTGGAAACGAATCAGCCTGGCTGCCTGCTTTCTCAGGCACGCAGGAAACCAGCAGGGTGCAGATGGCAAGGCAGCTTTTCATGCTGGCTGCAACGGCTGGTCCCCCAAGTTCTTAGAACCTGCCTTTCGTGCAGGCTTGCGCAGACCACGGGGCGCGCTAAGAAACAACCCCCATGAAAATCCTCGTCACAGGCAAAGGCGGACGCGAACACGCCCTCATCACCGCGCTCAGCGAATCCCCGCAGAAGCACGAACTCTTTGCGCACCCTGGCAGCGACGCCATCGCCACTCTCGCCACCCGCGTGGAAGCCGCCAGCCTGCCCGAGCTGATCACCTGGATGAAGAACAACAGCATCGACCTCTGCATGGCTGGTGAAGAGGCTCTTCTCGTCAAAGACAGTGGTCTTTCCAATCTCTGCGCCGAGGCCGGCATCCCCTGCTGGGGCCCCCGCAAGGAAATCGCCCAGCTCGAAGCCTCCAAGACCTACGCCAAAAAATTCCTCAAGCGCCACGGCATCCCCACCGCCGACTTCACCATCTGCACCAATGTCGCCGAGGCCAAGGCAGCGCTGACTGAGTTGCCCATAGTGCTCAAGTTCGATGGCCTCGCCGCCGGCAAAGGCGTTGCGGTTTGCACCGCCAAAGACGAGGCCGAAGCCTTCGTCGATGATGTCATGGAAAAGCGCTGCTTCGGCCCCGGCGATCTCCTCGTCGAGAAATGCCTCACCGGCCCCGAGATCTCCGTCTTCGCCTCCGTTTGCGACGACAAATATCAGATCCTCATGCCCGCGCGCGACTACAAGCGCATTCGCGATAACGATCAGGGCCCCAACACTGGCGGCATGGGCGCCGTCGCCTCTTTGGAACTCGCAGCCCCCGACCTCATGCAGCGCATTGAGCGCGAGATCGTCCAGCCCACCGTGCAGGGCATCCTGAAAGACGGCCTCACCTACCGCGGCTTCCTCTACTTCGGCCTCATGCTCACCCCCACCGGCCCTCAGGTCATCGAGTACAATTGCCGCTTTGGTGACCCCGAAGCCGAGGCAGTCCTCCCCATGGTGCGCGGAGACTTCGCCACCTACGCCTTCGAAGCCGCCAAAGGAAACCTGCAGCCCGATCTCATTAGCTTCGAACCCGGCTGGAGCATCTGCCTCATCAGCGCCAGCGCCGGTTACCCCGCCTCATCCCATAGTGGCGATGTCATCTCAGGCTTGGAATCCGTCAGTGGCGCTCGTGTGTATCACTGCGGCACCAAAAAGAATGCCATGGGGCAGTTCGAAACCAACGGCGGTCGTGTTCTCGCGATCGTCGCACAGGGAGCGACTCGCGTCGAAGCCCGGGAGAAAGCCTATGCTCAGAGCGCCAAGGTCACTTTTGATGGCTTGCAACGGCGCTCCGATATTGGGAAAATGCACTTTGAATGAATTCAGGAAAATCTGCCCGTTCTTTGGTCTGCTGGCTGACCCTGTGTTTGCTGGCCACCCAAGGGCGGGCGGACTTTCCACCACTCGCGCTCAAAGCAGTCAGCCAGCAGCAGATCGTTTCGCCCACTGACATCGCCAATGCAGGTGATGGATCTGGGCGGTTGTTTGTCTGTGACCAGTCAGGCATTGTTTACATCATTCGCGATGGCATGCTGCTGCCGCAGCCTTTCTTGGATGCTCGCTCCAAGCTCGTGCCACGAGCCCCCACCACTTACCTCTTCCCGTTGAGCTCCAGCTACGAGGAGCGTGGACTGCTCAGCATCGCTTTTCATCCGAACTACAATCAGCGGGACGGCCTCGGTCAGCCAAAACCGGGCTTCGGCAAATTCTACATCTTTTACAGCGCCCCCTCCCCCAATGTGGCCAGCGGCAGCAGCCCGGTGAACTGCCGCAGCACGATCTCCGAATTCAGCGTCTCCACGACAGATCCCAATACGGCAGACATCAACTCCGAGCGCGTAGTGCTGTCCTATGACAAGCCGCAGGCAAATCACAACGGCGGTCAGCTGCGTTTTGGTCCGGATGGTCTTCTCTACATCAGTGCCGGCGATGGCGGTGGCCAGCATGACAATCAAGATGGTCACGCCGGAGGCAGCGGCACGAGTTCTCCCGGGCCTTCAGGTGGCCTGGGCAATGCGCAAGACAAGACGCGCCTGCTGGGCAAAATTTTGCGCATCGATCCCCTCGGCAGCAGTGGCCCCGGCGGACAGTACGGCATTCCTGCGACCAACCCCTTCGTAGGCGCAGGCGGCGGTGTGCGAGAGGAGATCTACGCCTTCGGCCTGCGCAATCCCTGGCGCTTTTCCTTTGATGACGGCCCTGGCGGTAACGGCACCATGTTCGAGGCCGATGTAGGGCAGGACAAAGTGGAGGAGGTGAACATCATCACCTCTGGCGGCAACTATGGCTGGCGCGTTATGGAGGGAACCCTGACTCACGACGGCACGGCGCCAAACAGCGGCCTGCCTTTGATCTCCCCCATCGCACAGTATGCCCACATAGGCGTCACCACAGGCACTCCGGCATTGCCCCAGATCGGTGCCTCGATCATCGGCGGTTTTGTATACCGTGGCTCGGCTATCCCTGCGCTGCAGGGCAGGTACGTGTTTGGCGACTACAGTCAGTCGATCGCCTCGGCCAATGGTACCCTGCTTGGTATTGAAGAAACATCGCCAGGCTCAGGCACTTGGAATTTCAGCAAACTCGTCATTGCTGGCGGCAACCCGCTCACGACTCGTGTTTATGCATTCGGACGCGATGAGGCAGGAGAAATCTATGTAGCCACCAAGGTCTCTCGCGGTCCCTTTGAGCTCGATGCCAATGGCAAGCCGACCGGAGCCATATACAAAATCGTTCAGGCCCAGGTTTCCACCGCAACGCTGACGCCGGCGCATGATAACTCGATCTACTCTGACTTTGTGAACAACAGCAATGCTCTGGGAGATCTCTATTCTGGCAACAACGCCAACTCGGCACCGCGTCGCGCACTGTTCTCATTTGATGTTACCTCCGGGCTGCCCGGTGGCGCTCAGGTCACCTCGGCTTCGCTGACGCTCAATCTGAAAAACGCAGCGAGTAATCTCAACCACCCCATGGCAACAATGGCGCTCTATTCACTCAAAGCAGGCTGGGGGGAGGGAACCTCCCTGGCTAGCGGTGGCGGTGGTTCTGGAACAGCAGCGACGACTGGGGATGCAACATGGATCGCAAGCCTCTACGATGCCACCAGCCCTATCCGCTGGGTCACACCTGGCGGTGTTTTCAGTTCCACCTCCTCCGCCACCAACACTGTCGGCACGGCTCTGGGATCTTATGTCTGGAGCTCGCAGCAGATGGGCGCAGATGTGCAAGGCTGGCTCACCACTCCAGCCAGCAACTTTGGCTGGATCTTGGTTGGGGACGAAAGCGCCAGCGCCACCGCTCGCGTCTTCACCAGTCGCGAAGGCAGTGCCTCTCTGCAGCCAAAGCTGGTCGTCAGCTATAATCCGGTGGCTCCTCCTCTGAGTCGGCGCGACTCCTGGCTCAGGCAGTACTATCCGACGCCCGGCACCTATGTGGACGACAATGCAGATCCGGACAATGATGGTGTGGCCAATCTGGTGGAATACGCCTTTGCCTTCTCCCCACTTAGTGCCAACAGCGCGAGTGCGGGGCTGCAGGCAGGAGTGAGCGCTGCCGCTGGAAATACCACGTTCACTCTGGTCTTCCGCCGCGACCCCCGTGCCACAGACCTTACCTATCAAATGCAGACCAGCGATGATTTGGTGACATGGAGCACCATCACACAAAGCTCGGCTGGGGGCGCTCCTTCCGGCACTGGCTTCGTCACTGAGACCGATGCCCCTGGAGAATCTCCTGTGAAAAACGTCACTGCTGCCGAAACCCTGAGCGTCAACCCACGACGCTTCGCCAGACTTCGGATCATCCGCGTGGCCCAATGACCTTGATTCTGCATTGATAGCAAGTGGGCACGCACTACCTTATTCTATTGCAATGATGCCGCCTGCCACATGAATGCCTTGATAACACGTTTTGCCATCCCGAGCCTGCTGATGCTCGTGCTGCATGCCGTGCCGGCGTTCTGCGCTACTTTTGTCACCACGGCGGTGTCAGACACCTCCATTTACCAAAATCATCCCGACTACAATCTGGGTGGCACCACACTTGTTTCAGGCACCAATCAGCAGTTTTCCAATTCACGGGCGCTTTTCAGTTTTGATCTCAGCGGCATTCCGGCAGATGCCATCGTCACCTCCGTGCAGGTGGCGCTTTACGTCACACGTCGTCCAGATCCTGATCAGCACGGTGGCCCGGTGAATTCTGACTTCAGCCTCTACCGCGTCCTGCAAAACTGGACTGAAGGCTCTGGTGGCGCTGTGACAGGCTCTCCGGCAGCCACTGGAGACACTACATGGGGAGAACTGCATTTCAATACGACGGGTGCCAATTGGGCCACACCAGGAGGGCAGATTGGTGCGGACTTTGCCAGTGCTCCCAGTGCTACAACCTCTGTTGGAGACGTCGGGCTTTATCTTTGGGGGTCATCTCCAGACTTGGTCAGTGATGTGCAGTCATGGCTGAATTCTCCGTCGTCCAATTATGGCTTTGCGCTCATCAGCGAGAGTGAAAACGTGGCTGGTACCGCCCGGCGTTTTGCCTCCAGTGAGCAGCCTGGAGGCAGTATTCCCGCCCCAACCTTGACGGTGACGTTTCAGTCTGCACCTGAGCCGGGTAAACTACTCTTCATCCTTATCGGGTGCGTGGCGGCATGCGCATGTCGTCGCAAAGATCGCGCGGTGTTTAACGGGTGAAAACATCGTCGCTCGTCCACATGCGCCGGTCGGAGCCTGCGGAGCGGATCTCCATGCTGGTGCGGGAGAGTTGATGAAAAAAGTAGGGTGTTCCCCAGCGGTCCACCAGTTCGCCGTTCCCATTCAGGGGCATGTCCGGAGGCAGAATCTTGGCCTGCTTGATGTTGTCACCTGAGAGTGCCTGCACAATCTCGGCATTGGAGCCGATCGGGTTGTCTCCCGCAATCGTACGGTAATCTCGCAGCACGCGCGTGATTCGTTGGACATCCGATGCCGCCTCGTTTTCGAGCCCGGTGTCTACCTGCTGGGGGGCGACTGCGGGCTGTGGCTGTGGATTGGTCACCACGGGCGCAGGCGTTATCGTTGCAGGCTTGCTATCAGGTCTCTTGCTGAAGTGCATCAGCAGCCAGCAGGCAGTGGCCACCAGCAGCAGCAATCCGGAGATCCAAAGCACTTTTGGGCGTCTCATCATGTGTGCAGGTTGCTCGTCCGGTTCCGACTCAGATGAAGCCAAGGTTGGAGGAGGAGAAGCGGCCTAGGTTGGGGAAAATGGTGTTGATGTTTGAGGAGTCCACCCCAAACCAGGATGCCAGCGTGGCGGAGTATTGATCCACAGAGGTGGTGGGAATCCAGCGCCCGATGCCAGTGTCATCCGGACCGTTCACCGCCAGGGTGGGAAACTTGCCATACGTGGCCCCACCTTTGACCGCCCCGCCAATGACAAGGTGGTGTCCGCCCCAGCCGTGATCGCTGCCCGATCCATTGGTGGGGAAGGTGCGGGCAAAGTCGCTCGCAGTAAAAGCAGTGACAGAATTCACCAGGCTCGATCCGGCGCCACGGAGAGTATCAATATCCTGAAGTGAGAGAATGAGCGCATTCAGAGTCTTGCTCAGCTCCGCCAGCAGGTTGGCCTGGCCACCGATGATGACGTTGGCGTTGTTCGTGGTGCTCTGGCCGGCATTGTTGGTTTGGTTGGTGTGCGTGTCATAGCCTCCCACCTGGATGAAGAAAACCTGCCGCTTCATGCCCAGACCTCCACTGGCCACGGACTTGCTCCCCAGTTCGATGAGGCGCACCACCATTTTCATCTGTGACATGAGGGAGGAGGTGAAGGTGGAACCGCCGTTCGGAGTGGTGATCGACGTTGGGAAACGGCTGAACCAGGTGGGGGTTCCCTGAGCCGTGAGCGCCGTGCTTAGAATGTTGGCCTCGGCGATGGCGTGGTCCAGCACGCCTGCATAAGCTTTGGTCTGCAGATCGGCGGAGAGCTTGTCAGCATTCAGGATGGACTGCATGGCACTCTGCCTGTTGCCACTGACGCTGCTCAGCTGCACTGCGCCGCTGGTGGTGATGGCATATTGCGGCGCATAATTCTGCGTTCCCACTTCAAAAATGTTGGAGCCGGCCACTGTCACTGCCATGGAAACCTGTCCCCCTGAGTTCACGTCCGGAGGAGAAGAGAACAAGTCCGCCAGTCTTCCGGCCCATCCGCTGACAGACGGCTGGTCAGGCAGCGAGGTCTGCCACTGAGTTTGCTGATCGCTGTGGGAGAAAAGTTGCGGCGGTTTGGGCACTGATTTGCCGGAGTATTGCGCTTTGGTCAGTGGAAAGCTCAGCGTGCCTAGATTGAACACGGGTGCCACGATGCCGTTGTTAAAGTGGGTGGCCAGTTCCGCCATGGCTGGATGGAATCCATAAGTGCGGCCGTCGCTGGCTGGATATCCGTTTGTGCCGTTTCGTGAGTTGAGCGCCAGCGCTGTCGCTCCGCTTCCATCCGTGTTGGGGATGGCCAGCGGTGCGCCACGTCCGGCGCTGTAGTTGGCCCAGTCGGCAGCCTGCGTCGGAATGATCAGGTTGTTCGAGTCATTCCCGCCATTCAGGAAGACGCAGATGAGCGCCTTGTAGTCGGAGAATGAACCGGCCGCCATGGCTGAACCCATGAGCTTGAGATCGCGGAGCGAATTTCCAAGAGCGCCGAGGCCAATGGCTGCCGGAATGTAGCGCTGCAGGAATCTGCGACGCGGAATGAATGGGGCGTGAAGTGGCTTGTTCATACGGAGTTACTTCTGGATCGCGTATTCGGCGGATGTGACGATGAGATGAATGATCGCGCGCACACGATCACGCATCTGCGTCGTGGTTGGGCTGCCTGTGGTGTAGGGGAAGTTGGTGGTGTTGGCCACATAGTTGATGATGGCCGTGCGTGCCGTTGAGTTCAGTGCTCCTCCGATCAGTCGTGTGGCCAGGGTGTCCACCAGCGTGGGAATGGCGGCGTCACTCGTCTGTCCCGCCGTCATATAGGGGCTGATATCCATCGGGATGGAGCCGCCGCCACTACGGAAGCTCTGGAAACCGTAGGTGTTGCCGCCGCTCAGGAATCCACCCGTTACCGTGTTGGTCAGATTCATTGTATTGGAGTCGTTCGTCAGTTGGAATTCCGGCACCGTCATGCCTGCGCTGGCCATGGCTCCCGGGTAATGATAGTCAGGATAGAAGAAGTTGAAGACAGTTGTGGAGGCCAGCGGGGTTTGCGTCAGGTCATTCTGACTGTAGCCCATGTTCCACGTGCCCAGCTGCACGGTGCAGTTTCCTGAGCGCGTCCACTGGGCGATGGACAACGGATAGACGGCCTGGCCCGAAGTGCTCTGAGAGCCATTCGTCACCGCCGGCGTTGTGGTCACAGTGAACTGGTTGGGACGTGGCACGCTGGCAACGGTGTACACCTGGCTTGGTGCGGCTGTGGGGCTGTTGGCCACCAGAATGTCGATCCACACAGAATCGCCGACATTGAGATTATGATTGCCGTTGGTCTGAAGACTGATGGTCGAGACGTTGCTGGCTGTGGTGATGTTGTAGCCGCCAGTAAACCGCGGGATGTAGGCCGTGCCACTGCTCGTCGCTGGCGGGCTCCCCGGCAGAGTGATGGTGAAATTGCTGGATGTCGCCGAGGTGATTGTGTAAACACCGTCGTAGCCCGCTCCTGCCAGGCTGCCGTTGAAAAATTTCACATATAGCTGATGTCCGGCAATATAGCCTGAGGCGGTGATGGTAACGGTGTTGGTTACCCCATTATAGTTCGGCGTGCTGATGCCGGTGGTGTTGACGGTGAAATTGTTCGGCAGGAAGGCGTTCCCGGAAGGATTGCCGCTGACACTGTTGGCCCCAATGTTGACTGTGAAACTGGTCGTTGTGGCGGTAACCACCGAATAAGTGCGCACAGTATTGTAGGGAGAAGTGGTGCCAAGAGTGCCTGAGGTGAACTGCATCGTTACTGTATCTCCCGCCTGGAAGCCTGGAGAGTTGATCGTGACCACCCCGCTGGAGCTCACAGTGCTGTAGCTCGGCGTTGTATTGGCCACTGTGTACCCGCCCACGCTGGGCAGATTCGTGGTGGATGCCCCGCCATCCACAAAGGTGTCGAGCAAAATGGTGTCTCCGTTGGTCAGCTTGTGTGCTGTAGGCGTGGTGATCAGGATCTGCTGGTAGCCGAGCTGGCGGTAGGTGGATCCGGCAAACCCAGTGGCCGGGAAAGTACGCGCAGGTCCGGTCAGGCGCAGCAGCGGCTCGCGCTGTTTGCCAAAGCCCACGTTAGCTGCCGCCGTGGTGCTCCGCGCTTCATAGTCCAGCAGGATGGCCCGGATGACTTCCTTCATGTCTCCACGCACACCAGTTGCCACGCCGTCCACGTTGCGCTCGCCATTGAACGCACGCACCACTCGATGAACGTATTCTGGTTTCGGATTGCTGGTGACGAGCCGCTGGATGAGCTGGCGGCAGATGTAAGGGCCAATCGCTGAGTTGTTGATGATGCTGTCCAGTGCCGACTCCAGGTCACGCAGGCCGTTCAGATCATAGGAATTGGTGATCGAGGTGGATACAAGGTTTCCGGCTCCTAGCACTGGGTCCGTGGACTGGATCGTGATCGGGTTGGGATTAGGATCGCGGGAGTAGTCGTTCACAAACGAGACGGTCACAGGCGGGATCACCACATTGTCGAGCAGGATCTTTTTACCCGGCTCATGATGCGAAGGCACGAGCACCATCGGATCAAGGTAGTTGCTGCTGGGGTAAAAGTTGGTCGGCAGCCTGCCTCCGCTCATGGCCTGTCCCCAGGTCCATCCTGTAAACACACGCGCCATGCCGGTGATCACGGACTGGTCATAGGTGGGCACCGCATTGCCGCTCGAGTCCAGGATGAGAGAGCCATCTGGCCACAGGCGGTACAGGCCGATGGAAAAGAGCTGCATGATTTCACGCGCATAGTTCTCATTGGGATGAATGCCTGTGGAGTCGTTTCCAATGTCGTTTTGGAGCATGTCCAGGTACAGCCCCATGGCCGGCGTCAGCGTCACTTGCTTTAAAATATCCCGGTAGTTGCCAAAGCAGGAGTCCACAAGGTTGTCATAGTAATCGGCCAGGATGCGTCCGTTGTTGTTCAGCGGCCCTACATCTGACACCACCAGAATCTCGCTGAGCGCAAAGGCGACTCGCTGACGCAGCTGATCTGATGCTGTGACCGAGTTTTTCCACCACGAGTTGAAAAACAGCGAGCTCGGGTAGGGATTCTGAGGGTCGTTGCTCAGATTAGCCAGGATGTAGGGCACATTGCGCGTGGCGGTCAGGCCAAACTGATTTTCAATCCAGTTCCGGTAGCCGTTGGCCTCCACATAAGTGATGTCACTCGGGCTGGGCCCAAAGGTGGCTTGGGTCAGAAAGCGCACGGCACCTGCGTCAGTGGCATGGTCATCAGTCCATGACGGGTAGCTGGGCAGCGCCGGTGCTGTCTGGGAGCCTGGCACAAGCCCGAAGGTGCCCGTGAGTTCGCCCCCAGTATTGTTCACGGTGGCAATGCTCACAAACACGGTGCCGTTGGCCAGCGCAGTGAGATCAGAGGCCTGCATGTTCCAGGTGTATCCGCCGTCCGAGGTGCGTTGCGTGGGATAGTTGCGGTCCTGGGCGTCGAAATCAAACAGCACTACGGGTGGGTTTCCTCCAGTCTGAGCTGCATAGATTTTGCGCGAGGTGCTTCCTGAGGTCAGACCAGCATAGTTCACATGCACCACCCCTGTGGAGCCGCTGACTCGGATAAATGCTCCACCACTGCCCGTGATGCCAGAGAGGCCGGCGGCCCCCTGCAGGTTGGTAATGTAGAGTGTGCCCGGTGTGGTGGTGGTCGGAGGATTATCCCATGGCGAAAGCACATAGCCTGGCATTACCCCGCCGGTGGTGGCTGCTGCTGGTCCGCTGCCATTGGCGATCGCTGCGGAGTTTCCTGTCGGGTCCAGATACCAGCCTACGGAGAGGTTGTTGGATGCGCCGCTGGCGCCGGTGTTGTGCAGCACCTCGATGTAATAGGGCTGCCCTGCAATCAGCGACAGCCAGCCGGATTTCTGACTCGTGGCTGTATTCCAAGTCCTGGTGGAGGTGCCGGTAGGCCCTGTCACATAGGCTCGGCGCACTTTGTTCACCGGCTCTTCATCATTGGAGATCCACAATTCGGCTACATTCGCGGCGGAGAGCCAGAAGTAGTAGTTACCGGTCACAGTCGGGGTGAAATATCCGCGCAGCCTTTCTCCTGTGTTCGCACCATAGCTCGTCGTGTTATCTTCGGCGCTCGTGATGGTGTTTGTCGTGGTTGCAGCAGTGCTCCATGGCACGTCATTCAGAGAGGCTCCGGCGACCCCGGTGGTCCAGAGCTCACGCGTAAACTGGCCGCCGCTGTCCTCCACCTGCACGGTGATCACCGCGCTGGTGCTGCCAGCTCCGTTTGAGGCGGTGACCGTAAACTGATAAATGCCCGCTTGCGTTGGGGTGCCGCTAAGCACGCCATTGCTAAGAGTCAGCCAAGACGGCAGGCCGCTTGCGGTAAAGCTTCCTGCGCCGTTGCTCGCGGTGAGTGTCAGGTTGAAGGGGGAACCGGAGTTAAGCATCGTCACCAGATTGGTCGGGCTGGTGATCGCTGGCGGCCCGGCTGGCGGATCACCAGCGCGCGGTGTCTGTCCGGTCATCGTTGGGAAAAGGCGGGCGGTAGGAATGGCCTGCTTGGACTGGCTCGGGCTGTACCATGAGAGCGTTGCCCCGGCTGCGCTTGTGAACTCGCATGTCTCCAGCTTGATGTCATAAAGAACTCCTGCTTGAAGGGGGATGGTAACGTAACGGTCTGCCCCTGTGTAAACGGACCAGTCAACCGGCAGGTTGCTGCTGTCGATGGAGCAACTTCCTGTGCCCGAGGCTGGCAGGCTCGTGCCGGTCAAAGCCACGGTAAAGTTGGTGCCCGCTGTTACCGCAGTTACCGTGTAAGGCAGGGAGATGTTGTAGCTCGTGCTAAGATTACCGCTTGTGAATTTCAGCGGAATGACATCCCCCACGTTGATGGCGGCGCTGGTGTACGGCAGCACAATAGTGCCGTTGGTCGATGAATTCTGCGTATAGGTATAAGTGACACTTGGGCTGTCGTTTGTCAGGCGCCTGAGCGTCATTGGTTGGCCGCTGATCCACAGCTTGGCCGTGTCATCAGCATTCACCACGATTGTGTAGGTCTCGCTGTACTGTGGTAGTATCTGGCCTGTCCAGCGGCAGCAGAAGTAGTTGTGGAAAATAAGCGGATCAGGAGAGCCCGCTCCCCAGTCGCCGTTGTTGCCGTTTGTAATGGCGCTGTCCGTCTGTGTTCCAGCCGCAGGCGCGGTGAAAGTGGTGTTGGCATAGTAGCTGGCAGCCCAGCCCGCCGTGCTGGCGGTGTTGTTGGTATAAATGTTGGTGCTTGGAATGTTGGCAAAGGTCCCACCATTGATCTGCCACTGAAATTTACACTTCGCATTGCCGGTGGTTTCCACAAACTCCACCCGGATATGGTAGCGGTTTGCGGGCGCTGCGGGTATGGACAGGGAGAACGATCCGCTTTGTTTGAAGGTTCCTGTTGCCGCAGTGTCCCAGCCATTTTCCAGGATCTGAGTCAGTCCGCTGCCAGTGTCCAGAAGCACACGCGCTTTGTCATCTGCATCCAGCTGAAACACATACGTTCCGGCGGTCGAAGGTGCCAGGTAGCCGTCCCACGCCACGGAGTAATTATCCTGCGCTACCAGGTTGGTGCCGTTTGGCGAGCCGTAGAGCCAGCTGAACGCAACTGTCGGATCCAGCCGTGTCACCACTGGAGGGTTCAGCACGCATGCGGTGCTGCTGCCTTGGGAATTTGGGACCGCCGCTCCGGTAATAGACACTGTGATCGTCTGCCCGGATGTGGCCGTGATAGTCTTGATGCCGTCATAGGTTCCTCCGCTGAGGGCACCAGCGGTGAAGGTCAGGTTGACGCGGTTGTTGGGTGAGGTTGTCGAAAATCCAGTCGTGCCGGTATAGGTGATGACAGCCGTTCCGGTCGTGCTTGTCAGCTTGGTGAAGGTGTAGCTCGCCGTGTTGCCGCCAAAATTCACATTGCTGCTGTAAGTGGAGCTGGCTCCGACGAAATAGTTTCCAGTAAGCCCCGTGCCGGTGGGATTGCCGGAAGGATTGATGGTCACCCCGGCGCTGATGGAGAGCGAGCTGAGGGTGTAATTTCCCGAAGCTCCGGCAGACCCTGGGGGGCCTGCGGTCAGTGTCATCGCGCAGCTAGTCAGGCGGTTGGCGTTGTACACTGGCGTGATTTTGATGTCCACGGAGTTGACTCCGGCTGGGAAAGTCACGGTAGAGGGAACTGTGGCATAATCCACCCCTTCAACGGCTGAGCCCGATTTGCTAAGGGGCACCGTGATCGGCGCCAGAAGATTGTAGCCTGAGCGGGTAATGGTGATGATGCCTACGTCTCCTGCCGGTGTGGTCGCATCTGAGGGCTGCGTGGTGGACGAGTCGGTGGCTTTAAGGCTGACCACATTTTGCGTCAGCAGGCTTGTGGCCAGCGTCGTGTGGTCATAGCTGGATTGAGATCCGATAGGCGCACCAGCCGAGTAGCCCAGCAGATTTTTGGCCCAGTCACCCACCTGATCCCCTGAAGAGTCGACATCCTGCACCAGCACGCGGTAGAAGGTGCTCGTCCCGGAGGCTGGAGCAGTCAGCGTCTGCGTTGCGCCATTGCCAATCACCTGCACATTCGGCGTGATCGCAGACCAGTTGGTGCTCGCCAGCGTGTTTGAAGACTGCAGCACGTAGAGCTTTCCCGTTTGAGTAGGGATCGTCATGCTGACCGTTGTCGGGTTTGGCATCGTCATCGAGCTGATCTTGAGAATGGATCCTGCTTGAAAGGGATTGGTGCCCGCAGTGATTTCGGCGCTGTTGCTCATGCCGTCGCCGTCATCGTCTTTTGCCAGCCAGGCGGAATCATTGATCTGCGCGTCAGTGACTCCATACAGAGATTTCCAGACGGCCTTGGTAATGTTCATGTCCGGGGCTCCCCAGGACAGCTTTCGGGTTCCGTGGAAAAGGCCTGCGATCAAGATTAGGGCAAGCCATTGACCACGACGAATGTGACGAGGAGCAAGGAACGACATGGTTGTAAAAAGGTATGGTTCTCAGTGGCCATGGCACGTAGTCCCGACGGACTGCGGAGGTTGGTGCTACAGCTTGGTGAAGCCTTCTTCTAAAAATGAGATCAAAAATGCCGTCGAAAGTCGAGACTATATTTTGCGGCAACTTTTCATCACCTGAGACAGCTCTGGAAGTTATCGGATTCGATAAGTATTTTTGTTATCGTAAGCTATTTCTGTGCTGAGGGACTCTCCGGAATGTACCCGGCATTTTTGGGACGGACGAGTCCGTTTGTGTCTGTATGGCTTGCGGGATGAGGCCGCCTGCTCGATTAAAAGAATAGGTCAATCGCCGACCTATCTCGTGAACAGTGAAGTGGTTATCTCAAGTCGGCGCCAGCACTGCGGCGCACCTCAGGCCTTGTTCACATCTTGGCCAGTCTCGCATCACTTTCCAGGTGTCCCGCCCAGCCAAAGTGGCAGCGAAACTCAAAACAGTCTTTCATCTGCTCAAACGGTCCTGACCACTCAGCTTTGTTGGAGGTCACCACGATGTCTGAAGGGGCAAACCCCGTGATCGGTAGGCGCTCGATGACAAAGGCGTCGTTCAGCAGTCGCGTCTTCTTCCAGTTAAAGCCCATGAGCTGGGCGCTGACGCAATCCACCGCTACGGGATGTGTTCCCGCCAGGATCACCCCGCTCGGCACGGGATCGCATGACATGGGACCGTCGCCGTCGCCGCCGATGATGCCGTCCACAATGGTCAGATAGCGCAGAGGTTTGTCTCTTTTGACTCCTCGTCCATCAAAATAGAAAAAGCATTTGTGCAGATCCAGGATCATCCGCCACGCCGTGTTGTTGCCATGCCAGTTGCCGGACCGCACGACATGCTTGGTGTCGCCAAACACCAGACGGCCCAGCTTCTTGAGTGGCACAAATAGCTTGGAAAGGAAATGTCTGCCAAACAGGACTTTCTTCGCGTTGCGCATCAGGGTTCCCTCCAATGCACGCTTCGTGCTGGATTCGGCAAATTGGTCCCCACCTTCTGCAGGAGTGCCTTCCGTGTGGCGCGGCAGCCAGTTGGTTCTCGGTGTGGTGCCCACCAGGTTTTTCAGTGCCACCGTCAGCCCCACTTTCTTGTGGGTCTTGAGCTTCGGCACATTGATCAGCACATCCGCATTCATCGGAGTTCGGCAGATGCGGTACTCGTGATTTGGGTCGGTGTGCTGCCGGTTCGTTGTGGCAAAATCATACGAGGCGCCATACAGCCTCCCCAGGCCCGGATGGCCTACAAACTCGCTGTCCTCATCCAGATGAATGTCCACCGCACCGCAGGGATCGCTGGGCAGTTCTCTTTTGGCGATCGTGACGCCATCATCAATCGTCCATTCCTCGCAGCGCATGTCAAAGAGCAGAAATGCCACTCCGGGAAACTCCACTGTGAGATCGGTGATCAAGGCGTCCAGCTTATGCAGTCGTCGTATGGCATCAAAGGAGGAGTCACTCTGCGGTGCATCACACAGCGTTACTGAGCCGCGCCCTTGCAGTTTGCGCGCAGCCCAGCGGGCCACTTCTCGAACGACTGCTGGATGGGTGATGATGGTGAGCCAGCCGCCTTCATCCTCCGGTTTGCTGGCGTTGTGTTCCTTGACCCAGTTTGGCTTGATGACCACCCTGTCCCCGGGAGTGATAAAGTCTGCGGAAAGCTCCAGCGCAGCGATGGCGGCCTCAATCTGCCGGCGGAGTGCATCGGTATCGTCGTAGCAGGCTTTGCCGCTAAAAACGGAAACCTTCGGAGCACCAAACGCTGAGGGGGAGAGTGTGTTCACTGGAATGGGTTATTTAAGTGCGGCAGGTTCTTTTTGCAACGCCGCCTGCGCCGTTGCAGCATCGGGTATGAAGCTCTCTTCGCCTGTCACGCGTTTGATCCTGCTGCTCGTCCTTGCAGTCATGATCGCACGAGTGATCTGGCCTCGTCTAAAACAGGCAGGCGCTTCGTGTCCCCTCGATCCTGCATTTGTAAGACTCACTCCTCTGGAGGTTTCGGTTCTTCCTCTTGCGACTCGATTTGACCTGCCCATGGGGTCTGCTCATGGCGCGCTCACCTACAATGCACAGCCGTTTCGTATCCAGCGTCATCTCGGAGATGACCTGAACGGCATCGGTGGAGAAAATTCAGATTTGGGCGACGCCGTTTATGCGGCCGGTGCCGGCAGGGTGGTGTATGCGGGCTGCCCGGGGCCGGGATGGGGAAAAATGATCATCGTTGCACATCGTTTGCCGGAAGGGGATGAGCTGGGGCCTTTAGTTCAGACAATTTATGCGCATCTGGACTCATTTCGCGTGTCTGTTGGCCGGGAAGTTTACCGAGGACAGCAGATCGGCACGGTGGGCGCAGCTGAGGGGGCTTACTTGGCGCATCTGCATTTTGAGGTTCGTCGTGGTCCCTATGTGAACCCTGGCCAGGGATATGCAGATGCCCCTCTCAACCGCGTCTCTCCCGAAAAGTTCGTCCAATGGCATCAAGGTGTTACGGATGTATTAATAAACACACCTCCTGAAAAACCATAATATTCACGAAAAGATAATTTGAAGTCTGCAGCTTTGCCCCCGTCATTCTTTCAGTCACTCACAGTTCATGCGTTTCACCTTTGCAATCAGCCTCCTCGTTGCATTCCTGGCTTCTTTGCCAGGGCAGGCGCAGCCAGTGAAACTGACGACGTCTGAAATCAATTGCGAGTCTCTTTGCGGAGAGCTGTTCAATGCCATCCGTGCAGACCCGGACAAGCTCGTGATGCGCCTGGAGGAGGCTCTCGTGATCCACGAATCCTGCGCGGGAGAAATCGTCACGGCGGCCATCGATGCCGTGAATGCTGAACCTGGCAGGGTGCGTAAAATTGTCGAGACAGCCATGGAGCTGGCACCAGCCCGCTCGGCGGTCATCACGGCTGCTGTTAAGCACTATTCCGCCCCGGTGGTCGTATCTGCAGCCGAGGAGCCGGTCGAGGTGCGTCGGGCCGTTGTGCCTGACGTGGAGCCTCCCAAGCCCAGGTCTGGGGAGGTGGTCAAACGTGCGGAACTGCCCCTGCAGACCCGCAGCATCCCGATTGTTGAAGTCCGTCGCGCCGAACCCGCCGCCCCTGTGGCCAGCAGGGTTTTGGTCATGGAGCCTGAGCTGCCTAATGTGCCCAAAGCTCAGGCGGCAAAGTGACTCATCTGATTCAGTCGGCTCCTGCCTTCTGCATCACTTCGCTGGGATCTCATTCAGCGTGTAATAACCTACCTGGTGCAGCAGCGGTAGTTTCTCGGCGCTTCGCACGCCATCGAGATGCAGCTCATGGATGTGCCCTTTGGTCAGTGGTTCGACCGTCAGGCGCACGGATTTTCCGTCTGGTGCCACCTTTGCAGCGGTGATCTTGGGCAGGATTTCGTCGATCTCATCACCGCCATACTGCTCACGATACGCATAGGTGAACTCACGCATGCGGTAGCTCTTCACGTCACCGGCAGTGGCTGCATCCACGGGATGCGTAAACGTGACCTCAAAGCCATCCGGCTTTGCATGCATTTCATGTATTTCAAAAGGCGTCTTGCCGGTCCACTCACATTTCTCAAAGCAGAAGGGCTTTCCTCCGCGCGCTCCCCAGCCGCGGTCGCTGCCGCCCACAAAGACACGTCCCTCCTCGTCCATTCTCCCGCCGATCAGGCCGCTGGTAAAACCGCTGCGGAAGGGGATCACCACGCCTTGTTTGATGCCGTTGATGGTTTCAAGATACACACGGCTGAGGTTGCTGTGGCTCTGGTCGGCTATGAAAAGCTGCTTGCTGAAAGGGCCAAATTTGCCTGCGCTCAGATCACAGATGATGGCACTGGCGGAGTTGCCTATTTTGCCATGCACCAGGTAAACAGCGGGCGGCAGCAGTTGCTTGATGCGCGTGCGCTCTATCACCATGCGGTCAGGGTCTCCGCCTTGGCGGTCTTCCTTGCGGCTGCGCTCTCCTTGAAAAGCTTCAGGGATCGGATCGATCGGGCGCGGCCCCATGTTGGGAGCCAGATCATACCAGAGGTTGCCGCCGGGGTGGCCTTGGAAAGAGCCGGGCACCAGATGCTGTAGCGTGCATGAGCCATGCCACGGCCCCTGATTGTCGCAGTAGTACACCTCGCCATCCGCATCAAATCCGATGCCGCCCGGGCTGCGAATGCCGGAGCACGTGGGCACCATCGTGCCGTCAGGCTTGATCCGCAGCGCCCATCCGCGAAATGGCACCGCGCTGCTGAAGGATCCCGTCAGGCACAGCGTCACCCAAAGATCGCCTGCTTTGTCAAAACGGCTGCCAATCGCATACTCGTGGTAGTCGCCGGACACCCCCCAGCTGTCATTCACATTTTCAAACACATCAGCTCGGCCGTCGTGATCGGTGTCCTTCAGGCGTGTGATCTCATAGCGCGTGGTTGCATAAAGGTTTTTGTCCTTGGGATTGTACGCGATTCCCAGCACCTCATGCAGCCCGGAGGCATAGAGCTGGTAGCTCACCTGAGAGGGATCACTGCTGCCAGCCCCGCTTACGATCCAGATTTCACCACGGCGGGTCCCCATCGCCAGCTTGCCGTCTGGCATGAGATCGATCGAACCCACCTCCATGGCCGTTTCCTTCGGCGTGGTAAAGGTGGTGATTTTGTAATAGTCGGCCTCGACCGGGTCAGCGGCCAGCAGGGGGGAGCAGAGCAGGGAAAGAATGAAAAGACGTTTCATGGCAGTGCAGTACGTGGCTGTGGCTTTACTGGGCCCACTGGTAGGTGATGGTCATCGTGCCGGTTTGCGCGGGAATAACGAGATTCTGACCGGCGATTTGTGCGCCTGCGGCGGAAATACGATATCCGGGCATGCCTTTGCTGAAAAAGCCCCCGTCTTTGTTTTCAAACGCCCCGTTGCCGATGCGATACCAGGCATGCGCAGGCAGTTTGCCAGCGACCTTGACTGTGCGGATCAGCTTGGCCTTGCCGTCAGGTTTGTTGCCATCTCCCTCCGTGCTGAAAGACTCCTCCACTTCCACCCCCTGCCAGGTGTAGCGGAAAGTGGGTCTGCGCTTGGCATCCAGAGAATAGCCACCCCAGTGAAAACCCTCATAGCGTTTGGTCTTGTCCCACTTGGGCCATTCGGCCTCTGGCTTTTCAGTCACAAAAAAAGCCGGTGTAGCTTCGCCCGTGGGCTGGAGCACGTCATAGCCCAGCGGTTTCTCGTGGCCGCCCCCACGCGAGTTCCAGTGGCGGGCGGCATCCATGAAGGCTCCGCGCCAGATCAGCGCCAGATTCATGCTCTCCGCGCTCCAGGCAATGTTCACTCCACCAGGATAGCCGACGCCGATCCCTCGGTTGCCTGCGCCTTGGATGAAGTTGCGGTAGATCACTGCCTCATCCTTCACTAGGAGTGGTATGGGCTCATACTCTTTCTGATTTTTAGCTCCGCCCTTCCATCTCGGGTGCAGCCACTTGGACAGCGGCGTGATCTGAGTGTCGGCACCTTTCCACGCGGCATACAGCTCGACTTGGCTGCGTGCCTGGAAGTATTCCAGACGAAATTCGTGTTCTCCTTTTTCGAGCGTGACGCCTTGCTCCTTGATGTCGCCCGAAGGGTGAATGCCATCGTAGGACACGATCTCCTTGCCATCGATCAGGATGCGCGATCCGTCATCACTTGAGAGGTAGAAGCGGTAGGAGCCCTTCCTTGGTGCGGTCAGCTTGCCCGTGAAGACCACGCCAAACTCGTTCTTGTAGTCGTCCAGTTTCACCTGCAGCAAATTATCCTCGATGACGCCCTCGCGGTGCGGCGTCAGTTTGGAAAAGTCGGGCAGCTCTTTCCAGTTGCCCAGATAAAGGGCAAATTTCAGGTCATGCAGCCGGTCCCCCATCGGGGCCACTTTCAGCACTCCGCTCATCGTCAGCGCATGTCCGGGAAAGGTGCATACATACGGGTAGCTTCCGGGCTTCTGAGGCGCCGAAAAGCTGATCACCTCCTTTTCATGCGGGTTGAGCATTTTTGAGTGTGCCCAGATGCGCGGATCATCCGGCAGCCAGTTGCGTTTCAGGGCCTCCTCGGGTTTCTCCATCTGCTTCAGCGCCATGGCGGCGGTGTCGGTCCCCGGCTGGCAGAAGACGAGGTTGTGCGGCAGATCATCGCCATTTTCAAACGTGACCTTCACCGGCTGTCCGGGCTCTGCCAGCAGTTCGGTCACGTCGTACTTCATCTGCGCTGTCATCGTTTTGATGGAAAAAGCGGCGGGTTCCACGGCCCGGGCGCAGGCGGAGGCAAGAAACAGGGCGATAAGCAGGCGGGACATAAGGAGTGCGCGGTTAAACGAAGGAGGCGGAGAGTGCCTTGCGAAAAGGCGGCGTCAACGCCGCGAGTTTTATTTCATGCGTACTTTGGGCTTGGCTCAGGCTGCGAAATTTGATTATCTCTGCGCCATGCAAACTTGGTATCTGCTCAAAGCGTCAGACAAGGAAATTTATGAGGCCAAAGACCTCGAAACCCTGCGCGGCTGGGCTGCCGATGCCAAAATCTCGCCGTTGGACAAAATCTCCAGCGACAACCGCATGAGCTGGCAGCGTGCCCCCATGATTGCCGAGCTGCAGATGGATCTCCTGGTCCAAATGCCGGACAATTATCTCTACGGCCCTACCAATGTGGCCACGATCCAGGAATTCCTCGCTACCGGGGAGATCGATGAAAACGTGACCATCATCAACTGCCTCGACAACACCGAGGCCCGTCTGGCGGATCTTTCCTGGTTCCAGGCCAGTCCGCACCATGTACGCAGCGCCGCCACCACTTTCATCGGCACCGGCAGGGATGAAAAAATCGGGGGCGGAGATGCCATGCAGCAGTCGCGTATCTCCACCTTGGAAAAGCAGGTCATGGAGCTGCAGAAGGTGGTGGATGAATGGCAGCAGGCTTTCAGCAGTCTGCGCCAGCAGTACATTGAAGCCACGGGCCGCGAACCCCTTTGAGTCTCTCCGCTCAGCTTTTGTCGCTGCTTTCGCTCAGTCCTGGCAGGCACTTGGCTTTGTCGGCAAAGCGGTCAAAACGGTTGGAGAGAATCAGAAGCGTCGGAGCCCAGAGTCCGACGAAGATGCCAAAGCGCTCCGCGTGTGCCTGCTCTTCCGGAGAGTCTCCGTTGACGAACCACCAGATCCAGATGGAAAGCACGATCGAGAGCATGCCTGCCTGAAAACAGATGGTGCTGAGAGTGCGGCAGATGGAGGAATTCATATTTTAGTAAAGTTTGGCATGAACCCAGGTCTTTCGGCAAGAAATCAGTTTTCTCGTCGCAATCTCTGGGGAGTGCTGCGCATCAGCAGGCGCATGGTCTGTGGACTTGAGAGACAGCCGGGCTGGGGCATAATATTATAAATGAGACTTTCCGACGCCACCCGCTCTGCGACCGCTCCGGTGACGCCCCGGCAGCCGCGTGTGGCTCCACACCGGCCGCAGGGAAAGCCGCAGACTGCTCCTCCGGCTTTGGAGCCGCCTTGGCATGTCATCCTCTTGGACGACGACTGCCATACATTCGAATACGTCATCGAAATGCTCTTTGTCATCTTCGGGCATTCCAAAGAGCTCGGAAAGCGCATGGCTGACGAGGTGAATGAAAAGGGGCGTGCGATCGTGGCCACCGTCCACAAGGAGCTGGCAGAGCTCAGGCAGGAGCAGATCCAGGAATATGGCCCCGATCCCCGCATCCCTGCATGCAAGGTATCCATGCGTGCTACAATCGAGTGCGCTGACTGACCAGGTCGCTTCAGCGGCTCTTTCGTGGCTCTGGAATACCGCTTAGGATGAGAATGGAAAGTGCAGACATCACCGCCGCCAGACTGGCCACCAGGTGGAAAGATCCTGTCCAAGAATAGATAAGCCCGCCTAGGCTCGTCGCCAGCATCAGAGACCACACATTGCAAAAACCGAGCACCGCCTGCAGCGTGGATCGCCTCTCGGGTGTGCAGAGTTCCGCTGTGAGAGTCAGGTCTCCCACCCGGTCTAGGAACAGACCAAACCCCAGCACAAAATAGGCGGCCATAAAACCTCCAAAGGTATGTGTGGTGCCGGCCCATAGACACAACCCCATGCAGACGATGCGGGAAAGGATCAGCAGCACTCGCCCGCCCATATGATAGCCCAGCCACGCGGCCAGCAGGCTGCCCAGAATGGTGCCGATGTTTTGGAAAGAAACAAAGCTCCCCTCATCCGCCTCGGGTCTGCCCGTGGTATGCAGCGCGTGCAGCGTCAGAAACGAGACGACGATCAGATATCCTGTGCCGGTAAACCGTGCCGCTATCAGTTTGAGAAGATGTGGCTGGCCCTTCAGCAGACCCGGCAGGCTGCGCAGGTAGCTCCAGTAGCTGCCTTCATGGGGGTGGTAATGATGCGCGGCCGGCAGTTCACGCATAAAAGACTGCGCTATCCATGACAGCAGCAGAAACACAAAAGTGGTCAGATGCAGCACTGCATAGCCCCGCTGCCCCGGGGTGTGCGTTAGCACTTGCTGGATCACTCCTCCCGCCACCATGCCAATGCATGCTTGTGTGATGTAGCGGGCCGCCCAGCCGGCCGCTCTCACACGTTCCGGCACCATGCGGGTGACCATTTCCATCCACGCCACCACACCCACGCCGCCAACCAAGCCAGAAAAAACCGGCGTCAGCACCACCACAGGCAGCAGCCACGGCCCCGCATCCTGCCAGAACCACAGCAGCAGTCCAGTAATGAGATAGGGCAGGCGTTGCAGGATGCCAAAGCCCATGACCCAGGGTTTGAATTTCGTGAGACGCTCCACCAGCGGGGACACAAACAAACCTGCCAGGGCAAATGCCGCAGGAATGATCACCGGCATGATGGCAATGACGGCCGAGGCACCTCCTAGCTGCTCCACCATCTTTGGCATCACTGTCTCCGGTTGGAGAAACGCCACTCCGCCCATGTACAGGCCTCCTTCCAGGCAGTGGCAGATGAAATTCCGCCGCACGACATGCGGATGATGCTGGTGTGGTGAAGCGGCGGCGTCAGTGGGCATCGCGGGAGGCCTCTCATCGTGGCGTATCCTCACGCAAAGGAAAGTGATTCATCCTTTTACCCTGTTGTGGCTTTTTCCCCACTCTTAAAAAAACCCTTGCAGCGGTCTTGCGCTGGCTGGCCCCAGCTGTTTCAATTTCCGTAATCCCAAACCCATTACCTGCCATGACACTCAACCCCAAACTCACCAAGCTGCTCAATGAGCAGATCAATAACGAAATGTCCTCCAGCTATGTGTACCTCGCCATGGCGGCGTGGTTTGAGCAAACCCCCTACTCCGGCTTTGCCAAGTGGATGTTTACCCAGAGCCGCGAGGAGACCATGCACGCGCTGAAATTCTACCAGTATCTAGTGGACCGGGATGCCAAAGTTGAATTGCAGCCCATTGCCAAGCCCAAGATGGACTTCAAATCTCCGCTGGATGTCTTCCAGCACAGCCTCAAGCAGGAGCAGCGTGTCACCCAGCAGATCAATGACCTCTTCGAAGTCGCCGAGCAGGTCAAAGACCACGCCTCAAAGAACCTCCTGCTCTGGTTCCTCAATGAACAAATGGAGGAGGAGAAGACTGTCGGAGACATGCTCAACCGTCTCAAGCTCGCTGGCAATGACACTGCCAGCCTGCTCGTTCTGGATCGCGAGGCCGGCAGCCGCCCAAGCGCTGGTGGTGCTCCGGATGTGACACCCGGTGCTTGATGCGGGTGTCTACGGCACGAGCCTCTGATCCCAGGGCCACAAAGGGGTGTAGGTGGCAGATTCCACCCAGCCTCGCACAGACTGCGGGCTGCTGGGGATCTCCACATAGCTCCAGGCTCCACGCTTCTCCAGCAGCCGGATCTGGCTGCCGGGGGGCAGGGAGATGACATTGCCTGAAGTGACGGTTGCAGCCGTGTAGGCATTCACCTCGCGCGCGGTCACGACCATGATGTCCTTCACACGTTCACTCGGTGCAGGCCGGATGGCGGCAAGACCGGCTGCTGGAGCGGCAATAAGCAGTCCAAGCACGGTGAAAATCAGCACCAGCACTCCATGACTGGTCTTCCGCGTGGGAGACAGGATCCAGCTTATAAGGGCCAGAACAACAAGCCACGCGCAGGCGGACGCGATGATGATCCAGGTGTTTTGACTCAGCAGCAGGCTGATGAAAGTCAGCACCGAGTTTTCTCCAAAGCGGAAGAAACGCAGCTTTTCATCCAGATGCAGTAGGTTTTGCAGCAGCTCAGGGTTCAAGGGCTCCAGAAGCTGCGCTCGTTGGTACCAGAGTGCTGCTCTGCCCAGATCTTCCTGCCGATAGCGCGCATGGCCTATGATGGTGAAAACCTCGGCGCTCAGGGCGGGCGGATTCTGTTTGGTGAGGGATTCCGCAAGGTATTGAGCCTGGGTGTATTTGCCCTTCTCCAGAGCTTCGCGGGCCTGCTGGTACACCGCGTCCGGGGAGGCGTCTGCCGCAACTGCGTTGAGGGATAGAGTGGCAAGCGCCATGATGATGAGAGAGGCGCGCTTTAGCAGCGGAGACAAAAGAGACAGAATGCGGCTGCGTTCTGCACTGCCAAGCTGCACTTCAGATGACGGGGCTGCGGTAAAGCTCAGAGTCTCATACTGCTGAACGATCTGGCGCAGTGCTTCATCTTTGACCTCGCCCGGCTGGCTGCGGTGGATGAAATGAGCCGCACGGTGCAGGAATTCACGGTCGGAAATCTCACGCTCTTCCAAGCCTCGCCATAGCAGTTGCAGCTCTCCGCGCTGTCCTTTCGTCGATTGCGCGCTCCGACGGCGCATCCAGGTCACCAAGGATGCCAATAGGATGATGGCGGCTGGGATGGATTGAATGGCCCAGAAGCGTGTGCTGCCGGTCAGAGCCGCGTTGGCATTCACCGCAGGGCTAAGCCAGCGTGACTTGGCCGGTACACTCATGAGGATGTCGCTGATCTGTGGCTTGGGCTGCAGCACCGCCGGCGGTTTGGGGGCTGTAGCGGGGCCTCCATCCGCTGCTGCGTTCGTTGTGGCCGCCACCGCGCCAGGCTTGATACGCAAGGCGATCGGCGACGTGCGCGCCGAGATGTATTTTTTCTGCGTCGGACTGAAGTAGCTGAGCTCAAAAGGTGGCAGTTCCGCATGCACTTTCTCAGGCACAAACACCATGGAGTAGCCGATCCGGCGCTGGGCTGAGGGCGCCAGATTCGGGTCGATCGGGCCGTCCACGTTGTAACGTCTCGGCGGGTAGGCTTTCCAGCCGTCAGGTGGCGTCAGGCTAGGCGGATTCAGCGCGTCAAAGTTGCCAGCCCCATCAATCGTGATGTCCACCGCCAGCGGATCACCGACACTTAGCTCGTTCGGCGTGGCGGTGGCGCTGATGCTGAAGTCTCCTACGGCGCCGCTGTAGTTGGCAGGCTTCCCATCTGTGGGCAGCGGCAGCACCTTGATTTTGACATCCTGGCTCTTGACCACCTGCTTGCGTGTTTCAGCACCCCCCATGATGAGGCCAAAGGGCAGGCCGCCGCGCATCTGCCGCTGCGCGCTTTCATCATAGACCTCGAAAAGCAACTCGCATGAGGCCGGTCCCACTTTGAAGTCTCCTGCATGCAGGGCGGAAAGGGTGCTCCGGTAGGTGACCACCATGTAGTCGATGTCGTTGACCCGCTGCATCGTCTGATCCGCCTGCTGGGGGAAGCGGGCCACGGCAAAGTCATTCTTGGCCACTTCGATCAGCCCCACCCGCCTAAGCATCACTCGATTGCGGGGCACAAAAAGACTCGCGGTGATCGGCACCACCTCGCCCTGGTACACCTCGGTTTTACCCACCTCGATTTGAAGCAGCGGCACGCTGGTGTCCTCACCTGCCGCAGGTCCTGCAGTGGGCGACTCGCTGACAATCAGGCGCACTTCATTGGTCTTGAGGATCTCTCCGTTCACCTGAATTTCCTGCGGCGGGATGACAAATTCTCCGGGCTCATTCGCCGCCACTCCCCAGGAGAGCTGGGTGGAGATGATCTGCTGCGCACCGCGGATCTCGATGTTTTGCGCAGTCGAGACGGCGGAGGTCATGCCGATCTGCACCGGCAGGCGCAGCTGTGGCACGCTTTGCACCGTGCCGTTTTGAACGGTGACGACATAGTTCACCACTTGGCCGGTCTGCGCATGGTCGGGCTGCAGATAGGCGCGCACTGTTGCCGCTGCAGCTTGGGAAGTGATGAAAGGCAGAAGCAGCAGCACAGTCAGGCGGCTGGAATGACGAATGCATCTCCAGAGGCTGGGTTTCACGATGCCGGCCTTGAGAGCGGAGCGTTCGGATGCTGGCGGAAGATGTGGGCTGTGAATCATTCAGTCGTGGGATTTCGTTCGTCACTGCCGGCTTGTGCGGCTTACCAGTCTTTTTTGTTCGCGGGAGGAGTGTGGTAGCGGTTGGTCAGCGGAGCGGTGATTTCATCCATGTACTGCCGGATGATGCCCTCGGCTTCACCGGGGGTGAAGCCGGTGCGCGGATTGCGTTGGTTGTCCGTGGCCTTTTTGTCTTTTGGGTTTTTCTGTTCACCCTCTTCACCGCCAGGCTTCTGGCCGTCCTTGCCCTGCTGAACTTCTTTTTCTTCCTGGTTGCCACCTGCGGCCTGCAGACGTCCTTCGGGCAGTTCTTTGGCATCCTTGCCGCCAATGCCGTCGTCAGCTTCCTTCTTTTCACCTTTGCCATCTTTGGGCTCCTTGGGCTGGTTTTGGCCGTTGGGGTCGCTTCCTTGATCGCCGGACTCTCCCTCGTCTCCTTCATCCCCTTCCTGGCCCTGGCCTTTTTCGCCTTTTTGCCCCTTCTGGCCTTTTTTGCCCTTCTGGCCCTGCTGTTGTTCTTCCATCTGCTTCATCACCTGCTTCAGCTGGGCCAGCATCTTGCTGACATGGTCACGGTTCTCCTTCAGCTCCTTGTTTCCAGGGTCTATTTCCAGAGCGGCATCGAGATGCCGCAGGGCATCGGTCCAGCGCTGGACGGTGATCTTCGGCTGCTGCTGCAGGCCGCGTACGCCTTGGTCATAAAGGCTGTGTCCCAGGCCGCGGTGGGCACGTGCACGCAGGGACTTGTCTTCTGTATGCAGCACCTCGCTGAAGTTTTTGACGCTGCCGTCGTAGTTTGTCAGATCGTGCTCCGTCGTAGCCAGCCCATACAGCAGCTCTTCGCGGTCATGCGGGGAAAAGTCCTCTCGCTCCAGCAGCCTGTTGTAGAGTTCCCGGGCCCTTTTCAGATCGCCTTTTTCCAGTGCCAGCTTGGCCTCCTCGGGGCTGGGTCCGCTGGACTGGAAAAAATAAGCCAGCAGATCGGATGGTCCTGCTGCCTCCACAGAAGATGGAGACGTCAATGCGACGATCGCCATGCCCAGCACGACCGGACGTGCGGCAGGGCGGGGTAGAGCGCTGATGATCCAGGCTAGCATAAGCAGGAATATACCAAGTCCCAGGGGCCAGGCAAAGCGCTCAATCGGCCTCGAAGTCTGCCGGTTCGCGGACTGCTGCTCGGTCAGGCGGTCCAGCACCGGCTGAATCGAGTGGCGGCTCAGCGGCTGTGTGTCCAGTTTGAGGTAGCGTCCACCGGTGGATGTGGCCAGCTGCTGCAGCACTCCGCTTTGCAGCTGGGAGCGCACCACATTTCCTGCCTCATCCCGGATGTAGTCGCCATCCACTTCGGGGTTTGGGATCAGCGTGCCGTTCTCAGTGCCGACCCCCACAGTCACAACGATGACGCCCGCCGCCGTGAGCCGCTGGATGTAGGGGACGAGGTTCGCGTCGGCATCTCCACCGTCGCTGAAAATGACGAGTGCATAGTTGCTCTTCGGCAGGGTTTTGACTGCTCGCAGCGTCACATCCAGCAGGTCGGCCAGATTGCTGCCACCCCATTCAATGATGGTATGGTCAAAAGCTAGCAGGCTCTCGATAATGGCGTCATGGTCCGTTGTCAGCGGTGCCTGAAGGTAGGCTCGGCCGGCAAAGGCCAGCAGGCCAATGCGCTCTCCTCCCAGCTCCATGACCAGGTCATGCGCTGCCAGCCGCGCCCGCGTGAGCCGGTCTGGCGGCACATCACGCGCCAGCATCGAGCGTGAGGTGTCGATCGCGATGAAGACATTGCGCCCTTTGTCTGGGATCTCCAGCTTCTCATCCCCCCAGCGCGGCTGCGCCACGGCCAGGATCAGGCACGCCATGGCCAGAATATAAAGCACATAAACCAGCCAAGAGCGCCAGCGAGAGCGGCCCACGACGAGTGCCGGACGGAGGCGCTCTGCGGTGAAAAGCCGCTCCGCCTTGGAGCCGTGCGCATCCACCAGCAGCTTCAGCCCCACGAGCGCAGGCACGATCAGCAGAAACCACAGCAGATGTTGATGGGCAAAGGACATGACGATCAGGTGGCGACTGGTTCCGGGGCCGAGTGCAGCACGGTCAGAGACAGCAGCAGCGCCAGAAACAAGGCGGTGGCGCATACCGCCAGCGGCCAGGGAAACAGCTCTTCAGTCTCGACGATTTTATGGTGTTCAATCTTGGTTTTTTCGAGTTTGTCGATCGTGGCAAACACATCGCTCAGGGAGCTCAGGTTCTGCGCCATGTAAAACTGCCCGCTGCCGATGGCGGCCACCTCTTTGAGCGTGCCTTCATCAAACAACTGCTGCCCCACTGGTGTAAATGTGCCGCGCTTAGGGTCGGGAATGCTATGGATGCCCGGTGTGCCGATCGCTATCGTGTAGATCTTGATGCCCAGTGTGGCTGCCAGCTTGGCTGCGTCCTGCGGGCTCAGACGGCCGGAGTTGTTGGCGCCGTCTGTCAGCAGCACAATCACCTTGCTGGGTGTTTTCTCGCGTCGCATGCGGTTGGCCGCTGACGCGATGCCGGAGCCGATCGCGGTGCCGTCCCCCACGCGCTGGGTTTGCACACGGTCCAGGTTATTGATCAGCCAGTCCCGGTCCATCGTCAGCGGGCAGGGCAGGTAGGTTTCCCCTGCAAAGGCCACGATCCCGATCTTGTCGCTGCGGCGGCCTTTGATGAAGTCAGCCATCACGCGCTTCGCGGCGGTCAGTCGGTTCACCGGCTGTCCACCGATGTAGAAATCCTCGATCAGCATCGAGAGAGACACGTCCACCGTCAGCATGATGGAGATGCCTTCCGCCTTTTCTTCATCGTAGGACAGAACCTTCTGCGGTCGTGACAGTGCCAGAATGCCAAACGTCAGGCTGATCAAAATGAGCCCGACGACAAAGCCGCCGACCCGGCTTCGAGCAGGTGTGCCCAGGTCTTTGAGCAGCGCGGCAGTGGGAAATTGGATCGCGGCCCGTTTTCCACGTGCTCCGCGCAGCATTCCCAGCAGCGGCACCAGGGGCAGCAGCACCAGCCACAGGGGGTGCAGGATTTGAAATCCAGATAGGCCGGGGATCATCATAGCTTCTCCTCCTGCAAACGTGCGAGAGCTTGGTCGATCAGCATTAAAGACTCCTCTTCAGTGCGCGGCGCGGGCATGAAGGACATGTCGTCACACAAGCGTGCAACAGGCTCAAATCGTTCAATCCATAGTCCCTGCGCACGTGTCAGCGGCAAGCCGGGCTGGCGCTCTGCTTTGGCATCGAAAATCTCACGTGTGGTACGGGCTGGTGCCGGGACGGAGTAGCGCTCCTGCAGGTATCTGCGCAGGATCTGTGAGATCCGGTGGCTCATTTCCGCCGGTGGCACGGTTTGCGTTCGGGTCCGGAGATCGCTCAAGGCACGAAAGGCGGAGGTCCAGGGCTGGCGCAGCGGCGGGGCTGGCGTCTGCTTTGGCCTCACCAGCAGCCATACCACCAGCGCAATCAGCATTGCCAGAACCAGCACCGCCAGCCAGGGCAACCACCACGGCGGAGGAAGACTCACTCCATCGGGCGCAGGCAGCTCCGGGTGCGGCAGCGGCGGTGGGCCTGAAAATTGAGCCAGGAAAAAAGATGCGGAGAGGGAGGCGATGTTCATCCGCGTTTCCTCCTTCGACGAGAACGAAAGTATGCCTTGAGCGCAGGCACGTAGTCTTCGTCAGTCCTCACCGTGATGCGCTCCACCCCGCAGCGGCGCAGCAGGTGCACCAGGGCGTTCTGCCGTTCATTCACCCGCTGCTCATACAGTTCACGAACACCCGGGTTCGACGTGTTGACCAAAAACTGCTCTCCCGTTTCAGGGTCTTCCAGGCAGACTCTCCCGGCGTTCGGCAGGGTAATCTCTCGGGGGTCCAGAATTTGTGCCGCCACTACGTCGTGTTTGGCGGCGACTGCGCGCAGGCTTTTCTCCCAGGAGCTGTCTGCTGTGATGAAGTCGGACACCAGGATGATCAGCGCCCGGTGGGCAATTCTTTCCAGAGCCAGATCCAACGCCACCTTGATGTCGGTGCCCCGCTTTTCAGGCTCGTTGTTCAGGATGTCACGCAGGATGCGCATGGCATGCGGCCCGCCTTTGCGTGCGGGGAGGTAATGCTCCACCCCTTCGGAGAAAAGCGTTAAACCTACCTTGTCCTGGTTCTGGATGGCGCTGAAGGCAAACACCGCCGCGATCTCTGCGGCGCGCTCGCGCTTCGTGTCCTCCTGGCTGCCATAGTCGCCGGAGCTGCTTACATCCACGCACAGCATCACCGTCAGCTCACGTTCCTCCACGTACTTGCGCACAAACGGGTCGTTCATGCGCGCCGTCACGTTCCAGTCGATGAAGCGCACATCGTCCCCCGGCTGGTACTCACGGAAATCATCAAACTCAATGCCCTGCCCTTTGAAGCGGGAGTGGTATTGCCCGCCCAGCATCTCCTTGACCATGCCGCGCGTCAGCAGCTCGATCCGTCTCACGCGCTTGAGGATGCGCGTGAGCCTGGCGTCGTTGTCGTTCTGCGCTGTTTCCCGGTTCACAGTGTGGGCGGTTTTAAGGAACCGGCAGCTTGTCCAGAAGGGTTTTGATCACGTCGTCCGTGGTCACCCCTTCGGCTTCGGCTTCATAGGAGAGCAGGATTCGGTGTCTCAGGATGTCCGGTGCCAGGTCCTTGATGTCCTGCGGGATCACGTAGTTCCGGCCATTCAGGAAAGCCAGCGCCTTGGCGGCCAGTGCCAGATTGATCGTGCCACGCGGGGATGCCCCGCAGCGGATCAGCAGCTTCAGGTGCGGGGCCAGTGTTTCAGGATGACGCGTCGCATGGATCAGGGCCACGATGTAGTCCCGGATTTTTTCGTCCATGAAAAGCGCGTTCACCACCACACGGCTAGCGCTGATGGCGGACACATCCGCCACCTGGCTCACATCCAGTTTCGGAGCCGAGGTGGCCATCGCATCCAGCACCTGGCGTTCTTCGATCGGGGTGGGGTAAGTTACTCTGACTTTCAAAAGGAATCGGTCCAGCTGCGCCTCAGGCAGCGTGTAGGTTCCTTCTTGATCGATCGGGTTCTGCGTTGCCAGCACCATGAAGGGATCCGGCAGCTTATGCGTGTTTTCACCGATCGTGACCTGCCGCTCCTGCATGGCCTCCAGCAGCGCACTCTGCACCTTGGCCGGGGCACGGTTGATTTCGTCTGCCAGCACCAGGTTGGCAAAGATGGGGCCCAGGCGGGGGGTGAAGGTGCCATCTTTCGGGTGATAAACCATCGTTCCGATGACGTCTGCAGGCAGCAGGTCAGGGGTAAACTGAATGCGCTGAAACTTCGCCTTCAATGTCCCTGAGAGCGTGCGCACCGCCAGTGTTTTCGCGATCCCTGGCACCCCCTCCAGCAGCACGTGGCCGTTGGTCAGCAGAGCCACCAGCAGCCTGTCCACCAGGGCGGTCTGGCCGACGAGCACACGGGCTATTTCAGTGCGAAGCGGAGCCACCCAGAAGGAGGCTTTGGAGATGGCTTCCTGGTCAGGAACGGCGGGAGGTGCGGCAGGTGGAGGCATGTGAATAAACAGTACTGGTCAACTGGAGAATTCTCCACGTCAACCCTCAAGGATCAATGTTATAACGCCTCTCGGGACGTTTTATGTTAGTGGAATTGCAGGATGTTCTGGCTTTCATGCCATTAATGACCCTCCAAGACCTCCGCGAACAAGTTTGTGAAGCCAACCGTGCCCTTGAGCCCAGCGGCCTCGTACGCCTCACCTGGGGAAATGTCAGCGGCATCGACCGCGCCTCCGGCCTCTGGGCCATCAAGCCCAGCGGGGTGGATTACCTGGAACTCACCCCCGAGGACATGGTCGTTCTCGATCTCGAAGGCCGGGTGGTGGAGGGAAAATTGCGCCCCTCCTCAGACACCAAGACCCACCTGGTGCTCTACCGCGAGTTTCCGGAGATCGGCGGCATCACCCACACCCACAGCCTGCATGCCACCATGTTTTCACAGGCCGGACGTGAGCTCCCTTGCTACGGCACCACGCACGCAGATCACTTTCACGGCACGGTTCCCATCGTGCGCGCCCTCACTCCTGCCGAGGTTGCTGAGGATTACGAGCACTTCACCGGCGTCGCCATCGTGGAGCGCCTGCGCGAGCTCCAGCTCTCCCCTCTAGAGATGCCCGCGGTCCTCCAGCTTCACCACGCGCCGTTTACCTTTGGGAAAAATGCCATGGATTCCCTCAAAAACAGCATCGCCCTTGAAATGTGCGCCAACATGGCCTTGGGCGCTTCTGCCTTAAACCCTGCCATAGGCCAGATACCTGCACACATCTTGGAAAAGCATTATTTGCGCAAACACGGTCCGGGCGCGTATTACGGGCAGAAGTAATACCCCCGCCGACCCATGAAGTCCCCTTGTTCACTCGCTACCCTGGCTGTGTCCTGTTTCATGTTGCTCTCCTCAGGGCTTTTGTCTGCCTGTTCCAGTGAGAGACGCGACCGTTTGTGGCAGACCTTGGACCCAGCGGGCTACAAGCACGCGCATAGCGAAAGCTTCAATGGGGACAGGGCTTTGCGCAGCCCCGTTGCCGACTCTCTTCCTGGTACTGAAGACATGGCTATTAGAATGCAGTAAGAAAGTTGGAATCCAAAATTCAACGCGTCTAAGCGGTTCGTTCCTGTGAAATAAGGCATGGCTTAGTTGGGGTGGTTTGAAGTGATCCCTTATCTTTTAGGGTGTCTGCACCCAGCCAGCCCAATTCATCTCATTCAACGCCAGCATCTCACGAAGTGCGTGGCTCGGAATATGACGCCCCCCAAAAAACAGGAAAAAGCACTTCGCTTTTCGCTCTGATCTGGTTGTCAGCGGTGCTCACCGGCACGCTCTTGATGGCCCAGTATTCGCAGACGGCTGGAGACGCGGGTGCCGCGCCTGCGCGCTGGCCGGATACCGTGGCAATGCCTGGAGATTCGGCACTGCCTCGGCTGGTCTTGTTTCTGCATCCGCGTTGCTCTTGCTCACGCGCCACTTTGGGGGAGATGGAGCGTCTGATGGCTGCTTGCAGCGGCAGGGTCTCGGCTCACATTTGGTTCATTCAGCCCGAGGGGTTCGATGCCGATTGGGTTAAAACGGATCTCTGGCATGCCGCCGCCGCCATTCCTGGCGTCGAAGTTCACATGGATGATCAGGGGAGGACAGCTCGTCTTTTCAGTGCCAGGACCTCTGGGCAGGCTCTGCTTTACGACGCCGAAGGCAGGCTGTGTTTCCAAGGCGGGATCACCCCTGCCCGCGGTCATGCAGGAGATAATCCTGGGAGCGATGCCATTGCGGCGCTCGTGAAGCACCGCTCACTCAGCTTTGCCAGCACGCCGGTGTTTGGCTGCGCCCTCAGTCGCGAAAAGAAAACCAAGGAATGCACCACATGTCAGCCATAGCCGCCAACACACTGCCTGTAGGCAACGAAGCTAAAGAGGCAGCCTCGCTCCCTCGTGCTGTCGAAGCAAAGGAACGTTCGCATAAAGGGACTGCGCAGCCAGATGCCGACATTCACCTTTTGACGCTGCCCCCAACGGTTTTGCAACAGCGCGAGGCGGCTTTGTTTCATGCTGCAGAGTTTGATCTCCATCGCCATACAGACCAGCTCTTCTCCAGGCTCATGATCGTGCAGTGGCTGGCGGGTATTGCCGCCGCTTTGTGGATTTCTCCCCGCACTTGGATTGGTGACTCCAGCCAGGTGCATGTGCACGTATGGGCCGCCTTGTTGCTGGGTGGAGCTATCACGGCCTTCCCGGTGTGGCTTGCTCACAAGCAGCCCGGGCTGGCACTGACTCGTCATGTCATCGCGGCCGCACAGATGCTTACCTCGGCGCTGCTCATCCATCTCACCGGGGGACGTATCGAGACACATTTCCATGTCTTTGGCTCTCTGGCATTCATCGCTTTTTACCGTGACTGGAAAGTGCTCATGACCGCCACCGTCGTCGTGGCGGGCGATCATCTGATCCGCGGGCTCTTCTGGCCGCAGTCCGTTTTTGGTGTGCTGACGGCCAGTTCATGGCGCTGGGTCGAGCACGCAGCATGGGTGCTGTTTGAAGACGTCATTCTCTTCGTTGCCATTCTCAGGATGAGGCAGGAGATGCATGAGATAGCACTTCGCCGTGCCACTCTGGAAGGCAGCAACATGGAAATTGAGCGTCAGGTCGTGGAGCGCACTGCAGAGCTGAACAGCACGCAGGCCGAGCTTCTGGAGACCTCTCGACTGGCTGGCATGGCTGAGGTCGCTACCAGTGTTCTGCACAATGTGGGCAATGTCCTCAACAGCGTCGGGGTTTCCGCGGAACTCGCTGCCGGCAAGGTCAGGGAGTTTAGAATCGGAAGCCTGAAAAATGCAGCCGAACTGCTGCAGCAGCACCAGGCGGACCTGCCTGCCTTCCTTGCCACCGATCCCCGTGGCAAGATGCTGCCTGAATATCTTCTCAAGCTGGCCACGCACCTCGCGGAGCCTCAGCAGGCCATCCTCAAGGAAATGGAAACGCTTCAGAAAAACATCGATCATATCAAGGAGATCGTGGCCATGCAGCAGCGCTACGCGCGGGGCACAGGTGTGGTGGAGATTTTGTCAGTGGCGGACCTCATCGAGGACAGCATCCGCATCAATGCCGCCAGCTTCAGCCGCCATGAGGTCAATGTGATCAGGGAAATAGCTCCCGTGCCGCCGCTTAAAACAGACCGCCACAAGGTCATGCAGATCCTGGTCAATCTCCTCAGCAACGCCAAGCATGCACTCGATCACAAGAGCGATGGCGACCGCCGCATGACCGTCAAAGCGTCTCTCAATCAGGAAGGCATGCTGGAAATCTGCGTCCTTGATAACGGCGTCGGCATTGCCTCGGAAAACCTCCAGAGAATCTTTTCTCACGGCTTTACCACCAAGAAGCAGGGACATGGCTTCGGCCTTCACAGCGGTGCGCTGGCGGCCAGGGAGCTCGGAGGAACATTGAGCGCTCACAGCGACGGCGTTGGCCTGGGGGCTGCCTTCACCCTGACACTGCCGCTGGAACATTGATTAATCATGATAACGACTAGCACGAGAGACGCCAGCAGGCGCATTTTGGTCATTGATGACAACAGGTCCATTCACGATGACTTTCGTAAAATCCTGGCCCCGGCAGACATTGCAGGTGACGATCTGGATGCGGTTGAGGCTGCACTATTTGGCACCACCCGGCAGGTCCAGACTTTCGTCGTCGATGCCGCTAGCCAGGGAGAAGAAGGGCTTCAGATGGTCAAGCAGGCAATGGCCGAAGGACAGCCCTACGCCATGGCATTTGTGGATGTGCGCATGCCTCCAGGCTGGGACGGCATCGAAACCACACGGCAGATCTGGCAGGTCTGTCCGGATATGCAGATTGTCATCTGCACCGCCTACGCAGATTGCTCCTGGAATGAAGTGCGGGAGCAGATCATGCCGGGAGACCGCATGCTCATTTTGAAGAAGCCGTTCGACATCATCGAGGTGCTCCAGCTGGCCATCTCGCTGACTGAAAAGTCGCGCCTCCTCCAGGAATCCAAGCGGCACATGCTGGAACTGGAGCAGCGTGTCAGGCAGCGCACCCATGAGCTGCAGATCTCTCAGCAGATGGCTTTTGAAAAAGCATCGCTTCTCGACCTCTCGCGGGACGCCATCATGGTCTGCGGACTCGATAACAGAGTCACTTACTGGAATAAAAGCGCCGAACTCCTTTACGGCTGGACTGCGGCAGAAGCAGTCGGACATCTGCGCACAGAGCTCAAGGAGGTGAATTCGGACTTGTTTCAACAGGCCTGCGAAAAAGTCCTCCAGACTGGAGAATGGGATGGGGAGCTTCAACAGGTGACCAAGGATGGTCGCAAGCTTGTGGTGGAGGCTCGCTGGACTCTTCTTCGAGACACAACTGGCCAGCCTCGTAGCATTCTGGTCATCAACACAGACATTACCGAACGAAAAAAGGTGGAGGGACAGCTGCTGCGTGCCCAACGCATGGAGAGCCTTGGCACGCTGGCTGGTGGCATCGCCCATGATCTCAACAACGCCCTGACACCTATCATGATGTCCATCGAGCTTCTGAAGCTCCATGAGCAGGACCCTGTGCGCATGGGTGTGCTGGCTACTATTGAAAATAGCGCCCGGCGCGGCGCTGAAATGGTGCGGCAGGTGCTGTCTTTCTCGCGTGGTGTCGAGGGGCAGCGGGTGGAAGTCCAGGCCGGGCATCTGCTCAAAGGCGTGGAAAAAATCGCCAGTGAAACCTTTGATAAGAACATCCGGGTCAGCACTCAGATACCAGCAGACCTCTGGGTGGTTCAGGGGGACCCCACGCAGATTCATCAAATGCTTCTCAATCTCTGTGTGAACGCACGTGATGCCATGCCTTCGGGCGGTTTTATCAACATTCGGGCCAGCAATCTCCAATTGGACGCCCAGTGTGCTTCCATGATCGCTGGAGCCAAGCCGGGTCCGTTTCTGCTCGTCGAGATTGAGGATACCGGCACAGGCATGCCTCCGGAAGTGGTGGATCGTATTTTCGAACCCTTCTTTACCACGAAAGAGCAGGGTAGGGGGACAGGGCTCGGGCTGTCCTCCGCGCTCGCCATCATCAAAAGCCATCAGGGTTTTATCCGTGTATCCAGCGAGCCCGACAAAGGATCAAAGTTCCAGGTTTATCTCCCCGCGCAGATGGAGATGACGGCGGCGGCTGGCCAGCAGCCTGCGGATCAGCCAGTCATGACTCGCGGCCACGGCGAGTTGGTGCTGCTCATTGATGATGAAGACGCCGTGCGGAAGATCACCGGTCAGACTTTGGAGTCTTTCGGTTATCGGGTTCTTCCCGCAGCAGACGGAGTGGAGGCTTCCACCTTGTATGCTGAGTACAAGGACCAGATCTCGGTGGTGCTTACCGATATGATGATGCCTGTCATGGATGGCCCGGCTACGATCCAGGTGCTCATGCGTATGAATCCACAGGTGCGTATCATCGCGGCCAGCGGCTTGAGTGTGAAGGACATGGTGGCCAAGGCCACCAGTGCCGGCGTGAAGCACTTCATCCCCAAACCTTACACTGCCGAGACTTTGCTCCAGAAGCTGAATTCTGTGCTTTGCTCGCAGGTCACGGCTGCTTTCTAAAAACATGAATTTCGCTTACCAGGCAGCCAAACCACCTGTTCATCCTCCATGTGCGCAAAATCAATGCAGCGTGTGATGGCAGACTCGCGTATGTTATATCATTCGCCGTCGGCTGGATTCCCGGCTATGCAATCCTTTGTAAAACCGATAAAAAGCCGGGCTGATTTGGTGCTTGGCCGATTTCAGACCCTTTTTGCCAAAGGTCTGTTAGTCCTGTTGTGGCTCTCGCTCTTTGGACATGTTTCCGCGCCGGCCGCTCTTCCCCCGAGCAAAATCAGCATCGTCGTGGATGACAACTTCCCCCCGTATGCCTTCAGGACTGAAGAGGGGGCGCTTCAGGGAATCATCATCGATCAGTGGAGGGTTTGGGAAAAGAGGACGGGCGTCACCGCTGAAATTCATGGAATGGACATGAATGAAGCAGTGCGCCGGATGAAAGCTGGCGAGTTTGATGTCATTGACTCCATCGTCAAAACGAGCGAGCGCGCGGCTTTTCTGGATTTTGGCAGGCCATACGTCACCATTGAAACCCCCATTTTCTTCCGGTCTTCGATTTCTGGGGTGAAGGATATTCCTTCGCTGCGTGGGTTCCCTGTGGCTGCCCGGCTGGGAGACACTGTCGTCAAGCTTCTTCAGGAGAACAACATCACTCCAATGATGTTGTATAACAACCACGAGGCGCTCATCACCGCCGCCTACGAAAACAAGGTCAATGTGTTCGTCGTGGACAAGACCCCGGCGCAGTATTTTCTCCAAAAAATGGGCATTAGCTCCGAGTTTAGAATGACGGATGCGGTAAGCCTTGGTGAGTTTCATCGCGCGGTCCATCGTGGGCGGCCCGAGCTTCTGAAGCTGGTTGAAAAGGGATTTGATGACGTGGGAGCCAGAGAACTGGCGGCAATCGAAAAAAAATGGTTTGGCCAGACGTTGGATCAGCACCCCTACCTGCGCAGTCTTGGCTATGCGGCTCTGGCCTTTGTCTCTCTCGTGACTCTGCTTCTCAGCTGGAACTGGATCCTCGCAGGACAGGTAAGGATCCGCACAAAGGCGTTGCAGGAGCGCGAGGAGCAGCTGCGCCTCAGTGTCAAGCACAGCCCTGCGGCAATTGCCATGCTGGACCGCGATATGAAGTATCTCGTGGTCAGTCTGCGATGGATGGAAGACTACCGCCTTGGCACGGAGCCAATCATTGGCCGCAGTCATTACGATGTGTTTCCTGAGATCCCGCCGCATTGGGTGGAAATTCACCACCGTTGTTTGGCCGGAGCCGTGGAAAAGTGTGACGATGAAAAGTTTGTTCGCTTGGATGGTAGCACCGACTGGATACGCTGGGAGATCAGGCCCTGGCATCTGGCGGACGGCGCGATCGGCGGCATCATCATTTTTTCCGAAGACATCACCAGGCGTAAACAGGCTGAAATGACGCTGCGAGCCAGCGAGGCTAAATTTCGCACCCTGATAGAGTCTGCCTCAGACGGCATCTTGGTGACAGACACCTCAGGCGCACTTCTGGAGGTGAATGCGGCGGCATGCCAGCTGCTGGGCTTCCCACGTGAAGAACTCCTGAGGATGGGATTCGTTGGTGTCGTGGCCCATGGCGAAACGCAGCGCATTCTCCACGAGGTTTCTCGGCTTTCCGAGGGCGAGGTCATGCGCAGCGAGTGGACCTGCCGCCGAAAAGACGGATCCCACTTCCTCGCTGAGGTCAGCGCCACAGTTCTTCCAAACGGCCATCTCCAGTGCATCATGCGTGACATCACGCAGCGAAAATTAGCCGAGGAAAAGATTCGCGAGCAGGCTTCTCTCCTGGACAAGGCACAGGACGCCATCATCGTCTGCGCCCCGGAGAATTTTGGCATCTTGTACTGGAACCGCAGTGCCGAACGGCTCTATGGCTGGAAGATGAATGAAGCGCTGAATCATTCACAGCGTGAGTTGCTCAACCGTGACTCCGCGCAGTTCTTGATCGTCGTAAAAGCGCTGGAAGAGCATGGGGAGTGGGCTGGCGAACTCATCCAGCATGATAAAAGCGGCCGCGCTGTGGTGGTGGAGTCCCGGTGGACCCTCATCAGAGACACAAATGGCCGCCCCAAATCCATTCTCTCAATTAATACGGATATTACTGAGCGCAAACAGCTTGAGCAGCAGTTCCTGCGTGCGCAGCGCATGGAGAGTATCGGCACTTTGGCGGGCGGCATTGCGCATGACCTGAATAATGTGCTGGCTCCTATTGTGATGTCCATCGAACTGCTCAAACTTCAGGAGAAAAGCCAGCAGAAGCAGGGCATTCTGGAAACCATCGAAAGCAGTGCCCAACGCGGCGCAGACCTCGTAAAGCAGGTGCTTTCTTTTGCCAGGGGCGTCGAAGGGCGGCAGCTCGCGGTGCAGGTGGGGCACCTCATCAAGGAAATTGAAAAAATAGCGGATGAGACTTTCCTCAAAACCATCTCCGTCCGCAGCGACATTGCATCGGGCCTTTGGCTTGTTCAGGGAGATCCCACGCAAATTCATCAGGTGCTGCTTAATCTCTGCGTCAATGCGCGCGATGCCATGCCCGGCGGTGGCTCTCTGCTGATCTCTGCCCAGAATAGCATGATGGATGAGCAGTGCGCCGCCATGACTCCAGGCGCATGCCCCGGACCATACATTCACATCATGGTGGAGGACAATGGCTCCGGAATGCCTCCAGAGGTCATGGAGCGCATTTTCGAACCTTTTTACACCACCAAGGATATCGGCAAGGGCACAGGGCTTGGCCTGTCGTCTGTCCTGGCCATTGTCAAAAGCCATCATGGCTTCATGCGCGTCGAAAGCGAGGTCGGCAAGGGCACCAGATTCCACGTTTATCTGCCCGCCCATATGTCGGCACCTGTGAGTGAAGCTCAGACTGCTCATGCAGAACTGCCTCGCGGCAGCGGAGAACTCATCCTCGTGGTGGATGATGAGGCGGCTGTTCAGCAGATCACCAAGCAGACTTTGGAAACCTTTGGCTACCGGGTTCTGCTTGCCGCAAATGGGGCCGAGGCTGTGACTATATATTCATCTCGGCGGGACGAAATCGCCATGGTGCTTACAGACATGATGATGCCCGTCATGGATGGCCCCGCTACGATCCAGGTGCTCATGCGCATGAACCCGCAGATTTGCATCGTAGCCGCCAGTGGCATGAACGCAGAAGGCATGGAGGAAAAAGCGGCATCCGCCGGTGTGAAAAACTTCCTGCCCAAGCCCTACACGGCTGAAACTTTGCTCAAGACTATAGATGAAATTTTACATGCCGCTGGCAGGTGCTAAGCATTTATTTTGATCGCGGCCTAAACGGCTGGAAAAGACAAAGCCTCTCAGTATCAAAGCGTTAGAAGGTTGGATTCAGGTGCGTAAACTGCTCAATCAAATGAACGCAAGTTGCACTCCATGAAATAGCCGACACATGGCAGAGATCATTACTCATGTTGCTATGCTGGATACTCCTTGCACACACCGGCGGACCGCGCAGAACGGTTCTAAGATGTCACGTGAGTGGATTCGCTGCGCCTCAGGCTTCTCCGTTTGTTTGACCGCCATGGTTCTGCTTAGTGGGGCTTTCCGCTCTACGGCTCTGGGTCAGCAGCCTTCGTCACGGCAAAAAATCACCATCGCTTCAGACGATAACTATCCCCCGTACATTTTTCGTGATGCTGCAGGAAATTTGCAGGGAATCACCGTGGATCTGTGGCGGGCATGGGAAAAGAAGACTGGCATTCAGGCCGAGATTCACGGCATGGACTGGGGAATGGCCCAGGAGCGGATGAAAGCCGGTGAATTCGATGTGCTGGACACTGTTTTTTCGACGCCAGATCGTGCTGCCTGGCTGGATTTCTCAAAGCCATACGCCACGATCAAAGTCCCCATCTTTTTTCGCACGACCATCTCGGGCATTAATGATCTGGCCTCCCTGAAAGGCTTCCCCGTCGCTGCCAAGAAGGGAGATGCAGATGTTCAGCTGCTTCAAAAAGCAGGGATCGCTCCTCTGCAGTTGTACAACAATTACGAGGCTGTCATCACCGCCGCCCAGGAGCGCAAGGTGAATGTCTTTGTCGCCGATGCCCCTCCCGTGCTTTACTTCCTGCACAAATATGGGCTGGAGTCCGATTTTAGGATGTCTCAGCCCATCAGCCAGGGGCAGTTCCACCGTGCGGTTCGCAAGGGAAACATAGCGCTCCTCCAGCTGGTCGAAAAAGGTTTTGCGGAGCTGCAAAAAACCGAGATATCTCGTATCGAGCGCCACTGGTTTGGCCAGACTCTGGTCAGCAGCAGGCAGCTTCGCCGTCTCGGCTATTGGGCCATGATCGCGGGCGCTCTCGTTGTTTTGCTCATCGGCTGGAGCTGGGTCCTGCGCGGCCAGGTCCAAAAGCGCACTCATGCTTTGAGGGTGAGTGAGGAGCAGTTGCGTCTGTATGCGGAACACAGCCCTGCAGCCATCGCCATGCTGGATTGTGATCTGCGGTATCTTGTCGTCAGTCGCCGCTGGATTCAGGACTACCGCTTGGGCGAGGAGTCTGTGGTGGGGCGCAGGCATTACAATGTTTTCCCTGAAGTCCCCCCGCATTGGAAGACCATTCATCAGCGCTGCCTGTCTGGAGAGGTCATGAAATGTGACGAAGAGGCATTCACTCGGAGTGATGGCAGAATAGACTGGATCCGCTGGGAGATTCAACCTTGGCGCCAGGCGGATGGCTCCATCGGTGGTCTCATCTTTTTCACAGAGGACATTACTGCACGCAAACTGGCTCAGGAGCTTCTGCGCGAGGGGGAGACCCGCCTCATTCAGGCTTTTCGAAGCACGCCTGTGGCGCTGATCATTGCACGCATGCGCGATCAGCTGCTCGTGGAGGTCAATGAGGCATTTGCCGCACTGCTGGGATGGGCGCGCGATGAGGCCCTCGGCCACACGCTGGTTGAATTGTCCGTTCTTGATGACGTTGCCGCCTCGGCTCTAAGTCTGGCCTCGGAGAAAAGTCGCTCTGTGCGTGACATGGAACTCGTTTTGCGCAATCGCCATGGGGGGGGGGCTCAAGTCATGGCGAGCCTGGAGACGATTGAATTTCAGGGCGAGCCCCATGCCGTCATCACATTTGTGGACATCACTGAGCGCAAACGCACGGAGGCCGAACTGGCCAAGGTCAGCGCAGATCTTGGCCGTGCTCAGAGCATCAGTCACATTGGCAGTTGGGAGTATTGGACCTCTGATGGTAGTATTAAATGGTCTGACGAGCTCTATCGGATCTTTGGCCTGCCGCCGCAGTCAGTGGTCCTCAGTTATGAAAAGCTGCTGGCCATGGTTCATCCGGATGATCGTGCAGGGCATGACGCCTACCTCGCTCAGTTGATGAATGCTCGCCCCGGCGTGGTCATCGCACCCTTTGAGTATCGCGCTCTTCGCGCTGACGGCCAGATCGCTCATGTGATGGTCAAAGTGGAGATACAATACGACGAAAAAGACAGGTCAGTACGCTGTTTTGGCACCGTCCAGGATATCACGGAGCGCAAGCGTGCCGACGAAGCTTTGAGAGAAAGCGAGGCCACCTTTGCCGCTGCATTTGAAAACGCTCCCATCGGCAAGGCTATCGTCGCCCCTGACGGCCGCTTCCTGCGAGTAAATCGTGGTCTCTGCGAGATCGTCGGCTACGCTGACTCAGAGCTCCTTGCCTTGTCATTCCAGGACATCACGCATCAGGATGATCTCGATCTTGACGTGGCCAATGTTCAAAAAATGCCCCGGCACGAGATCCAGAGCTACCAGATGGAAAAGCGCTATATCCACAAAAGTGGTGCGGTGGTATGGGTGCACTTGAGTGTTGCCATGGTGGATGATGAGGAGGGCGTTCCGGGCTTCTTCGTTTCCCAGATCCAGGACATCTCTGAACGCAAGAGGGCGGAGCTGCGCATTCAGCAGCTCAATCGTCTTTATGCCGTCCTCAGCGGCATCAATGAGACCATTGTTCGGGAGAAAAGCGCCGAGACCCTGCTCACGGCTTCATGCACGATCGCCGTCGAAAAAGGCTTCTTTGGCATGGCCTGGATCGGACTGGTCGATGCTGAGACTGGCCGGTTGCAGATAGCTGCCCACTTCGGTGCTTCTGACGAAATCCTCCACCGGCTTGAGTCCATGATCAGCTCATCGGACGCTTCTTGTCCTGCCTGTGCTTTTACGCAGCATGCTCTGCAGGTGGGCGAAACCTCGATCTGCAACGACATTGCGCATGATGAGTTGACCATCAGCTGGCGAAAGGATGCTCTGCGTCACAACTATCTTTCCATGGCCGCGCTGCCGCTGAAGATTGGAGACAAAATCGTCGGTGTCTTCAATCTCTATGCCTCCACCGCCGAGTTCTTTGACGCGGATGAAATGTCCCTGCTCAACGACCTTGCGGCAGATATTGGCTTTGCCCTTGGAGTCAGTCGACGGGAGGCGGAGCTGCGGGAGGCGGACAAACGTTTCATCAGGCAGCGCAAGACTCTCATTGAGCTCACCCGCCATCTCGGCAGAGAGGCGGAAGACGCCCTCCTGCTCTTGCGCAAAATCGCCGAGGGGGCTGCTCTCACATTGAGTGTTTCACGGGTGAGCATCTGGCGCTATAACGGTGACCGCTCCTCCCTTCGCTGTGTCGATCTCTTTGAGTGGGAGGAGGGGCGTCATTCCTCCGGAGATGAGCTTTCCTCCAAAGACTATCCGGCATACTTCAGTGCGCTGGCGGACACCGAGATGATCATTGCCGACGACGTCCTCACGGACCCGAGCACACGCTGCTTTGCTGACGGCTATCTCACTCCCCATGGTATTCGCTCCATGCTTGATGTGCCGATTGTGGTCGGTGGTGTTCGCACCGGCGTGCTGTGCATGGAGCACGTTCGCACGCCGCGGGAATGGACTGCGGATGAAAAAACCTTCGCGCTGGCGATGTCAAATCTCGTCTCCCTCGCTCTGGAAAGCGTTGAACGCAGGCAGGCTGAGACGTCCTTGCGTGAAAGTGAAAAACGTTTTCGCCAGTTTGCGGAAACGATTGAGGAGGTCTTCTGGATGACTGACCCCGAGGGTGGCGAAATGATCTACGTCAGCCCGGCTTATGAAACCATCTGGCACCGCACTTGCGCCAGTCTCTATGCCGATCCCCATAGCTGGCAGGAGGCGGTTCACCCAGATGATCGCGAGCGAGTTGCCCGCGCCGCTTCTCTTAAGCGCACCCGTGGCGAATACGATGAGCGCTTCCGCATCCTGCGTCCGGACGGCAGCCTCCGCTGGATCCATGATCGTGCATTTCCTGTGCGCGACTCCCATGGAAACGTACTGCGCATCGTCGGAACGGCAGAAGACATCACAGAGAGCAAGCAGGTGGAGGCACAGCTTCTGCGTTCCCAGCGCATGGAGAGCATCGGCACTCTTGCTGGCGGCATCGCGCACGATCTGAACAACGTGCTCACTCCAATCATGATGTCGATTGAGATCCTGAAATTGCAGGAGACCAATGCAAAACGTCTGGAGATTCTCTCCTCCATCGAAGGCAGCGCCAGGCGCGGCGCCGACATGGTGCAGCAGGTGTTGTCATTCGCCCGTGGCGTGGAGGGCCGCCAGATCGAGGTGAAAGTGGCGCGCCTTCTCAGGGAAATTGAGAAAATCGCAAACGAGACCTTCCTCAAAAATATCCAGGTGCAGAGCCGCATTCCGCAGGATCTCTGGGCCGTTCAGGGAGATCCTACCCAGTTGCATCAGGTCCTGCTCAATCTCTGCGTCAATGCCCGTGATGCCATGCCCGGCGGCGGTTGGCTCAGGCTGTCCGCCAGCAATATCATGCTCGATGATCAGGTCCGGCTCTCAGACACCGAGGCCAGGCTCGGTCCGCACGTTATGATCGAGGTTGAAGACAGCGGGGCAGGCATGTCCCCCGATGTGCTTGAGCGCATTTTTGAGCCCTTCTTCACCACCAAGGAACTCGGAAAAGGCACTGGCCTGGGGCTTTCCACCTCACTGGCTATCATCAAAGGGCACCAGGGCTTTTTGCGCGTGCAGAGCCAGGTCGGTAAAGGCACCAAATTCCAGATTTACCTTCCCGCAAACAACGATGCAGCCGCCCATGACGCTGCCCCTGCTGAGGTGGAAATACCACAAGGAAATGGCGAGCTCGTTCTGGTCGTTGACGACGAGGATTCCGTCCGTGAGATCCTGCTGCAGACTTTGGAGGCGTTTGGTTACCGCGTTCTCCAGGCTGCAGACGGCGTCGAGGCATCCACCATCTTCAATGTGCATCAGGCAGAGATAGCCGTGGTGCTTACAGACATGATGATGCCTGTCATGGATGGCCTGGCCACCATTCAGGTGCTCAAGCGTGTGAACCCTGCAGTGCGCATCATCGCGGCTAGCGGCCTGGGCAGTAAGGAAATGCTGGCAAAAGCCGCCGAATTGGGCGTGAAGGAGTTTATCCCCAAGCCCTACTCTGGCGAAACCCTGCTCAAAACCCTTGCTCGGGTGCTGAAGTCCTAGCCGGCTTACTTCTGCTTGGCTTCATATCCCGGCAGAGGCTTGCCGTCCTCGCCCAGCTTGCCGCAGGCCCACAGCAGCCCGCGCGCCACCAGGTCGAGATAAACTGGGGCCTGCATGGTTTCATTCCCGTGGCCCAGCGTGGTGCCAAAGACCTTGGCCTTGCCATACTCGTTCACCCAGATCACATTGTGGTCTTTCTTGGTGTCCTCACCGTAGGCCTTCGCCAGCGGGACAAAGTGCTCCCACAGCTTTTCGTTCTTGTAGAGCTCATCCTTGGCGTCCAGCCACTCTGCGGGGAATCCCTTCATCACCGGGTGCTCGGCCGCGATGTTCTTCACCAGCAGGTCACGGTTCTTCTCGTGGCTCATCGAGGTCTGGCCCAGGCATTTGCGCCATTCATCCGTCTTGGCGGCACGGTAGCTGTGCGTGGAGCAGTGCAGCATCACTGCCGGCACTCCATTGTAGTGCGCCTTGGCGATCCTCTCCACAAACGCCACATCCTCCACCGCTCCAAAGCATTCGTTGTGCAGGATCACATCATACCCGTCTGCCCAGTTTTCCTTCTCATAGATTGAGATCTTGTGCGTCTTGTCCTTCTTTCCCTCTGGCCCTTCCTCATGCACGATCGTAAATTCCACATTCGCCCGTGCGCTCAGCCCCTCGCTCAGAATCAGCTTCTGGTTTTCATAGTCATGGCAGCACCCGCCGGTGATCATGAGCACCTTGATCGGCTTCGCCGGTTCATTGGTGGCCGCGACAGCAAACAGGCAGGCGAGGGAAAGCAAGGAAACGAGCAGGGGACGCATGTGGGTGGGATGGGTTGTGGGCGGGCAGTATGCGTGAAAAACCAGCCCTGTCTTGCATGATTCTTCTCCTGCTTTCGGGACTCTCATCGGCGCAGAATTTGAGTGGAGCCCCTCCAAATCGTCGGCATAGGATGCCTCTTCATGAAAATCGTTCTCCTCGACGCCCACACCGCCAATCCTGGCGACCTCTCCTGGCAACCCCTTGAAGCCATCGCCGCTTGCGACGTGCACCCACGCACCCCCTTGGATCAAACCGTTGCCCGCTGTGCCGGCGCCGAGATCGTCATCACCAACAAAGCCCCGCTCACTCGCGAAATCATCGCCGCTTTGCCAGAGCTCAAATACATCGGCGTCACCGCCACCGGCTTCAATATCGTCGATGTCGCCGCCGCAAAAGAACGTGGCATTGTCGTCACCAATGTGCCTGGCTACAGCACGCCCGCTGTCGCGCAGCACGTCATCGCGCTCTTGTTGGAAATGACCAACCACGTCGGCCATGCGGCACAGAGCGTCGCAGACGGCGGCTGGGTGAAATGCCCCGATTTTGCTTACTGGGATCACCCCATCATCGAACTCTCTGGCCGCACCCTTGGCATCATCGGCTATGGCGAAATCGGTAGCGCCGTTGCGCGCATCGCCGTCGCCTTCGGCATGAAAGTCCTCGCCTCCAAGCGTACTTGGAAAGAGCCTCCCCCTGCGGGTGTCACTCCTGCGGAAATCGACGACATCTTCCGCCAGTCCGATGTTATCACCCTCCACTGCCCGCTCACAGACGCCACCAAGCACCTCGTCGGCGAACGCACACTCGGCCTCATGAAGCCCACCGCCATGATCATTAATACCGGTCGTGGTCCCCTCGTCGATGAGCCCGCGCTGGCAAAAGCCCTCAACGAAGGCCGCATCGCTGGAGCCGGACTCGATGTCCTTTCGGTCGAGCCCGCCAAGGCCGACAATCCGCTCCTCACCGCCAAAAACTGCCTCATCACCCCCCACGTCGCCTGGGCCAGCCGCGAATCACGCTCCCGCCTCATCGACATCACCGCCGCCAACCTGAAATCTTTCCTGGCAGGCAGTCCTGTGAATGTAGTGAACGGCTGAACCTGTCTCTGCGCGCTCTTCAATAAAAACGCACCGTCGACGTTATGTCGGCCGGTGCGTTTTTGTTAATCGTGAAACGACTTGGCTTACAGCGCAGCAATCACCGCCTCGCCGATCTCCTTCGTGTTCACCTTCCGCGTGCCAGGGGCGCCGCTGAAGATGTCTCCGGTGCGCAGACCGTCGTCGATCACCTTCTTCACCGCAGACTCAATGCTCGCAGCTTCCTTCTCCAGACCCAGCGCAAAGCGCAGCAGCAGGGCGGAGGACAGGATCTGCGCGATGGGGTTGGCAATGCCCATGCCGGCAATGTCCGGAGCCGTGCCACCGGAAGGCTCGAAGAGGCCAAAGTAAAGGCCGTCGCCCTTCGGCTTGCCCAGGCTGGCGCTGGCTAGCATGCCCAGAGAGCCCGCGATCATCGCCATCTCATCACTGAGGATGTCGCCAAAAAGGTTCTCGGTCACCAGCACGTCAAAGCTGCGTGGGGCTTTGATCAGCTGCATCGCGGCGTTGTCCACATAGAGGTGGGCCAGCGTCACATCCGGGTATTCCTTGGCCACTTCCACCATCGTCTCGCGCCACAGCACGGAGTTGGTCAGCACATTCGCCTTGTCCACGCTGGTCACGTGCTTGCGGCGCAGCTGCGCGGCCTTGAACGCCACGTGCGCGATCCGCACGATCTCGCTTTTCTTATAAACCATCGTGTCGATCACCTCGATGTCGCCATCTGGCAGCGTCGTACGGCTCTTCGGCTGGCCAAAGTACATGCCACCGGTCAGTTCACGCACACACAGCACGTCAAAGCCGCCTTCCACAAGATCCGGGCGGATCGGGGAGGAGGAGGTCAGGGCAGGGTAGCAGATGCCGGGACGCAGGTTGGCAAAGAGGCCAAAATGCTTGCGCAGGGGCAGCAGCGCTCCGCGCTCAGGCTGCTCGTTCGGGGGCAGCTTTTCCCACTTCGGGCCACCCACGGAGCCAAACAGGATGGCGTCGCTGGCCTCACAGGCGGCCACGGTTTCGGCAGGCAGGGCCTTGCCCACGGCGTCGATCGCTGCACCACCCACGAGCTGATGGTTGTAGGTAAACTCTATGCCAGAGCGGGCGGCGACGGCGTCGAGAACTTTGAGCGCCTCGGCCATGACTTCAGGGCCGATGCCATCTCCGGGGAGGACTGCGAGGGTGTACTTGCGTGACATAATGATGTGGAAGGGGCGCTCTCAGTGCATGCGAATCCCCTCGCTGGCAAGTGGCCGAAAAACACCCCTGGCTGAATTGTGGAAATTCGAGCACTGGCTTGCCCCATCTCCCTTCACTGGCCGTTCCCAACAAAAACACTGTCAATAAGGCCTGGGATTGTTAATAACTCCTAAGTTTCCCCAGCCAAAACTCGACTAAACTTCTCCTTGCCAAAAGGAGGCTTTATGGTTCCTTCGCAGCCCCACATCCCAAAATCACACACCGCCTGACAAGTTGTCCGGTCATTTTTAAAGAACCATGAGCGAAGCCACCACCATCGATTCCACCTCCTTCAAGATCCACGAAAAAGACACCGGCAGCGCCGACGTCCAGGTGGCTCTCCTGACGAAGCGGATCAACGAACTCACGCAGCACCTTGCCAAGCATGAGAAGGATCACTCCACACGTCGCGGCCTCCTCCAGATGGTTGCACGTCGTCGCAAGCTGCTTGACTACCTCAAGCTGACTGCCAACGAGCGCTACCAGAAGCTGCTCAAGAGCCTCAGCCTCCGCCGCTAATCGGAATTTCATGAGGGTGATGCCGCAAGCATCACCCTTTTTCCGTTTTCAGGCTTTCCACATGCATGTCGGCATGACCGATGATCATTGTGCATGTTTGTGCATCTGAAGCACACCGCCCAGCAGGCTGAAGCCTGTACTTTGCCTTTCACCCAAACCAAACACACAACACAAGCCAACCTATGGCCATCCATACACAGAAAATCCAGCTCGGTGCTGGAACCCTCGAAATCGAAACCGGCAAGTTTGCCAAGCTCGCTGACGGTGCCGTCACCGTCCGTCTCGGCGACACCATCGTCCTCGTTACCGCTGTCTCCGCCACCAAGGTCAAAGACGGCCAGGACTTCTTCCCCCTCTCCGTTGAGTACAAGGAAAAGGCCTCCGCAGCAGGCCGTTTCCCCGGCGGTTACTTCAAGCGCGAAGGCCGCCCCACGGAAAAGGAAATCCTCACCTGCCGTATGACGGACCGCCCTCTGCGTCCGCTCTTCCCGAAAGGCTACTACTACGACACCCAGGTCGTCGCCATCCTGCTCAGCGCTGACGGTGAGAACGATCCGGACATCTGCGCCATGAACGGCGCTTCCGCCGCTCTTTGCGTGTCCGACATTCCCTTCGCGGGCCCCGTCGGTGCCGTCCGTATCGGCCGCATCAATGGCGAGTTCGTCATCAATCCCACTCAGAGCCAGCGTCTTGATAGCGACCTCGACCTCGTTTACGTCGGCAACAAGACCGACGTCATCATGATCGAAGGCGCCGCCAACGAGCTCCCTGAAGCCGAGTTCGTCAAAGCCCTCCACTTCGCCCAGAACGAAGTCACCAAGATCGTCGCCGCCCAGGAAGAGCTCACCAAGCTCGCCGGCAAGACCAAGCGCGAAGTCCCCCTCATGCTGGTGAAGGACGAGCTCCTCGAAATCGCCTACGCCGTCGCTGGCGACCGCATCGAAAGCGCTCTCTACACCCCCTCCAAAGTCGCCCGTGGCAAAGCCGTCGGCGCTCTCAAGGATGAAGTGGAAGCCGCCATCAAGGCCAAGTTCCCTGAAGCCACCGGCTTCGAAATCAGCCAGGCCTTCGACTACCTCCAGAAGAAAGCCTTCCGCATCTCCATCCTCGACAAGAAGAACCGTTGCGACGGCCGTGGTATCGACCAGCTCCGTCCGCTTTCCGGCGAAGCCTCCGTGCTTCCCCGCACTCACGGCTCCGCCAGCTTCACCCGTGGCGAAACGATGGCTCTTTCCATCGCCACCCTCGCCCCGGCAGACGAAGCCCAGGAAATGGACACCTACGCTGGTGGCCCGGACACCAAGCGCTTCATCCTTCACTACAACTTCCCTCCGTTCTCCGTCGGTGAGACCGGCCGCTTCGGTGGTCAGAACCGTCGCGAAATCGGCCACGGCGCCCTCGCAGAGCGCTCCATCGAGCCGGTCATCCCGCCGAAGGAAACCTTCCCCTACGCCATCCGCGTCAGCAGTGAAGTCATGGAGTCCAATGGCTCCACCTCCATGGCCTCCGTGTGCTCCGGCGTCATGGCCCTCCTCGATGCAGGCGTGCCGATCAAGCGCCCTGTCGGTGGCATCAGCGTCGGCCTCGTCACCGAGTTCGAAGGCGACAACATGAAGCGCTATCTCACCATGCTCGACATCATCGGCAGCGAAGACCACTTCGGCGACATGGACTTCAAGCTTTGCGGCACCTCCGAAGGCGTCACCGGCTACCAGCTTGACCTCAAGCTCCCCGGCATCCCTCTGAGCATCCTCGAAGAAGCCATCGTCAAGGCCAAGGAAGGCCGCACCCAGGTGCTCTCCGCCATGGCCCAGGCCATCGCTGAAGTGAAGCCCCTCAGCCCCTATGCCCCGCGCATCGAGATCATCAAGATCAACCCCGACAAGATCGGCGAGCTCATCGGCCCTGGCGGCAAGAACATCAAGGCCATCCAGGCCGAGTCCGGCGCTGAGATCAGCATCGAGGACGACGGCACCGTTTACGTCTATGCCAGCCGCAAGGAAGGCATCGAGCGCGCGGTCGAAATGATCAGCGGCACCTCCCAGGAAATCGAAGTCGGCAAGACCTACACCGGTCGCGTCGTTAGCACCACCAACTTCGGTGCCTTCATGAACCTCGGCGGCAAGAAGGACGGCCTCATCCACATCAGCGAACTTGCCGACTTCCGCGTCAACAAGACCGAAGACGTCGTCAAGACCGGCGATGTCGTCACCGCCAAGTGCATTGGCATCGACGACAAAGGCCGCATCAAGATGAGCCGCAAGGCCGCTATGAAGGAAAAGGACGCCGCCGCCAAGGCCGAAGCCGAAGGCGCTGCAACCCCTGCTGCTTAAGCTTCAACGCTTCCAGATCTCAAATCACCCCACGAAGAGGCCGCTGCAAAGCGGCCTCTTTTTTTGTAGTCAGGCATTGCGATCTGGCTCAGCATGCCGGGGAATCAAACAATCCCATGAAACTCCTGTTCAAAGTTTTTGCCGCAGCTGTTCTGTTGGCGCTCGGTTACTGGCTGTACGGCACTGCATTCCAAAAGTATCAGATCCGCAGCAAAGTGTTTGCGGCGCGTGAAATGATCGTAACTGGGAAGTTTGACGAAAGGAGCTTGTATAAATATACCGATGAAATAGCGAACAGTATTGGACATGCCATCACACCATCGGTGCGCAAGGATTTGGAAAATTACGCAGAATCATTCGCCCGATCTGGCGATCCCGAACTCTTCGCCGCAGGAGTGCTGCTGGACCGGCCCTACTGGAAGTGGGCAAATGGCATTGGTTTGAAATACACACTGCCCGCCTGCATGGCGCTGCTTGAGAACCTCGACCGCTATCCGCCTGAATCACGGACGGCGTTGGAAGGCATCATCTGTCACATCCTTCCCAAAGCCTCAAAGCAGTCGTTTGGCATGACCGAAGAAAAATTCACGCAGGATCCAGAGCAGCGCAAAGTGGCCATCGTGCAGTGGAAGGAATGGTACAAGCAGAACAAAGACCGTGTTTTGGCCAAAGATGAAAAGCACATGCAGGCCGTCGAAGAGGAGTTGCTCGAAATGAAACGCGAAATGCTGCGCGTTAAGACCGCTTCGGACGACTTTGACATCGAGATAAAGCCCAAGGCAGACAAATAACCATTCGCTTACGACCTGTCTGCATCGTCTGTTGAGTACACGCACCTGTGCTCGGCGTCGAATTCTGGCTTGCCTGCCGCGCATTACTGTCTGCCGCAGCCGCTGCCGGATTGCTGCTCATCCCAGTGGCAGACACCAGCACCTCCCGATTGCGAAAATGGAGCAATCTTGCAATCGCGCGCCGCGTTCGTGGCATGATGATGAGGCCGTCATGAACAACATCACCCTGCCATCCACGCACAACAAGTTTGTCGGCTACCTCCTCTGGATCTTTGGCTTCACGGGGGCGCACCGTTTCTACTTTGGCAAGCCCAAGACCGGCATCCTCTGGTTCCTCACCGGCGGCCTCTTCCTCGTCGGCTGGATCGTGGACTTGTTCCTCATTCCAGGCATGGACCGCGAGGCCGACCGCCGCTTTGTGCCCGGTCATCTCGAATACTCCCTCGCCTGGATCTTCCTCACTTTCCTCGGCGTCTTTGGTGTGCACCGCTTCTACATGGGCAAATGGGGCACCGGCCTCCTCTACCTCTTCACCGGCGGCGGCCTCCTCATCGGCATCATTTACGACTTCTGCACCCTCAACACTCAGATCAGCAATCTCAATGCGGCTGGGCGTCAGGCTTCCGCCGCTTGATCAAGTCTGATCGTTGCCTGCTGGGATTAAGCGTAGGAGTTGCATGAGGGGATTCGTTCAGGTTAAATTCCGTTTTTCTGCTTATCCCAGCCATGACCTCACGTCGCTCCTTCATCACACAGTCTGCCCTCGCATTCACGGCCTTGTCCGCCAGCCGCGTGCTCGGCGCCAATGAAACCATCCGCATCGCCTCCATCGGCCTCGGCGGCCAGGGGCTTGGAAACGCAGGACGCATGGCCAAAGTCCCCGGCGTGGAGATCGCCTACCTCTGCGATCCCGACACCGCCGCTCTCGACAAAGCCAAAAAGACCTTCCCCAATGCCAAGACCACCCAGGACCTTCGCAAGGTCATGGAAGACAAAAGCATCGACGCTGTCGTCGTCTCCACCGGCAATCACTGGCACGTGCTCGCCTCCATCTGGGCCATGCAGGCAGGCAAAGATGTTTACGTGGAAAAGCCCGTCTCCCACAACATCTGGGAAGGCCGCAAGCTCGTTGAGGCCGCACGTAAGTACAACCGCATCGTCCAGGGCGGTACCCAGCAGCGCAGCGATCCCCTGCAGGATGAGATCAAAGCCTTCCTCGATGCTGGCACCATGGGAAAAATCAAATACGTGCGCTGCAATCACTACAGCATGCGCTCCTCCATCGGCAAACGCACAGAGCCTCTCACCCCGCCTCCCACCGTCAACTACGACATCTGGCTTGGCCCGGCCCAGGATGAGCCCATCTACCGCGAGAAATTCCACTACGACTGGCACTGGAACTGGAACACCGGCAATGGCGAGATGGGCAACTGGGGCCCCCATATTCTCGATGACCTCCGCAACGTCGTCTTCCGCGACAAAGTCGCCCTGCCCAAGCGCGTCATCGCTGGCGGCGGACGTTTCGGCTGGAATGACGCCGGCGAGACGCCCAACACCCACTTCGCCTACATGGACACCGGAGACATCCCGGTGATCGTCGATTTCCACAACCTGCCCCGCCAGAAGGGCATCAAAGCGCCAGACGTTTACCTGCGCCGTCGCACAGGCGCTTTCCTCATCATCGAGTGCGAGGGCGGCTACTATACCGGCAGCCGCGGCGGTGGCACCGCCTTCGATTCCGAAGGCAAAAAGCTCCACACCTTCAAAGGCGACGGTGGCAAAACCCACGCCGCCAATTTCATCGACGCCATCCGCAGCCGTAAATCCGCAGACCTCAAAGGCGAGGTGGAAAAAATCCACTTCTCCAGCGCCTGGTGCCATCTGGCTAATACCTCCTTCCGCCTCGGTCAGAAGTACAACCGCGAGCAGGCCGAGGCCGCCGTCAAAGGCTTCCAGCCCTGGAACGACGTCATTGCCGACTTCCACGCCCACCTCGTCAAAAACGAGCTCGATGCCTCCACACTCGACATCAAGATGGGCCCCATGCTGGAGCTCGATGTCGCCAAAGAAACCTTCATCGGCGACACCGCCACTCCCGAAGCCCTCGCGCTGCTCACCCGCAAATACCGCCAGGGCTACGAGGTGCCGCAGCAGGTGTAATCCGCAGCCCGGTGCCAGGTGGGGCGGGCTGTTCTCAGCCCGCCATTCTCGGCCCCTTGATTCATGCAATGTCTCGTTAAAGGTAGGGGTATAAAATTTTAAATGATTTTATAGCCTGGCGGGATCGTGTGGATCTCGCAGCCGAAGGCTGGCGCATAGTGGTCCGCACAGTCCTCTGTGCGGTGCGCGCTTCCCAAGGCCTTCTTCTTTCCTGAATCCTTCGCGCACCGATTCAACACACCGCGTGTCTTGATCCGTCATCAGGGAGATCATCTTGATCTCAGTCTGGGAGAAGGTTATACCCGCACTCAGCTGAAAATGGGTCTTATGGGGTGAAGCCACCATCCCATGCGGCCTGCCGCCGCTCTGGCGGAGAGGGATCGTCCCGATCCCTTACGCTCCCATATCGTCCAACGTTCCCGCGCCTCCACAAAGCCAAGCCTCCCTCAACGCCCAACGCTATCGCACATCCGTGAATACGCTTCAGGTGGGGGGATCAAGATGATCCCCCTCCGTCGTTGCGGCGAAGCCTCCGGCGGAGAGGGATCGTCCCGATCCCTCACGCACACGCAATGCCCAGCGTTCCCGCGCCTCCACAAAGCCAAGCCTCCCGCAACGCCCGACGCTATCGCACATCCGTGAATACGCTTCAGGTGGGGGGATCAAGATGATCCCCCTCCGTCGTTGCGGCGAAGCCTCTGGCGGAGAGGGATCGTCCCGATCCCTTACGCTCCCATATCGTCCAACGTTCCCGCGCCTCCACAAAGCCAAGCCTCCCGCATCATCCAGCGCCCGCGCACATCCGCTAGCCCCAGCAGGTGGAGCCCATGACTCTCTCGCTGGTAACCATCGCTTGATCAGAAACGGCTGCGGCATCGCGCCAAAAAAGAGCGCCAGGATTACTCCAGGCACTCTCGTTTATGTCTCCGCTCTGGCGCTCCTCATTTAGGCAGCCCAGGAGCTGCTGGAGGCGCAGGCGTCGGACTCAGCGCCTCCTTGGCCTTGCGTGCTGCTTCCTCCACCGCCTTCGCTGCTTCTGCAGCTTTCTTCTCAGCAGCCTGCTTCAGCACAGCCGCTTCCTTTTCAGCCGCAGCTTTCATCTCTGCCGCCTTCTTTTCCGCAGCCTCCTTGGCAGCCTCCAGTTCCTTGGCTGCCGCTTCCGTGTTGGATTTGACAGCCTCTTTCACAGCCTCCGCAGCTTTCGTCCGGTCTTCGGCGGCTTTGGTGGTTTCCGGAGTCTTCTTGCAGGCGGCTAGGCCGCTCGCGAGCAGTCCCATCAGGATGAGTGGTTTGATTTTCATACGTTAAAAACGTTCGCATGCCCGCCACGACTCACAAGCCACATTCCTGACAATCAGGCCTCCTTCACTGCCGCATTCGTGTCATAGTTTGGCCTGCAGTTCTTGCAGCGCAGCAGCCGTGGCAGGGTAGGCCCCATGCTCCGTCACCAGCGCGGTCACCAGCGCGGCCGGTGTCACATCAAAGCCGTCATTCCGTGCCTGAGTGCCCTCAGGTGTTATCAGCACTTCCTCCCGATTTCCCTGATCAGTCAGCCCTGGCATATGCGTCACCTCCCGGCTGCTGCGTTGCTCGATGGGGATGTCCCGCACGCCGTCGGCGATCGTCCAGTCGATCGTGCTCACCGGTGTGGCCACATAAAACGGCACATCATGCGCTTTCGCCGCCAGCGCCTTCAGGTAGGTGCCGATCTTGTTCGCCACATCGCCATGCGCCGTCACCCGGTCCGTGCCCACGATCACCACATCCACCAGCCCGCGTTGCAGCAGGTGCCCGGCGTTGTTATCCACGATCAGTGTGTATGGAACGCCATGCTCCTTCAGCTCAAAGGCCGTCAGGGAGGCCCCCTGGCCGCGCGGCCGCGTTTCACTCACCCACACATGCACCTTCAGGCCCGCATCATGCGCCTGATAGATGGGCGAGATCGCCGTGCCCCAGTCCACTGTCGCCAGCCACCCGGCGTTGCAGTGCGTCATCACATTCAGCGGCGCATCTGGATCGCTCTTCCTGGCCTGAATCTCACGAAACAGCTCCAGCGCATGTCTGCCGATGGCGTGGTTCGTCTTCACATCCTCCTCGCAGATCGCCAGCGCCTCCTCCCAAGCGGCCTCGGCACGCTTCTCCGGGCTCAGCGGTTCCACCGTACGCTTCATCCGGTCCAGCGCCCAGCGCAGATTCACCGCTGTGGGCCGGGTGGCATGCAGCACATCATACGCCTGGTGCAGTCCCGCATCGCTTGCATCGGCCCGCAGGCCAAAAAACATCCCATACGCCGCCGTGGCCCCGATCAGCGGCGCACCGCGCACACGCATCACCTTGATCGCTTCCGCCGCATCTTCCAGCGTGCTCAGCTCCCGCCACTCCACGTGGTGCGGCAGCAGTGTCTGGTCAATGATCTGCGCGGTTTGCTTGGAATGATCCGCTTCAATCGAGCGTCGGAGCTGGCCGTGAATTTTCATGCGAGGGCGATTTCAGAAAGGCTGGTGATGGCTGGATGATCGTTGGGCGGTGCTGGCTTGTTGCCGGGGCGTACGGCCAGTGCGGTCAGCATGCCCGCATTTCTCGCCGCATTCAATTCCTCCACCACATCACTCACAAAAAGAATGCGCTCAGGTGTCAGCCCGCAGTCTGCCGCGATGGTGGTGTAGCTGGTGCTCTCTTTTTTGAACCCCGTGGTCGTGTCGTAGTAGCCGGACAAGTGCACAGTCAGGTCGCCGCTCTGCGTATGCGCAAAAAAGAGCCTCTGTGCATGCACGCTGCCTGAGGAATAAATGCGTATGCCCAGCTCCATGCGCCGCCATTCCAGCAGTGCCGTCGGCACATCGTCAAAAAGGCTGCTGCACAGCTCCCCGTTTTTAAAGCCTTCTTCCCAGATCAGGCCCTGCAGTTGCTTGAGTCCGCTCACTTTGGCATCCGCATCCATCAGCCGATGCACGGCCGCCTCAGTCTCGGCAGGTGTGGCAAAAGCCGTTACACCCGCGTCTTGCGCCAGTTGCACAATGACAGCCGCGCCCCAGTGCGCGGCCAGATAAGCTCCCGCTCGCTCTCGCGCATACGGAAACATCACCTCATGCACAAACGCCAGCGGCGACACCGTGCCCTCGATGTCCAGCAGGATCATCCTGCCCGAAAACGTGATCATGCGGCGATGGAGACTGCGTGCTCAATCTGAATGCCCTTGGCGGCGATGTAGTTCGGCCCAAAACACAGCGGCTGGTAGCCGCTCGCGATGGCATCACCGGTGTACAGCGGCGTCCATCCAGCTTTCTCTTTGAAGAGACGGATCGCACGGATCGTCCGGTCGGCGCAGAGGTCAAACCAGTGCTTCGTCCCGGCCGGCACATTGATCAGATCTCCCTCCTCCACCTCGATGGAAAAGACCGCATCCCCGTTCTCCGGATGGATGTAAAAAATGCCGCGCCCTTTCACGATAAAGCGCACCTCATCCTCCGCATGGCGGTGCTCCTGGTTAAACTTGTTCAGCATCTCCTGCAGATTCGGCACATCAGGCGTCACGTTCACCACATCGGCGGTGATGTAGCCTCCCCTCTGCTTCAGCGCCTCCACCTCCGGGGCGTAGGCGGCCAGGATTTCCTCCTGCGTCGCATCACGGTCTATCCGCCCCTCCACTGCCCAGCGGTCATAGTGGATGCCATAGGGCAGCAAAAAACGGCGGATGCTGTCCGCGTCATCAATGACACGGTCTGCGGAAGGAATACGGATGTGGGCCATGAGGACCTCAGTGCCGTTCAGAATGACCCAAAGAGCAACCGCTTCTGCGTGACGACTTCGAAAAGAAACTCCAGCACCTCCACCTGCCGCCGTGCCGCCGCAATGTTCTCCCCCCAGGTGTAAAGACCATGACCTGCCATCAGAAACCCATGGCGTAGTGGATTAGATCGGTCGCCCAGCCGTTGGTTGATCTCTGCCGCTAGAGAGGCAATGTCCTGCGTGTTCGGGTAGATCTCGATCCACGCCTCCGCCTCATGCGTCTGGATGCCGGATAGGCCCTTGAGCATCTCATACCCAGTAATGCGTAGCCCGCCATGCCTGACAAAATACTCGCTCAGCACGGTGGCAGGCACCGAGTGGGTGTGCAGCACAGCGCCTGCTCCATGCTTGGCCAGCTCCGTGTGCAGCAAAGCCTCGGCGGAGGGCTTGAGCGGTCCCGGACTCAAAAGCTGCGCTTGTTCGTCCACTATGACGAACTGCTCTGGTAGTAGCTGACCTTTGTCAAAACCACTTCCCGTCATGAGCAGCTTCAGCGGATCGCGCTCCAGCACAACGCTGTAGTTGCTGCTCGTGCCCAGCGACCAGCCCCGATGATGAAAGTCCCTGCCGCACTGGATAAGCTCACGTGTCAGGAGGTTTACCTTTTGTCTTGTCAGGGGGGAGTCTGGAGATGTAGGCATTAATCTCAAATTCAGACGTTTAAGTGAGGTGTCAATAATGGCGATGTGGCAGAATTTGCACATTTGGCTGCACTCTTTGCCGACTGGACTTACCTGGAACCGCTGATTACGTTTTCGCCATGAGCACACCTCCGAAAGGCGAACACGACCTCGACATTGCCAAGGTCACACAGCGCGCGCAGGACATCGAAAACAAGCTCCCCAGGCTCAAGCAGGTCTTTGAGCAGGCCAAGATCATGCTCAGCATGGTCAAAGACTACTGGTCCGGAGCATACCGCGAGATACCCTACTGGGCCATCAGCGCCATCTCCCTGGCCTTGCTCTACGTACTCAATCCCGCCGATGTAGTCCCAGACGTCATCATCGGAGTCGGTTATCTCGACGACGCCACCGTGGTCGCCTTTTGCCTCAAACTCGTCCAGCGCGAGCTCGAACGCTATGAAGAATGGCGCGCCATTAGGGGTAAAGCTGGTAAAGGGGGCCATGTTTAGACCGGGTTCCCCGGCACTACGGACGGATTGGCAATGCTTGGTGGGCTCTCCGAGCACAAAAAAACCGCCATGCAGTCATCCTGCACGGCGGTTGTGAATTGGACCTGCGGCCCGTTGAGATTACTTGGCAGGCGTGCCAAACACTTCCACTTCGCAGTAGTGGTTCATGTCGTTGCTGGTGTTGCCGTTGCTCCAGAGGCGCACGTAGCGCGCCTTGGTGCCCTTGGCGTCCACCACGCGGCCGTGGTTGGTTTCCACGTAGGCGGGGTCGCTGCCCTTGCCCATGGCGGAAGTGTCATCATGGTCGGAGTTCCAAAGGGTGGTCACACCGTTCTTGAACTCAGGGTCATCAGACACCTGCACCACCACATCGATGTAGGCCTGCGCCTGCTTGTGGTAGTGCCACATGGCGATCTTGTAGATGTTCGCCTCTTCGCCGAGGTCGATCTGCACCCACTGCTTGCCGGGCATCAGTTCCACGAAGGAACCGTCAGCGCCGTCGGCGTCGCCGTCGGTCACCAGGTTCAGGTCGCCAATGATCGGAGCCGCGTCAGAGCTGGTCACCTTTTTGCCTTTGGCCAGGTTCGTGGTGCCCTTCGGGACCATGATGGACTTCACCACCTTGCTGGGGTCTGCCTTTTCCAGGTTTGGCAGCTCAGCAGGCACCGGAGTGCCGATGAACATGGGCTTCGGGAACTCGAGCTTGATCTCGACGAGGTCACCGGCGGGTGCTGCGGCGGCTGCAGGGGCTGCGGCACCGGCTTTAGTTTCTTCTTTCTTGCCGCAGGAGGCAAGCGTCAGTGCGAGCGTGAGGCCCGTCAGGATGTGGAGGGTGTTTTTCATGGGGGAGTAGCGGGATGGTTGTGATGACACAGGGTGTTGTTCGCTTGGGATCAGGCCTGGAAGTCTTCAGGTTTGAAGATGTATTTTCCACCCTGTGCCTGGGCTTCATAGGCTTTGAGCACGGTGACGCAGGACTTGAAGGCTGCCTCCACGTTGCAGGTCAGGTGGGCCGGATTCTTGGTCTGCACAGCCTCAATGAAGTTCGCGATATGCGGGGTGTGCGGCTTGACCTTCAGCTTCCGGTTCAGTTCCCACTGAGACAGGGCCTTGCTCTCGCGGGCGTCGGCCACGCTCACCGCGCCGTAAGACGGGGGCTTGGGCTTTTCCCAGTCGCGCGGGTGTTCCCAGAACTTGTTCTTGGCCTTGTCGGCAGCCTTCACGATCGCCGGGTTGTCGCCCAGAGCGTAGGCTTCCCAGTCTTGGCCGGGTTCGGCGTAGAGCTGGTTGCCGTTGGTGTCCAGCTCGGAAATGATGGCCGTGCCGCCGATGCCCATGTGCTTTTCATACGCACCCTGGGAGCCGGTCGTGGTCAGCACCTGGTAGTAGGCGCGCAGCGCTCCTGCCGGGGTCTTGAACTCATAAATGCACATCATGTTGTCCGGAAGCTCAAACTTCGGACGGCCTTCTGAGCCGTCAAAGTAGTCCACACCGCCGGAGGCGATGACCGAGACCGGCGTGGACTCATACATCCAGTTGAACATGTCGATCTGGTGCGCTCCCAGGTCGGAAAGCGGGCCGCCACCATACTTCTTGAAGAAGCGCCAGTTGCGGAATTCCTCGATGCTGCCGTAGCCATGCTTCGTCAGCAGCTCTTGTGGGATGTCATAGCCCTTCACCGCACCCTGAGGAGCGCTGCCGGACACACCACGATTCCACTGCGCATACGCGTGGGTGATCCGGCCCAGCATTTTGCCTGGCTTGATCACGTTGTCACGCAGGTTCAGGTAGCGCGGGTTCGAGTGGCGCTGGTGCCCGATCTGGAAAATGCCGGGGTTCGCCTTGCCGGCGCGCACCATGTCGCGTGCGCCTTCCAGCGTGTTGCTCATCATCTTCTCGCAGTACACGTTCTTGCCCTTCTCCAGGCAGATCCGGGAGTATGGCGCATGCAGGAAGTCCGGCGTGGCAATGAAGACGGCCTCGATCGAGGGCTCTTTGTCGAGCATCTCGTTGATGTCTTCGTAGATGTTGATCTGGCCTTCCACCTGGTGCTTGTTTTCACCAAGGAAGCCGCCACGGGTCTTGGCGATGGAGAATTTCCAGATGTCGCACATCGCGACCCACTGGATGCCTGGCACGTCTTTGGAGGCCACGCGCAGGGCATTGCCCTGGGCACCGCAGCCGACGAGCGCGCACTTGATTGTGCGGCCGGGGGCGCTCTGCTGGGCGATCGCTCCCTTGCTCGTGGCAAGGTAGATGCCGCTGCTGGTCAGGGCGCTGGTGCGGAGGAAGCCGCGGCGGTCCATGAAGCGGGACAGCGGCGCGGGGGAGGAGGGAAGGGGCTGAGAATTCATAGGTGCAGTCAGGCGTGTAGTTTCACTGCCATTTACGACACAATGTCGTCATTATGCCTTCTTGCGGGCAAGGATGCCGTCGAGGGAGAGGCTCTTCGCCTTCGAGGTCACCAGTGCGGCGGCCACGATAAGGATGGAAAGACCGATGTTGCTCACCACTTCCGTGTCGTCCGGCAGGGCGGCCAGGCCAAAGCCCAGAGACAGAAACACCAGACCGGCGGCCAGCAGGCCAAACTCCGTCATGATGCCGATCGCCACCCAGATGCCCACGGGGATGAGGATGTAACCGATCGTGCTGGCAAAGGCGTTGCAGGCCCACTCAGGCATGAAGCTGTTGGTGCTCATCAGCTTGGCGATCGGTGGTCCCTTCTTGTCCGTGTAGTTGGCGATGCTGAAGGTGGTGTCGGCTCCATTGCCCCAGCGGAACTTGTCCAGGCCGGCCATGAAAAGGCGCATGCCGACCCAAAGGCGGAGCAGAAGATGGGCGAAATCGTAACTGAGGCTGCCGCAGCATTTGGAAGAGGAGGAGTCAGACATGGATGGGGTCGGGGTGGGCTGGTTAGCTGGTTTGTGAGAGGCGGCGATTTTGAACCGATGCCCCTGGAAATCCAGCAAAATTTAGAACGCACATACTTCGCATTTGCGAACAACATTCTTGGGCTTTTTTCCCGCCTAAACACGCTGAATGCGTCAAATCTGTGACTTTTTTCAGCCTGCCAGCCCTTTCTTGCCCGACTTGTTCACCGTGCTTGCCATTGCGGGCATCTCCGCTTAAAAAAGCACCTTTAATTCATTTTACCTTAATACCCTCATGAGTTCTCTCTCGACTCCCCAACTGCCTGCCCAAGGGATCCTCGAACCCCTCGGTGACGAAGATCGTGACATCCTCAGCGGCTACGGCGAATTCCTGCCGGTTCAGCCGGGCCAGCACCTCATTGAGGAAGGCCAGCAGCAAAACAGCCTCTTCTTCGTCGTTTCCGGCAAGTTCCACGCCACCGCCATGCGCGGCGGTCACAAGGTGCTCCTCGGCTCCATCCAGAAGGGCGAGACCATCGGCGAGATCAATCTCCTCGACCCCAATGTCGCCAGCGCCAGTGTCACCGCAGTGGAATTCTCCCAGGTCTGGCGCATCGACGGCCAGACCCTGGAAAGCTACATCAATGAGTACCCCCGCGCCGCTGCCTGGCTGCTCATCGGTGTCGGCCGCACCATCTCCCACCGCCTCCGTGCTGTGAACGAGAAGATTGCCGCTTTCTACAGCGCCTGATCTAAGGCCGGAGGGCGGATTGTTTGGCGCGAAATCAATTCGTGCTTTGCAGTCCGCCTCAATCATGGGAGATTGTCTTATGTCCGGCATGCTGCCATTCCCTCCGCACACCACGCTGGAAGCCTTCCAGGTCATTTTCCTCCTCTTTGCAGGTCACGCGGTGATGGACTACCCCTTGCAGGGGGAATTTTTATCCATCTGCAAAAACCGCCACCTTCTCTACAAGCTGCAGGACCCCTCCCGCCCCGTGCAGATCTGGCCTTGGTGCATGACCGCCCATTGCCTCATCCACGCGGCAGCCGTCTGGGCCATCACCGGCTGCTTCTATCTCGGCCTCATCGAGTTCGTCCTCCACTGGATCATCGATTTCGCCAAATGCGAAAACAGGACCACCTTCGTCCAGGACCAGGCGCTGCACTTCATCTGCAAGATCGCCTACGTCATCGCCGCGATGCTCTACGGGAGTTAAAAGTTTAAAGTTAAAAGTTCCAAGTTTTGCCTGCGCGGCGATACCACTTGAAACTTGAAACCTTAAACTTGTAACTGCGATTCTCATGCAGCGCACCGCCATCCTGAACGTCGTCGGACTCACCTCCCGCCTCATCGGCGAGCACACCCCGGCCATCCGTGCGTTCGTTGAGCGGAATCGCTCCACCCTCATCGAGCCCGTCCTCCCCGCCGTCACCTGCACCGCCCAGGCCACCTACCTCACCGGCCGCCTTGCCCGCGACCACGGCGTCGTCGCCAATGGCTGGTACGACCGCGACTATGCCGAGCACCGCTTCTGGAAGCAGCCTGAGCAGCTCATGCACGGGGAAAAGCTCTGGGAGGCCCTCCGCCGCGTCGATCCCCAGTTCACCTGCGCCAAGCTCTTCTGGTGGTTCAACATGTACTCCACCGCAGACTTCGCCATCACCCCGCGCCCGCTCTACCCGGCGGATGGCCGCAAGGTCTTCGACATCCACACCCAGCCCATGCCGCTGCGGGACCGCATCAAAAAAGACCTCGGCCCCTTTCCCTTTCGCCATTTCTGGGGCCCCGGCTCTGACATCAAATCCTCCATCTGGATCGCCGAGAGTGCCAAATGGATCGAGGAAAAGCACTGGCCCGGCCTCTCCCTCGTTTACCTCCCCCATCTCGACTACAATCTCCAGCGCGTCGGCATCGACATGGACAAAATCCGTTTCGACCTCCGCCAGATCGACAATGTCGTCGGCGACCTCATCCGCTTCTACGAGACCCGCAACATCAAGGTCGTCCTCCTCTCCGAATACGGCATCACAGACGTCGAGCAGCCCGTCCACCTCAACCGCGTCTTCCGCGAAAAAGGCTGGCTCAGCATCAAGGACGAGCTCGGTCGCGAAACCCTCGATCTCGGTGGCTCCAAAGCCTTCGCCATCGCCGACCACCAGATCGCCCACATCTACGTCAACGACCAGAGCATCCTCGCCAGCGTTCGCGCTGCCCTCGAGGCCACCCCGGGCGTCGCCCAGGTCCTCGGCAAAATGGAAAAACACCTCGTCGGCCTCAATCACGAGCGCAGCGGAGACCTCATCGCCGTCTCCGATGCCAAAAGCTGGTTTACCTACTACTACTGGCAGGACGACAAGAAAGCCCCCGACTTCGCCCGCTGCGTGGACATCCACCGCAAATGCGGCTACGACCCCGCCGAGCTCTTCGTCGATCCCGCCATCAAATGGCCCAAGCTCAAGATCGCCTCAAAGCTCGCCCGCAAAGCCCTGGGTCAGCGCATGCTCATGGATGTGATCCCTCTGGATGCCACCCTCGTCAAAGGCTCCCACGGCCGCATCCCTGAAGACCGCGCCGACTGGCCCGTCCTCATTGGCGACTTCGACCAGCTCCCCCGCACCGGCATCATCGCCGCCCACGAAGTCTGCAATCACCTCTTCCGCCTCTGCTCCACCGGCAACGGCTACTCTGGCGTCTCGCGCTAGCAAAAAATCGTCCTCGTCCTCCTACTCGAACTCGTCCTCGATCCTGGCGCTCCGCTTCACCCCGGAACTCCCGAGCTTCGCACATTCGTCATTCGGGCTTCGTCATTTCCGTCTACCCCCCCGCCGTGATCTGCACCACCTCGATCACATCCCCGTCATTCACTGCGGCCCCATCGATCTCTCTCGGCAGCAGCGCTACCTGATTCTGCTCCACCACCACCGGCTTTCCGCTCAGCCCGATCACATCCAGCAGCGACTTCACCGTCTGCGGTCCTTCGACTTCACGCTTCTCTCCGTTCAAAGTGATCTTCATGTCCGAGGTCTCTTAAAAATGTAGTTACGCTGCCAGGATCGACGCATCCCAATCCTTCCATACCGGATCCAGCCCCTGCTTCCGCAGCATCTCCGCCACGCTCTGCGGGCTGCGCTGATCCGCGATCCCAAACTGCCCTTCGGCACGGTTCGTCTCGGCCTTATCGGCCACCTCCACGCGCTTGCCCTTCACCGTCAGGTGCAGGTCCTCCGCCCCGGCTCCCGTGTAGCCGCCCGGCTCCGTGTGGCTGCCCGCGCTCATCACCGTCACGCCCAGCGGTGCCAGTGCATCCCGTAGCGGCGCAGGCTCACGCGTGCTCAGGATGATCCCCACTTCCGGGAAAATGATGCGGTAGGCACAGATCGTCTGCACCAGCGCCCAGTCAGGGAAATCCGTCATCGGCGTAAATCCACCCGCCGCCGGCCGCAGCCTCGGAAACGCCACCGTAAAGGTCGACTTCCAGCAGTGCTTGTACAGGTGCTCCAGATGCGCCGCCAGTCGCAGCGCCTCCAGCCGCCAGTCACTCAGGCCAAACAGCGCCCCGATCCCGATCCGGCGAAAGCCCCCCGCATACCCGCGCTCAGGACACGCCAGCCGCCAGTCAAAATCCTTCTTCGGCCCCGCCGTGTGCATGTCCTTGTAAATCTCGCGGTCATAGGTCTCCTGATACACCACCAGGCCCTCCGCACCCGCCTTCACCATCCTCTCATACTCCGGCGCCTCCATCGGCCCCACTTCGATCCCGATCGTCGGCACAAAATCCCGGATCGCCCGGATGCACTCCTCCAGGTAGCCATCGCTCACAAATTTCGGATGCTCCCCCGCCACCAGCAGGATGTTGCGGAAACCCTGCGCCACCAGATGCTTCGCCTCAGCCACCACCTGGTCGATCGTCAGCGTCACCCGCAGGATCGAGTTGTTGTCGCGTGAAAAGCCGCAGTAGCTGCAGTTATTCACGCACTCGTTGGACACATACAGCGGCGCAAACAGCCGCATCGTCCGCCCAAAATTCCGCCGCGTGATCATCCGCGACTCCTTCGCCATCGCCTCGATCTGCGACGGGCCTTTCGGCTCCAGCAAGGCGGCAAACCTCTCCATCAGCGGCGTTTTTCGCGCTGGCAGCGCATCGAGCGTGGGAATGAAGGAAGTCAGCATGGGGAAGGGGGGCGGATATAATACGCACCCACCGCCCCATGCAACGCCACGAACACCAAATTCCCCCAGGCCGCACGCACCCCCTCCACCTCACTCATCCCACGTACTGCGTGATAAACACCTCGTTCCCCTCCGCATCCCGGTACACCCCCAGCAAAATCGGCTCTCCCTCCCGCTGCTGCGGCGACTGCAAAATCCTCCCGCCACCTGCGGCAATCTTCTCCGCCATCGCCAGCACATCCTCATACTGAAAGCTCAGCCCCGTCGGATTCCGCGAGCCATCATGCCCGCCGTGCAGCGCGATGATCGCATCCCCAAAACTCATCTCCGTCCAAAAATCGCTCACAAAGAGAGGCTCCAGCCCAATCACATCCCGGTAAAAGCTCACGGCACGCTTCATGTCCGCCGCCATCAGCATGAACTTCACTTTCTCAGGTTTCATGCCGCAGAAGCTGGCAGGGTGCAGAAAAACCGCAAGCAGCCTTGCTTGGCGCTCGCTTGTTCCAGGCTACCATTCGCGCATGTGGAAAAACCTCCTCATCCTTCTCCTCGGCTCCGCACTGGCAGCCCTGCTCATTCTCCGCCGCGAAGCAGGCTACCTAGCCACGCCATCAGTGCTACCCCACATCGCCGTTACTCCGCCAGAACCCGAGCCCCCTCAGCCCCCGGCCAAGCCAGAGCCACACCCCATCACCACCCTCCTTCAGGCTGCCCGCGCCAACCCCGATCTAGCCGGTACCGCCATCGGCTTCTGTCTCCTAAACGACAAAGGCGAAGTCATTCTCGATGACAACGCCACCACCGCCTTCATCCCCGCCTCCAGCCTCAAGACCCTCACCACCGCCACTGCTCTGGAAATCCTCGGCCCCGATTTCCATTTCACCACCGAGCTCAAAGCCTCAGCCCCCATTGAGAATGGCGAGATCAAAGGCGACCTCGTCATCATCGGCGGCGGCGACCCCATGCTCAAAATGGACGATCTCAAAGCCTGGGCCGCAGAGCTGAAACAGCGCGGTCTCCTGCGTGTCACCGGCGGCATTCGGGCAGACACCAGCTTCTTCAGCGGCAGCCTCTACAGCGACTACTGGAATTGGGGAGACATTGGCAATGGCTACGGCAGCGGCGTCTCCGGGCTCAACCTCAACCACAACCGCTACATCGTCATGTTCCGTGCTGGCCCCGCTGAAGGCACCCCCGCCGAACTGCTTGGCATCAATTTTGAAATCCCCCAGGCAGCCTGGAAAAACGAAGTCACCACCGGCCCTGCCGATTCTGGAGACGGCGTCGTCATCCACGGCGGAGAAATCACCACCGCCATCCACCTTCGTGGCACCGTGCCCCTCGGTGCTGCCAAGTTTCAGGCCAAAGGCGCCGTGCCAGATCCCGCTCGCTTCATTGAGCATCACTTCCGTTCGCTCCTCACCGCCGCAGGCATCCAGGTCGGCGCGGCCACCACCGCTGCAGCTCAGCCCTCCTATGCCCTGCTCAAGCACGACTCTCCCGCGCTTATCGACATCATCAAAAGCATCCACGCCACCTCCGACAATCTCGAAACCGAATGCGTCTTCCGCATGCTCGGCCTCAAGCAGGGCAGGCCACCCGCCGAGGTCATCCGCGATCACTGGAAACAGCGCGGCCTCGACTTCATCGGCCTGAGAATGGAAGACGGCTGCGGCCTCGCCCGTGCCGACTTCATCCGCCCCCTTGACCTCGCGCGCCTCCAATACCTCGCCGGCACCGGCCCCCAGGGCCCCGCTTACCAAGCCTCCCTCCTCTCCAAGGACGGACTCAGCTGGAAAGGCGGCGCCATGTCCGGCGTCCGCACCTTCACCGGCTACGCCAAATCAAAGTCCGGCACCGAATTCTCCTACGCCCTCATGATCAACCACTTCACCACCAGCGCCGCAGTCTCAGCACTCTGCCAGCAGGTCATGGATTCCATGCAGGACCTGTAATCACCTGCAGCATCCATCTTGAGGCACACTATTTCCCAGCCCCCGCCCATGCGCCAGCATAGTGGTCCGCACAGTCCCCTGTGCGGCTCGAACCACCCATTACCTACTTTGCTTCGCAGCCCCCGCATAGGCGCCAGCATAGTGGTCCGCACAGTCCTCTGTGCGGCTCGAACCAGCCATCACCTGCTTTGCTTCGCAGCCCCCGCATAGGCGCCAGCATAGTAGTCCGCACAGTCCCCTGTGCGGCTCGAACCACCCAGTACCTGCTTTGCTTCGCAGCCTCCGCATAGGCGTCAGCATAGTGGTCCGCACAGTCCTCTGTGCGGCTCAAACCACCCATCACCTGCTTTGCTTTGCAGTCCCCGCATAGGCGCCAGCATAGTGGTCCGCACAGTCCTCTGTGCGGCTCAAACCACCCATTACCTGCTTTCCCCCACCTCTCCATAAGCTCCGCTGCTCTGGAGGAGAGGGATCGTCCCGATCCCTCACGCGCACATAAAGACCAGCGTTCTCGCGCTGCCCATAGGCCACGCTCTCGCACCGCCCAGCATGTGCGCACAACCATGCCACCAATCCGCAAACACGCGCCCAATGTGGAGATCACGAGAATCCCTCCTCCGTCGCTGATGCGATGAGTGACTATCCCGATCCCGCACACTCTGAGGTATGATGAGTCAAACCTAGACCGCGCCACTCCTACTTCAGCTCCTGAATCCGCAGATTCCGAAACTTGTACGTCTGCCCCTTCTCGCCGTGGTGCTGGATCGCGATCACGCCGCTCGCATCCTTGTCATCTTCCACATCCGTCGTCAGCACCCCGTTCACGAAAATCTTCAGGCTCTTCCCACGGCACTCGATGCGGTACGTGTTCCAGTCATTGCGCTTGAAGGCGTCGCCCGCACGCGCGCGGAAGGCCGCTTCGCTCTCCTTGTTCCCCTTGATCGGGCTGATGAACCACATCCGCCGCCCTTCATCATACAGGCCGCCGCTCCACTTCCGGTTGGCATCACCGTCCACTTCCGCCTGATACCCAAAGACCTTGTTCTTCTCCGCGTGCGCCCGGAACATGAACCCGCTGTTCGCCTGTCCTTCAGGAAGCAAAATATCGCCTTCAAAGATGAAGTCGCCATAGGTCTTCTCCGTCACCACAAAGAACTTCTTCTCTCCCGTCAGATGGATCTCTCCATTCACGATGTCGATCTGGCCCCAGTCATACGGGTTCTTCCATCCTGAGAGCGTCTTTCCATCAAACAGAGACACAAATTCACCTGCAAAAGCAGGAATCGAGACGGCTAGTGCGAGTGCGGCGAAAAGTAGGCGGGATTTCATGATTGGAGTCGATATGAAAGCGATATCCTGCCGATAAAACAAGCAGCTTTGCAGGCAGCGCATCACTTGCTTGCGACGGGTGCGACAAGGCAGGCGGGATACAGCCTGCAAATTTCACCCTGACCGTTATGGCTGCCCGGCAAACAAAACGGGCTGCACTTTCAGAGGGAGTCAAAATCTCCTCCAGTGCAGCCCGCCGTTGGGAAAAAATAGGTCAGTCGATGATCTCAGCTCACATCAGTTTCCGCCACGCAGCTCGCCGACCACTTTCGGCACCGCCATTTTCGTGGTGTTGCCAGAGCCGCCCGCCGCGCGGTTGTAGCCGCCGCCGAGAGCCTTGTAGGCCTTCACATACGCATTGATCTGCTCCTGCTTGAGCTCCACCAGGTCGATCTTCGCCTCAAGCGCATCACGTTGTGTGAACAGCACTTCGGTGTAGTCCGCACGGGCATTGAAGAAGAGCTGGCCGGCGATGGTGATCGAGTCAGACAGTGCTGCCACCTGCTGGGCCTTCAGCTCGTAGCTTTTGCCGTAGTTCTTGATCTGCGCCAGCTGGTTCACCGTTTCGATGTAGGCTTTCAGCACCGTCTGCTGGTAGGTGTAAATGGCTCCGATCTGGCGTGCGCTCGCACCCAGAAAGTTCGCCTTGATGGCGCTGCGGTTGATCAGCGGAGCCATCACGTTCGCCGCAGCTCCATAGATCAGGGAGGAGGGGATGATGAAGGCCGTGTCAAAGGTGAACGACTGAATCCCCAGAGCTCCAGCCAGGCTCAGGGAAGGGTAGAATTTGGCCGCCGCCGACTTCACATCCAGGCCTGTGGCCGCCAGTTCCATTTCAGCCTTGCGCACGTCAGGGCGGTTGCGCAGCAGTTGCACGGGCAGCCCGGTGTTGATCGGCGTCATGGCCAGCTTGTCAAACCCTTCGGATCTGCGTTTGATGGGCTGTGGGTAGCGACCAACCAGATAGTTGATCTTGTTTTCTGTCACCGTGATTTCCTGCTGGATCTTGAACAGGCGGCTCTGATTCTTCAGCACTTCAGCCTCAAAGCGTCGCACGGCCAGCTCCGTCACACGGGCGTTGGCCTTCTGCAGTCTCACTGCCTCAAGGGCGCTCTGTTGGATCTCGATCGTGCGCTTCAGGATCAGCAGCTGGTTGTCAAAAGCGATCAGCTCATAATACGACTGCGCGATCTCGGACACGATGTTCGTGATCATGAAATTCCGGCCTTCCTGGGTGCCCAGGTAGCGCAGGATGGCGGCGTCGCGCTCGTTGCGCAGTTTGCGCCAGATGTCCACTTCCCAGTCAAAGTCAGCGGCAAAGCCAAAGTTGCCCATCGGATCAGGGAAGTCCTTGCCACGAATCTGGTTGTTCTTTTCCAGGACACCTTCACGCGTGAAGCTTCCAGTCTTGTCCAGACCGGCGGTGCCACCCGCAGTCACAAACGGCAGATACGCGCCCTTCGTCCTGCGGACATCCGCTTTGGCGGCTTCGATCTCCTGAATCAGGATGTTCAGCTCCTGGTTGTTCTGCAAAGCAGTCTCAATCAGGCCCTTCAGGTTCGTGTCCTTGAAGTACTCCTTCCAGCCGATCATGGCCGAGCTGTTCTTTCCGGCAGCATCCGGAAAGTTGGGCGGCAGGGGAGGATCACTGGAAGGAAGAGGATCACGACGGAGCACGGACGAGCAGCCCTGCACCATGAAGGCCAGACAGATGAAATTAAATGCTAGGAGCTTGTTCTTCAGGTTTTTCATGTTGATTCGGATACTCTCCAAGTTCGCTCAACGGAGTGTCGTCTTCATCTGGGAGAAGTTTGCCACGGGCTGCAAGCGTGCCGAAGATGTAGTAGAGACCTGGCACCACCAGCAGGCCCACCACCGTGCCCAGGAACATGCCCCCGGCCGCCGAGGCGCCGATGGTCTTGTTCGCGATCGCACCTGCTCCATGGGCTTTGAGCAGCGGCAGCATGCCGGCGATGAAGGCAAAGGAGGTCATCAAAATAGGACGGAATCGCACCTTGGCGCCTTCGATGGCGGCTTCAAGGATGGGCAGGCCTTCATGATGTCGTTGGGAGGCAAATTCAACAATCAGAATCGCATTTTTGCCCAGCAGACCCACGAGCATGATCAGACCCACCTGGGCATACACGTCATTGCTCAGCCCCATCACCTGCAGCGCCAGGAAGGAGCCCATCACACCGATCGGCAGGGAAAGAATCACCGCCAGCGGCAGCATGAAGCTCTCATACTGTCCCACCAGCACCAAGTAAACGAAGGCCAGCACGATGATGAAGATGATCATGGCCTCATTGCCGCGCCGCACTTCGTCAAAGGCCAGACCGGCCCAGGCGATGTCATAGCCGCGGGGAAGGGTTTTCGCCGCCACTTCCTGGATCGCCTTGATCGCCTCGCCGCTGCTGAAGCCGTCCGCAGGTGCACCCTGGATGCCCGGTGCAGGATAGGCGTTGTATCGGGTGATTTCGTTCAGGCCCTGTCGGGGCTCCAGCTTCATGAAGGCCGAGTAGGGCACCATCTCTCCCTTGTCGTTCGCCACAAAGAGATCCTTCAGGTCCTTCGGCAGCTTGCGGTAGTCGGGGTGCGCCTGGATATACAGCTTCCAGAAGCGGTTGAAGAGAATGAAACCCTGCTCGTAGGTGCTTCCCACCATGATGTCCAGGTTGTCCATCGCCTTGCCGATCGACACGCCCTTCTGCATGGCGATCTTGTTGTCGATCACCACTTCCAACTGCGGATAGTTGGCGCTGAAGAAGGTGAACAGACCACCCAGCTCCTTGCGCTTGCTCAGCGCTTCCATGAATTCGGTGTTCACCTTCTGCAGGCGGTCATAGTCACCGGAGTTCGTCTTGTCCAGCAGGCTCAGGGCAAAGCCGCCCGCAGCACCATAGCCAGGCACCGCCGGAGGCTCGAAGAACTCAATGCGCACACCGGAGATCTTTTTGCACTTCTCCTTCAGCTCCGCAATGATCTGCGGCGCGGTGTGGTGGCGGTGTTCCCAGTTCGTCAGGTTGATCAGGCACGTTCCGGAGTTGGAGCCACGGCCTTCCGTCAGCACTTCATAGCCAGCCAGAGTTGAGACTGAGTCCACGCCAGGAATGGTTTTGGCCGTCGCCATCAGCTCGCGGGACTTGGCATAGGTTCGCTCCAGCGTCGTGCCAGGAGGTGTCTGCAGAATCGCGTAAATCATCCCTTGGTCTTCCGTCGGAATGAAGCCCGCCGGAATCTGCTGGCTGATGAAGTAGATCAGGGTCGCGGCACCACCCAGCACGGCAAAAGTAAGCGTGCGGATGTGCACGATCCTCTTCAGCAGCGCCTCGTAGAGGTTCGTCACCTTCTCAAAGTAGTGGTTAAAGATGCCCAGCAGCCAGGCGATCGGTCCACGTGCCTTGTGGTGGTGATCCGTCCTCTTCAGAATCATGGCGCACAACACCGGCGTCAGCGTCAGCGCCATCACCCCGGAAAGCACGATGGACACCGCCATCGTGATCGAGAACTGCCGGTAGAACACACCCACCGGACCCGACATGAAAGTCACAGGCACAAACACCGCCGTCATCACCAGCGTGATCGCGATAACAGCACCCGCGATTTCGTGCAGCACTGCCTGCGTCGCCTTGTAGGGAGACATGAAGCTGTCGTGCATCTTCGCGTGCACGGCTTCCACCACCACGATCGGGTCGTCCACCACGATGCCGATCGCCAGCACCAGCGCGAAGAGCGTGATCAGGTTGATGTTCACACCAAACATCTGCATCAGGAAGAAGGCTCCCACCAGGGACACCGGCACAGCCAGTGTCGGGATCAGTGTGGAGCGCCAGTCTCCCAGGAAGACGAACACCACCAGAGCCACCAGCACGAAGGCTTCCACCAGTGTGTGCAGCACCTGATGAATGGACGCATCCAGGAAGCTGGACACGTCATAGCTGATCTTGTAGTCCATTCCCGGCGGGAAGAACTTCTCCTTCATCTCTTCCAGCTTGCCCTTCAGCTCCTTGATAACTTCGGCCGCATTACTGCCATAGCTCTGCTTGATCATGATGGCCGCCGAGGGGTCGCCATCCAGGTCGGAATAAAGGTCGTAGAATTCACTGCCCAGCTCCACTTCCGCCACGTCCTTCAGCTTCAAAAGCTCTCCATTTTCCGTGGCGCGCAGGATCACGTTCTCATACTGTTCGGCGGTGTTGAATCGGCCCACATAGGTCAGCACGTATTCGAGCGATTGTGAGGTCTTGCTGTCCGCTCGCCCTATTCGTCCTGGCGATCCGATCATGCTTTGCTCTCGTAAGGCCTTCATCACCTCCTCCGTGTCCACGTTGTAGGCGCGCAGGCGGTCGGGCTTCAGCCACACGCGCATGGCATACTGGCGGGTTCCCAGCACTTTCACGTAGCCCACCCCGCGTGTGCGGAAGAGCTCCGGCATCACGTTGATGTACGCATAGTTGAAGAGCAGCTTCATGTCTGCGTTCTTGTCCTTCGAGTACAAGTTCACATACATCAGCATGCTCGGAGCCAGGTTCCACACGATGATGCCTTCGCGCACCACCAGTGGCGGCAGTCGGAAAGACACAGCGTTCACACGGTTCAGCACGTTCACCGTCGCCTGGTTCGGGTCCGTTCCCATGTGGAAGAACACCTGGATCACCGCTTCACCGGAACTCGCCGCGCTGGACACCATGTACTTCATGTCCTGCACACCGTTGATCGACTGCTCCAGCGGGATGAGGCAGGATTCTTCAAGAACCTTCGCGCTCGCTCCCGGGTAGTCGAGCGTCACCGTCACTAGCACGGGAGCTACGTTGGGGAACTGTGAGATGGGCAGCGTGAAAATCGACAGCGTGCCCAAAAACAGAATGATCAAAGAGATGACGATGGCCAGCGCTGGCCTGTGCAGGATCTTGGTAAACATGGGAAGTTTTTTTTATTCCGCCTTGAGCTTCAGCTTCTTGAAAGCTTCCTTCGGTTCCTCAAACTCATAGTCGGTGGCCTTTTCGCCATCATGGGCGTCTCGCAGCCCCTCGAATATGATCCGGTCATTCTCGCTCACGCTCCCTGGTGCCACGATGAAGAGGTCTTCCACCTCTTCCACGATGTGGATGCGCTCCTGCTTGACGATTTCGTCCTTGCCGACCACAAACACATAATGGTGGTCCAGCACCTCAAAGGTGGACTTCTGTGGAATGAGCAGTGCGCCCTTCACCAGCTTCTTCATCCGGATGTTGCCAGTCTCTCCATGACGGAGCAGACGGTCCGGATTTGGGAAGTCGGCTCGGAAAGGAATCGTTCCCGTCTGGTTGTTGAACTCGGCTTCGATCACATTGATCCGCCCGGATTCCTTGAACACCGCGCCATTGGCCATCACCAGCGAGACCTTCTTTCGTTCCTCAGGCTGCTCTTGGGACATGTAGTCCAGATATTCGGCCTCGGGCACGTTGAAATACACCCACATCTCGCTGTTGTCGGAGAGCGTGGTCAGCAGGTCGCCTTCATCCAGCAGACTGCCGTTTCGCACCCGCAGACGGTCGATCAGGCCGGAGAAGGGGGCCTTGAAGTTGGTAAAGCCGAGATGTGCTTGGGCCAGGCCCACCTCCGCCAGGCGTTGCTCGTACTTGGCCTTGGCCATCGCCAGTTCCTTGTCTGACACCACGTTTTGCTTCGTCAGGCGCTCGGTGTTTTCGTACTCCACCTTGGCCACCTGCGCTTCTGCTTCTTTGCTCTTCAGCTCAGCCTGGTAAACCAGCGGCAGGATTTTGAACATAGGCTCGCCCTCTTTGACCAGCTGGCCTTCTTTGACAAAGATGGACTCAAGATAACCGCGCTCCAAGGCTCGCACCTCGATGTTGCGGTTTGAGCGGATCTGGCATACGTATTCACGTGTTACCACCGTGTCCTGCACGAGCGGCTTGGTGAGAATCAGCTGTGACTTTTCTTCTTCCTCGACATGCTCCACATGCTTGTGGCAGCCGCTTAAAATGATGCTGGCCACTAGGCCGACGCACATGAGGGATTTCCGGGATGCGATATGTGGTAGTTCCATTCTTGAGGCATACGAAGCCACATTTCGCCGTCTATTCATATAACCTCTTCAGGGGGTTTTTACACCCATCCACGGCCCCAGTGAGGGGAGGGTGCGGAAAGGGATGGCGCTACACGGTCATAAAAATTCACGATGGTGTTATAAGAGCAAATACTATGATGTAGGGCGGTCGTTCGGTCCAAGGTGCCGTCGCCTTCAGAGAGCGTTTCCCCAAGCAAAAACTCTCCTGCAGGCCCAGCTCTTCGTGCACAGCTGAGCATAGCCTCTTTGCTTATTAAGATGCCTTGATCATCAGCCTTTTCCACCTCCCTTGCTTATGGGAGGGCGCTCCCCCGCTGACCGCCATCGCCCTTCCGTCATCACGATCCTCGGGGAGTCTGGAATACCACGCTCATTTTGTTGGTACTGCGTCACCAGTAGATCCACCGCTGCAGCCCCCAGCACATCCGCCTGCTGGTCCACTCCCGCTACCTCCGGCATGTCCGCCCGCCAGCCTAGCGAGACATGCAGCGGCCTGCGGCTTGCAGGCACCTCTTCCAGCCACTCCTTCACCAGGTGCCCGCCGTCGATCACCACCTCGGGCTTCGCTCCGCGCAGCCACTCCTGAAAATCACCCCGGCTCATCACCTTCCTCAGCGCCAGCAGCTCCCCCGGCTTTGCCAGCGGATGATGCGCCAGAAAGCTCGCCGACCACGCACGAAACATCCGCTCATTGATCGTGCTTCCGCAGTAAAACCCGATCCGCTTGCACCCCTGCTTCTTCAGCATCCGCAGCGCCGTCATCATGCCCAGATAGTGGTGGTGGTGCACCCGGTGCAGCTGCGGCCTCGCATAGCCCAGCCCGATCACCACGCTGCTAAACTTCTCCCACGCCATGCTCACATGCCCCCGGCTGCGTGACACCAGCGGAGAGAGGATGAATCCCGGTATCCCCCGCGCCTCCAGAATGTCCGACAGCCTCCTCCCCGTCATCCCCCTCGCAGAGAGGTGAAATTCCTCCAGCCGAAAACCCAGCTTCTCCGCCTGCCGGTGCGCCCCCAGCACCAGCTGCTGCGACCACGATGACCTCTCCATCTCCCGCGAACTCCGCTCCGCCCAGACAAACGCCAGCGTCTGCGGCTCAGCCGTCCGCCTCGTCCGCCGCATGTGCGTCATCAGCTTCGCGATCTCCGGGTCCGGCCGGTACCCCAGCTCTTCTGCTACCCCCAAAATCCTCCCCCTCAGCTCCGCCTCCACATGCTTTCCGCCTCGCAGCGCACGCGACACCGTCATCTTGGAAATCCCAAGCCGCAGGGCGATGTCATTCATGGAGGGGCGTGCCATCCCGCATCCTACACACGGCCTCCTCGCGAATCCAATCTTGCTCTTGCCCTCTCGCCCCCGCTTCGCTTCACTGGCTGAAACTTGCGCACAATAAACCGCTGCTAAACCATGCGCAGGCGTAACCCCAATACTCCCATGGACATCCACCGCAACGGCTCACGCCCCTCCGCCCAGGGCCCCGCAGCCTGGTTCACCGGCACCGTGCGCATCGATCCCCTCATTCAAACCGAGGCTCCCGCCCGCGTCGCCGGAGCCACCGTCACCTTCGAGCCCGGTGCTCGCACCGCCTGGCACACCCATCCCCTCGGCCAGACCATCATCGTCACCTCCGGCTGCGGCCGCGCCCAGCGCCTCGGTGGCCCTGTTGTCGAAATCCACCCCGGCGATGTCGTCTGGTTCCCGCCCGGCGAAAAACACTGGCACGGCGCCTCCCCCACCACCGCCATGACCCACATCGCCATCCAGGAAAGCCACGATGGCAAAGCCGTCGACTGGTTGGAGCACGTCACCGACGAAGAATACCAGCAGCCCACTCAGCTCAATTAATCACCACCCCCAAACCCACTCCCTCCCATGCCCACCGCCAAAGCCTACGCCGCCTCCAGCCCCACCTCCGCACTCTCCCACCTCAGCATCCCCCGCCGCGACCCCACCGACCGCGACGTCGAGATCGACATTCTCTACTGCGGCGTCTGCCACTCCGACCTCCATCAGGCCCGCAATGAGTGGAGCGCCATGCCCACCGTCTATCCCTGCGTCCCCGGCCACGAAATCGTCGGCCGCATCACCCAGGTCGGCTCTGCCGTGAAAAAGCACAAAGTCGGCGACATCGTCGGCGTCGGCTGCCTCGTTGGCTCCGACCAGTCCTGCCCTCAGTGCGCCGCCAATCTCGAGCAGTTCTGCCCCCACGCCACCTTCACCTACAATTCCCCCGACAAGCACGGCACCGCCCCCGTCACCTACGGCGGCTACTCCTCCTCCATCGTCGTCGATGAGCACTTCGCGCTTACCGTTCCCGCAAACCTCAGCCTCCCCGGTGTCGCCCCGCTCCTCTGCGCAGGCATCACAACCTACTCCCCCATGCGCCGCTGGGGCGACCTCAAAGGCAAAAAAGTCGGCGTCGTCGGCCTCGGCGGTCTCGGCCACATGGGCGTAAAATTCGCCCACGCCTTCGGAGCCCACACCGTCGTCATCTCCACCTCTCCCAAAAAGAAAGACGCCGCCCTCGCCCTCGGAGCCGATGAAGTCATCATCTCCAGCGACGCCAACGAAATGCAGCGCCACGCCTTCAGCTTCGACTTCATCCTCGACACCGTCTCCGCCGACCACGACATCAACAGCTACCTCAACCTCCTCAAAATCGACGGCACCCTCACCCTCGTCGGCGCCCCTGACAAGCCTCTCCCCGTCTCCGCCTTCGGCCTCCTCTTCGGTCGCAAGCGCCTCGCCGGATCCCTCATCGGTGGCATCGCCGAAACCCAGGAAATGCTCGACTTCTGCGGCACCCACGGCATCACCTCCGACGTCGAAATCATCCCCATCCAAAAAATCAACGAAGCCTACGACCGCCTCCTCAAGAGCGACGTCAAATACCGCTTCTCCATCGACATGGCCTCCCTCAAAGCCGAGTAACAAACCCCACCCTTCGAAACGCGGTGCCCTCCCAAAGGCACCGCGTTTTTTTTGTCGCCCCACCATCGTCCTCCTACTCGAACTCGTCCTCGATCCATCCGCTCCGCAGCACCAAAAGCCTCACTCAAAATCTTTTTTCCCCGTCTTTCCCCTCTTTCGGCCAGCCTCATCCGACCTCTTCCATCGCCTTCTCATCCACCCCCACCTCCTCCAACTTTAAACCTGAAACTTCAAACTTTAAACTCCTCCCCCTGTTACCGTAACAAACACTCCACGATTGCTTTCCCCCCTCGCCGTCGTTTAAAACCACCCGCAACCATGAAATCCGCCCTCCTCGCCACCCTCCTCACCCTCACCGCCGCTGCGGCCCACGCGCAGCCCCTCTGGCTTGAGGCCGAATCCTTCTCCTCCCCCGGCGGCTGGGTCCTCGACACCCAGTTTATCGACATCATGGGCTCCCCCTACCTTATGGCCCACGGCATGGGCAAGCCCGTCAAAGACGCCACCACCAGCATCGAGCTCCCCGCCGGCACCTACACCCTCTGGGCCCGCACCAAAAACTGGGTCGCCCCCTTCAATGCCACCGGCGCCCCCGGGCGCTTCCAGATCACCGTCAACGGCACCACCCTCGACCACGAATTCGGCACCACCGGCAAAGACTGGCAGTGGGAAAAAGCCGGACCCGTCAAACTCTCCGGCGGCAAGGCCACCCTCGCCCTCCACGACCTCACCGGCTTCGATGGCCGCATCGACGCCCTCATCCTCGCCAAAGACGGCGAAGACTTCACCCCGCCCGCCGACCTCGCCGCTACCAATAAGCTCCGCCGTCAGCTCCTCGGCCTCCCAGAGAAAGCTCCCGAGACCTCCGAGTTCGACCTCGTCGTCATCGGCGGCGGCTACTCCGGCATGGGCGCCGCCATCTCCGGCGCACGCCAGGGCCTCAAGGTCGCCTTCATCCAAAATCGCCCCGTCCTCGGTGGCAACGGCTCCAGCGAGATCCAGGTCTGGGCCATGGGAGGCACCCGCCGCGGCCTCTACCCCCACCTCGGCGAGATCGTCGAAGAGTTCGCCGACCGCGCCAGCAACAGCCCCGCCGCCTCCCCCCAGGAGTTTAATGACAAGCTCAAGGAAGACACCGTCAAAGCCGAGAAAACGATCCAGCTCTTCCTCAATACCCACGTTTACGGCGTCGAGATGACAAGTAGCGCAACCGTCCCGGTTGCCTCCGGTTCCGCCTCAGCCTCCGGCAAACCCACCCACACCATCCGCTCCGTCATCGGCCTCGACACCAAAACCGGCAAAGAAACCCGCTTCCTCGGCAAGCTCTTCGTGGACTGCACCGGCCACGGCAGCGTCGGCGCCCTCGCCGGAGCCGAGTTCATGATGGAAGAAAAAGGCCGTATGGGCATGAGCAACATGTGGGTCATGCAGAATTTGAAGCACCCCGTCACCTGGCCCGCCACCCCCTGGGCCCTCCCCCTCACATTGGAAGACTTCCCTGAGCCCAAAGCCCTCGCCCCCGTCGGCAAAAAGAACGCCGAAAACATGAAAGGCTACGACCTCGGCTACACCCCCACACCCGCCCCCGAAGACTACGTCCACGGCGAGTGGTTCTGGGAAAGCGGCTTCGACAAGCACCCCCTCAACGACCTCGAGCTCATCCGCGACCACAACTTCCGCGCCGTTTACGGAGCCGTCTCCGCCCTCAAAACCCTCAAGGCCGAAAAATACGCCGACTTCGACCTCACCTGGCTCGCCTACATCGGCGGCCCCCGCGAATCCCGCCGCATCGTTGGAGATATGATCCTCAATGGCGAAGACATGGTCAAAGGCATCATCCATCCCGACGGCTGCGTCCCCACCACCTGGGACCAGGACCTGCACTATCCCAAAGAGCAGTACGCCAAAAACTTCCCCGACAATCCCTTCATCTCCCGCGCCGAATTCGGCAAGCACACCGACCGCAAAAACGGCTACCCCGTCCCCTACCGCTGCTTCTACAGCAAAGACATCGGCAATCTCTTCATGGCCGGCCGCACCATCTCCGTCGAGCGCCACGCCCTCGGCTCCACCCGCGTCATGCGCACCTGCGGCATGATGGGAGAAGTCGTCGGCAAAGCCGCCTGGATCTGCGTCCGCCATCACACCACCCCCCGCGGCGTCTACGAGCAGTACCTCGACATCCTCAAAGACCTCATGTCACAGCCCGGCGCCATGCGCCGCGACACCCTCGAAGGAAATCTCTACCTCCCCGCCAACGCCAAAAAACTCCCCGACCTCCCCCCTCCCGGCTCCTCCGCCGACAGCATCGACCCCAAAAAGCTCGAAGGCATCGTCATCGACGACACCGAAGCCGAGTTCACCGGCAAATGGACCCACGGCGAAGGCCTCAAGCCCTACGTCGGCAACCACTACAGCTACAGCAGCGACAAAGCCGCCAGCGCCCGCTTCCCCTTCAGCGTGAAACAAACGGGCAGCTACGAAGTCCGCATCTACTTCCAGCCCCACGAAAACCGCGCCAAATCCGCCCCCATCACCCTCCTCACCGCCGACGGCGAAAAACAAGTCACCGTCGATCAAACCAAGTCCCCCAAAGACCCCCAAGGCGCTTACAGCTTGGGCACTTACAAGTTCAATGCAGGTGAAGAGTCCGCAGTGATTTTCCGCACCACCAACGCCGGCGGAAACGTGCACTTAGACGCCGTCCAGATCCTCCCCGCCAAATAAGGCGTGGAAGCATTATGGCGCATCGCGAATGCGCCAGCATAGTGGTCCGCACAGTCCTCTGTGCGGCTCGCCACGCCCCTGACCCACGAGTCACTCACCCCTCACGCAGAACCCACAGCCCCCTCTCCGGCTCCCACAAACGCCCTAGCATAGTACGTCCGCACAACGCGAAGCCAGCCGAAGGCAATCCCCTGTGCGGCGCTTCGCGACTCCCACACACTCCGCGTTAACAATGACGCACTCCAAGTGATGCGGTCACTCCTTCCCACAATGGCGCAGCCACTAGATCAGGACCCCGGAGGGGTCAAAGAAGGTAGCCAGGGGTCGAGCGAGGAACGAGCGACCACCCCTGGAAATCCACGCCACCAATCCGGGTAGCAAACCCAGAGCTCCCTTCTCACACCGCGCCCTCCAGCAGCGTCTTCCAGCCCCACCGCCACAATCACAACGCTTTCAAAAGCCCCACCACCGACCACCCGCCACCTCCCGGTTGTCTCTCTCTCCTTTCCGGTTTACAATCACCCATGTCCATCACCTACGAAGCCATCATGGATGCCGCCCTGCAGCTCACCCCTGCCGACCGCTGCCGTGTCGCCACAGGTCTATGGGACTCCGTCGGCACTTCCGCCGATGACCTCGCGCCAGACGAGCTCGAAACCCTGCTCAACCAGCGCGAGACCGAAATGGACCAAGACCCCTCCCAAGAGATCAGCCATCAGGAATTTCTAGCCCACTTCTCAGCCCGGCGTCAGGCGTGAAGCTCTCTCATCCCCGGAGGGGATGCAGCCGGTAGCCAGGGGTAAGTTCGCGCAGCGAGCGCCACCCCTGGAAAGTCGCCCCAAATCCGGAGAGCAAAGCCAGCGCTTCCTTTACACCCCGCGCTCTCTAGCAGCGTCTTCCCACCACTCCGCCACACGTCAGCAGGCAGCTGCACCAGTATCAAAAGCAACCCGTATGTGCGACTGATTCCGTCGCCACACTCAGCATGAGTGGTTGTGAAACATTTTGTGTTGTGACACAGAAGTCCTGAGCGCTAGTTTGACCCGCCTAAAACATCAGTCAAAAATGGTTCAACCATCAAAATCATATACTGTAGCGGAGCTGTTCTGTGGCTGTGGAGGCTTTTCACATGGGTTCTGGCGGACCGGCAGGTTCCAAACCGTTTTGGGAAATGACGTCAAGAAATTTGCCCTCAAAACTTTCGAAAAGAACCACTCCCACGGTGAGCATGTGCCCGCTACGATTTTGGGAGATATTCGAGATGTGCCAGACAGAAAAATTAAAGCCTTGATTACCGCTAAAGGCATTGAAACGCTTGATTGCCTGATTGGGGGACCTCCCTGCCAAGGCTTTTCTCAGATGAGGCGAACGGAGGCGCGGAAGGATTCGGAAATCGTGTCGTTTGGTGGCTACAACAAACTCGATCAAGACCCCCGCAATGATTTGGTGCTACGGTTCCTCGAGGTTGCTGCGGCACTCAACCCTAAAGTGGTAGTCATTGAAAATGTGCCTCAATTTCTAAGCCATTATCACGACGGCAAGAAGGGAGGGATCGCTCAACAGGTCGAAGAGATATTAATTGAGATGGGCTACAAGGTGTCATGCGGCATTCTAAATGCGGCAGATTACGGTGTGCCCCAGCTTCGCCAGCGAGCAGTCATTGTGGCTTCCCGCCTAGGTCCTTTAACACTCCCCGTGCAAACCCACGGCGACCCTGAATTACTCGCAGGATGGAATGGTCAGCCTTGGGTCACTGTGCAAGACGCCATCAGTGACCTGCCTTATGATGCGCCATTGCATGAGTCTTTGGGAGGGAGCAAGGGGGGGTACACCAAAAAGGCAGACAATGCGTTTGCCAAGCTGATGAGAACTTCGAAGCAGTTTGCATACAACCATATCACCCGCAGCTATCAGCGCCAAGTTATCGAGATCATAAAGGAGATGCGTCAGGGGGAGACTTGGGACGACGCCAGTGCACGATTACAGAAACGCTATGAGAAGCTGGTAGCAAATGCGGTCGCCAGTGGCGAAACCGAAAAGCAGGCTCGTAAGCGATTGGAAGCCGAAGGGCGAATCATCCCCGTTTTTTACAAGCGCTACTATTGGAGCGCTTACACAAGGCTGGCGTGGGATCGTCCGGCATTAACAATCACGGCTAACGCTAATTTCCTCGGTTCGGGTAGATTCACGCATCCCGAGATGAACCGAGGCATCACAATCAGAGAAGCTGCGAGACTGCAGAGCTTCGATGACTCGTTTACATTTCACACGTCAGACGATGAAAAGAGAGCCACCGATAATCTTGGTGTTGGCTTAGATATGATTGGCGAAGCCGTGCCTCCTCTTCTGGCGCGTGCAATTGGAAATACAGTGGCAGTGCATCTAGACGAACACATTTAACGCTATGTCCGAACCATTTGAAATTGCGCAACAGGCGCTTGCAAAAATGAAGGAAGAAATAGGCGCAGACGCCACGTTCAGCGTGGACCAGATCTGGGCTTATGCGGATGAAGAAGTGCCTAGCACTCGCCGCCCTGGTGCTGTGGTAAAACTAACGCGAAAAGGATATATTGTTCCCACCGGAAAGATCCGCAATGCGGCGACTGAAAAGCGAGCTGGAAGTAAAGTGCCCGAATATAGATTCGCTCAAGCTGATGATGCCGAGCAAGCTGGTATGGCGCTCGAAGCAGGAAACTTGCTGGCTGTATTCAATAACGATTGTACAGCGGTGATGGCGGTAGGTGAAGGGCGCGTCAAGCGGCTACTAGCGTCTTTGTTAGCAAAACGTTTCCTTGTTTTGACTGGGTTGGCGGGGTCGGGCAAAACTAAACTTGCCCAAGCCTTCGCCCGGTGGCTAAGTCATGTTGCGGATGACCCACAGAACACAGCTCATGTGTTGATTCCTGTTGGCGCGGATTGGACCGGAACTGATGCAATCCTTGGATATGCTGATGGGATTGATGCGGGTCGTTATGTGTCGCGTGCCGCTCTGGATTTGATTCTGCGTGCCGCCAAGCCTGAGAATTCTGGCACACCGCATTTCCTGATTTTAGACGAGATGAATCTTTCTCATGTAGAGCGGTATTTTGCCGATATCCTGTCCGCTATCGAGTCTGACGAGGCGATTCCATTGCATCAAGATGCTGAGCGAAAGGGGAACGGAGAGTCTGTGCCGCAATCCACTAAGTTGCCGTCGAATCTCTTCATTATCGGTACTGTGAATGTTGATGAAACGACTTACATGTTCTCACCCAAGGTGCTAGACCGGGCGAACGTGATCGAGTTCCGTATGGAGGCGGCTGAGATCGCTGCGTTTCTGGAATCTCCCCAAGCGGTGCGTTTGGAAGAACTGGACGGAAAGGGGGCGGTTTTCGGTCCCGGCTTCGTGGCACTTGCGGCAAACAAGCGAATCACGGTGCCAGCAGAGGTGAAGGACCGCTTTAAGGAAGAAATGCTGCTTTTTTTTACCCTGCTGCAAAAGCACCACGCAGAGTTTGGCTACCGTACAAGCTACGAAGCAGGGCGGTTCATCCACTTCTACAAAGAACTGGGCGGACATGAGGAGGCAGATGCCACGTGGTTTGAGCCTGCAATGGATGCGGTGATAGTGCAAAAGCTATTGCCGAAGCTGCATGGCAGCCGCACGAAATTGGAAGGCCTGCTGTGGGCACTAGCATACGCATGTGGGACGCCACGTGGGACGCAGCGTGCAGAAGATTACCTGAAAGCCTGTGCGTTAGCGGGTGAGGCTGAGGATGATGCGCGTTCTCCCGATTCCGTGGCCAAGAAGCTTACGGTCTCAAGGGGGCAAGCGCGCTTTCCTCTGAGCTTTGATAAAATTCTCAGAATGCACCAGAAGCTGGTGCGAGATCAGTTTGTGACCTTTGCCGAAGCGTGACCGATGCCTGCGGAAGCACAAAACCCAGTGACTGTGTCCTGTCGTAATGATCAGGGCCGTGAGGTGGCGAAGGTGATGATCTGGAGTACGCGCAAGGACAAAGGGGCTACGGGCGAGGCTGCAGACCTGATTCGCTTGAGTGAAGCAGAGGCCGAAGCGCAAAATGAGGAGTCAGTGCAACTGCGGGAGCGTGGGCGCTACCTTTACAAGATCGTAGGTGATGCGGGGCTTTCGCTCTCAGAGGAGCGTGGTGTGTCGGCGAGCCCAGCAGGCGATGGAGGCGGGTTGATCGAGCCGGGCGATCAATGCGGGGTGCTGCCGCTGAAACTGATGCGCGGAAATGAGGTGGTGGCGTGCGGAGCGGTTGAGGTGCGCTCGATCAAGTTGCGCTATCGCGAGCATTATCGTGGGATGCTGAACTGTATCGCAGAAAAGTGCATGGGTTTGCTTCTGGACAGCCGGGCACCAACGCGGCTGCGGTTGTCGTCGGCATGGAAGGACAACCGAGCGATGTTGGAGCAGCAATTGGAGTTTCTGCGTCACACACTTGAGTCGGTGGCGTTTCGCGGCGCGGTGGATGAGGTGTTACGAAATCCGCATCGCCTGCTGGAAAATGAGGCGCAGGAACAGTCGATTTCACGCCCATTTAAACCGGGTCGAGATTTTGTACGTCAACTAGGCAAGGCTGGCGACCGCATAGCGCTGCCAGAAGGGCATCCACTTCGTGCGATGCATCCGGCACTGACAAGTTTGCCTGTGCGAATTCAAGTGATGAAGCGAACGGACTTTCTGGACACGGGGGAGAACCGCTTTGTGAAGATGGTGTTGGTGGAGTTTCGCGACTTCCTTGCGGAGGTTGCAGGAATGCTGGGTCGAGATGCGACGGATGCGGTTAATACGGACAACGTACGTTTGCTGCGTGAAGTGGCACGTTTGCGCAGTCGGCTGGATACGCTGCTAGGACGTGGCTTTCTTCCTGATGTATCACGACCTGAACTGCTGCCCCTAGGTAGTCCGGTGCTGCAACGCAAGCCTGGCTATCGTGAGATATTGAATCTGTGGCTGCAGTTCCATGTGGGCGCGCAGCTTGCCTGGGATGGTGGAAACGAAATTTGGCGTGGCGGGGCGCGGAATGTTGCTACGCTCTACGAGTATTGGCTGTTCTTCCAACTTGAGGCGCTGTTCCGTAGCAAGTTCGAATGCACGGCTCCGCTGCATTCGGTCTTGGTGGAAAAGGATGCAGGATTGCCGCGTCTAAAGCTCCAGCGAGGCATCGAGTTACAATCGCCTATCGGTGGTGCTTTGTCGGCCTCGGCAAAGCGGACCCTGAAAGCGGAGTTTCATTTCAATAAGAAATTTGCTCGCAATCGTGACCATCAGAAAGGCGGAAGCTGGACGCGGGGGGTTCAGCCGGATTACACAATCACGATTTGGCCTGCGGAGTTCGACAGGAATGAAGCGGAAGCCTGCGACATGTTGGTGCACGTCCATTTTGATGCAAAGTATCGCGTGGAGAATGTTCAGGTGATGTTCGGCAGTGAAGAGGACGATGACTTCATCCAAGACCGCGCCGCAACCGAGAAGTCCCCGCCTACGGCGGCAAAATATGCTGACCTGCTCAAGATGCACGCCTATCGCGATGCTATCCGCCGCTCTGCTGGTGCCTATGTCCTCTATCCCGGCATGCCAGGTGATGGGAAGAAGTTTGCGGAGTTTGAAGGTTTCCATGAAGTGCTGCCGGGGCTGGGTGCTTTTGCCATCCGCCCTCGCAGTGATGGTACAGCGGATGGCATGGAGGCATTGCGAATTTTCTTGGATGAAGTGATCGAGCATCTCTCCAACCGGACGACAGCCCGCGAACGTGCGACTTTCCACACAGCGGAATCATATAAATTGCACGAAGCTCCAGTGCCGTATGGCAACCTGGTGCTCGCTGAACGCGATGAAATGAGTGACACGGGGCGTGCGCTGCCGCCTGCTGAACATCATGTGGTAGTGGCATGGTATAACAGCCCCGAGCAGCTGGAATGGACTCTGAAGAGTGGGTTTGCTGTGGTGAGACTGGGAGATCGACCTGGATCGTGGAATGTTTCTCCTGAGTTTGCGAGTGCCCGGCATGTGCTTCTGTTCACTCATAAGCGAAAGGTGGCCGATGGCCTGCTGCGGCTGAAGGACTCCAAGCCGGGATACAGAGTATTCACTGCGAATGACTTGAAAGGCAGCGGCTACCCCGGTGCAGCCAGCGGCGAAATTTATGCCATCTTCGAAGTGGAGCCAGATCATGCTTTTGACGGGAAGAAGTGGGATGGCGTCGAGCTTGGGAAAAAACTGGAAGACTACGAGGCACGACGGTCTTACCGCAAGAAAACACTGGGCAACCGATTAGCCGATCCCAGAGTGCTGAGTCTACGCGAGCTTTTGGCGTCGAGGATTTGAAGCATCGCAAAACGCTCCATCCCCCCCTCTACGCCACCCCCCTCCTCCGGCTAAACAGCCCATACTTCGGACTGAAAACATACGCCGCCAGGAAAAACACCCCCAGCACCACGATGATCGTGGCGCTCACGCTCCACCCCAGCGGATACGACAGAAAGAACGCCGCCACCGACCCAATCGCGCCGATGATCCCGCCGCCCCAGAACAACGTCCGCGCGTTGTTCGTCAGCAGATACACCGTCGCCGCCGGCGCCACCATCAGCCCCACGCTCAGAATGCACCCCACCGCCTGCAGCGATGAGATTAACACCAGGATCGTCACCGCAAACGTCGCATAGTTTAAAAGCCGCACCGGCACCCCCAGACTCGCCGCGATGTTCGGCTCAAACAGATAAATGAGCAGCGGCCGTTGCAGCGCCGTCAGCGTGATCACCGCAATCGCGCTGATCCCAAACGCGATCCACAGGTCCGAGTCCGCCATGCCCACGATGCTCCCAAACAGCCACTCATCCAGCTTCTGCCGCAGGTCCAGGTTCTTCAAGATTAAGACCCCCCCCGCAAACGCCGTCGTGTACAGCACCCCCATCGCCGTGTCCTGATCCAGCCGCGACGTCCGCGAAAGAAAGATCGACCCCAGCCCCACGATCAGCGCCGCAAAGATCGCCCCCGCCAGCGCGCTCCATTGGCTCAGCCCAATGATCAGCACCGCCAGCGCAATCCCCGGCAGCAGCGAGTGCGACAGCGTCCCAATCTTCAGCGCATCCTTCCGCAGCACCACAAACGCACTCACAAACCCGTTCGCAAACCCAATCATCAAACACGCCATCAGCGTCCGTTTGGCAATCGGTTCAGCAAGGAAATCAGCAAAGGTGGACATGGAGAAAAGGCTCTTCGGCTCTCAGGTTTTATCTTTCAGCTTTCAGTTTTGATCTTTCCGTTCGCCGCCTCCCCGCTCTCATACGCACTCGCAATATTCCCTGGCGTAAACACCTCCTTCACCGGCCCAAACGCCACCTGCTGCCTGCGGATGATCAGCACATCATCAAAAATCTGCCCCACCGTCTGCAGATCATGATGACTCGCAATAAGCAGCCGTCCCTCCGCCGTCAGTTCCTTGAACAACCGGCTCAGATTCTCCTGCGCCGGCTTGTCCAGCCCCGTAAACGGCTCATCCAGCAGCAGCACATGCGCCTCCTGCGCCAGCGCCCGCGCGATGAACGCCCGCTGCTGCTGCCCGCCCGAGAGCGCGCTGATCTGCCGCTCCTGCAGATCGCACAGGTCCATGCTCACCAGCGCCCGTTCCACAATCTCCGCGTCATGCTTCGAATACTGCCGCCACCACCCCAGGTTCGGGTAGCGCCCCATCTCCACCAGCCCGCGCACCGTGATCGGAAAATTCCAGTCCACATCCCCACGCTGCGGCAGATACGCGATCTCATGGCTGCTCCGCGTCAGCGCCTTGCCACGCCACAAAATCTTCCCCCGCCCAGCCGGAATCAATCCCGCCAGCGACTTCAGCAGAGTGCTCTTCCCCGCGCCATTCGGGCCTATGAGAGCCATGCTCCGCCCGCACTCCGTCGCAAAGTGGATCTTCTCCAGCGCCCGCACCTCCTGGTACTGCACGCTCAGGTCCACCACCTCCAGCCGATGGTGCTGCGTATGCGCGCAGCCTCCGCCCCAGCAGACGTGCTCCTTGGTGTGAGTAGGGGAATGGGAAACAGCCGCGCTCATGTCATTTCCATTCAAACGTGATCACCTCATCCAAACTCGCCGCAGACGACCACCGCGTCTCGCTCCGCGTCGCCAGTCCATCCGGCTCCAGCTCCACCGTCACCGCCGTATCCGGCGTGCCCTCCGGCCACGTCGCCTTCACAAACACATCCACCCCATCCTTCGTCGAGGGCAGGGGAGCATCCACCTCCATCGGCGACTCCTCAATCGCCGTCACCAGCTCCTTCTCCCCAACCTTCACACTCAGCATCACCGGCCTGTGCGCATACCGCACCCTCACCAGCCCCTTCACACCCTTCTCTTCCACCACCTTCGCCACCACCGCAGCCTTCACAGGCGTCGTCGTCCCCGTCAAATGACTCAACGGCACCGCCAGCACGACAAACATCAAGCCAAGCAAAAAAATCTGAATGGGCGGAGAACCTCGCATGACATCAGGAACGGTTAAAAGAGATCTGATTAGAAGAGGTCATTGTGCAGTCGTGAACACGATGGGCATTCATTCCGGCCTCCGACATTAGTGTTTTATTAGTGTCCGATGAGTGGTTCAAAATTCCGTCAATCGCCCAACGCACTCCTCACTTTGCCGCAGCCGGAGCCAGCGCCGCCACAATCGACCTCACATTGTGCGCCAGCATCGTCTCAAACGTATGTGCCACCTTCGCCGTCCCATCCGCGATCAGCGGCTCCCCGATCTTCACCCCCGTGCTCCGCGCGATCTCCGCCAGCACCTTCGGGTTCGCCTGATCCTCCGGAAACACCGCCTTGATCCCATGCTCACGGATCTCCTCGATCGTCTCCGCCACATGCTTCGAAGAAGCATCATCACTGCGCCCGATGCCCAGCAGCGAGATCGGCTCAAACCCATACTCCTTGCAGAAATACCCAAAGGCCCCATGCGCCGTCACCAGCAGCCGGTCCTTCTTCCCAATCTTCGCGATCTCCTTCTGCGCCCAAGATTTGAGCTCACCAAAACGCTTGCTCGCCACCTTCGCCCCCGCCGCATACGCACTCGCATTCGCCGGATCCACCGCGCTCAGCTCATCCGCCACCACACGCGCCGCACGCTTCATGTTCTCAGCACTATGCCACCAGTGCGGGTCCTCCGACCCATGGTGATGATGATCATGCTCCTCATGGTCATGATCCTTCTCCTTCTCCGCATGCTCATGATGATGCTCCTCAAACGGAATGGACGGAATCTTCGCCCCCACCTCCACCAGCTTCACATCCGCCCCCAGGCTGTCGCGCAGCTTGTCCAGAAAGCTCTCCAGTCCCTTGCCTGAAGCCAGCAGCAGCTTCGTCCCACGCATCTCCGCCAGATCCTTCGGCGCCGGCTCAAAGTGATGAATGTCCGCCCCCGGCTTCAGAATCTCTACCACCTCCACATTCGCCCCGCCCACCTGTCGCGCTAGATCCGCCAGGATGGGGTGTAGTGTCGCCACCTTGGTGGCGGCCAGGGCCGGCAGTGCTGCGGCGAGAAACCCAAAAGTCAAAAAGAGCTGCTTCATGAAACGAAGCTAGGTCACAAAAATCAAAAATACAAATGATTTGCAATTGCAATCAGGTTGCATATAAACGGGCTCCGTCCTGCAACCCATTTGCACTATGAAACGTCTCCCGCGCCTCTCCGACATTCCACGTTTTCAATACTTTCTGGTAGTCATCGCCACCCTACCCGGCGTCCTTTTTGCGGAATCCGACACAAAAACCGACAATAAAATCAGCCAAATCGCCAACTCCGCCAGCCATGTGGAGGAGATCCCCATGGACGAAATGGTCATCACCGCCCCCCTGGATCGCCCCCTCTTCCAGCAGGCCCAAGCCGCCTCCGTCCTCACCGGCCAAAGCCTCACCCTCGCCCTGGAGCCCAGCCTCGGCCAGACCCTCGCCCGCATGCCCGGCGTCAGCAGCTCCTACTTCGGCCCCGCCTCCAGCCGCCCCATCATCCGCGGCCTCGACGGCGACCGCATCCGCATCCTCCAGAACGGCCTCAACACCATCGACGCCTCCGCCACCAGCGTCGATCACGCCCTCAGTTTCGACACCTCAAATCTCAAATCAGTCGAGGTTGTGCGCGGTCCTGCCACCTTATTGTATGGCTCCAACGCCATCGGCGGCGTCGTCAATTCCCTCGACGGCCGCATCGTCGATGAGAAACTCGACGGCACCATCCGCGGTGCCCTCAATGACCGCTTCACCTCCGTGGACAATGGCTATCTCACCAGCGCCATGGTCGAAGGCGGCTACAAAGGTCTCGCCTTCCACGTCGAGGCCTTCACCCGTGCCGCCGAAGACTTCCGCATCCCCGGCTACGCCCGCACCTCCGCCGCCCAGGCCGCAGACCCGCTTCCTCCCGGTCAGACCGAAGTCTCCAAAATCGTCCCAAACAGCAATCTCCGCTCTGAAGGCTTAACAGGTGGCACGAGCTACGTCTGGGACAAAGGTTTCTTCGGCTTCGCCTGGACCGAATTTCACACCAACTACGGCTCCCCCGCCGAGCAAAACGTGGTCATCGACATGCACCAGCACCGCCTGGATGTCCGTGGTGCCTTTTACAAGCCCTTCGCTCTCATCAAGGAGATCAACTACAAGCTCGCCACCTCCAGCTACCAGCACACCGAGTTCGACAGCGGCCAGCCCTCCACGCTCTTCAAAAACAACGGATACGATGGACGTATCGAAGTGAAGCACGAGAAGATCGCCGGCATGGAAGGCGTCGTCGGCTACCAGTCAGACCGCAGCGAGTTCAGCACCACTGGAGACGAGGCCTTCCTGCCTTCCACCATCACCCAGGCAGACGCCCTCTTCCTCTACGAGGACGTCACCCGTGGCCCGTTCAGCTTCCAGTTCGGCGGCCGCTACGACCACATCTCTGTCCGGTCTCTCGACAGCGCCGCCTTCGGCCCTGGACTCTCGCGTCAGTTCGACAACCTCAGCGGCTCGATGGGTGTGGTCTTCACTCCCAATGACGAATACGCCATCGCATTCACCATCAATCACGCCGAGCGCGCCCCCACCTACCAGGAGCTCTTTGCCAATGGCACCCACGCCGCCACCGGTGCCTTTGAGATCGGCGACCCCAGCCTCAAGCAGGAAAAGTCCCTCGGTTTCGACCTCAACCTCCGCAAACGCATCGGCTGGATGACCGGCAGCATCAGTGGCTACTACAACCGCTTCAGCAACTTCATCGGCCAGTTCCCCACCGGCGTCGTGCACGTGGTCGGTGGCGAGAGTTACAACGAGCTTCTCTATCAAGCCACCAACGCCGAGTTCATCGGCTCAGAGCTGGAGGCCACCTTCCACCTCCTGCACCCCATCACCACCGAGCCGCCGGAGCATCAGAGCAATCTCCACCTGCAGCTGCGTGCAGACGCACTACGTGCCCGGGACTTGAAGACAGGCCAGGCGCTGCCCCGCACTCCCCCCTTCCATCTCAGCAGCACCCTCATCATGGAGCACGGTGCCTTCGGTGCACGTCTGGAGGGCATCTACGCCGCCCCCCAGAGCCAGCTGGCCGCAAATGAGTTCCGCACCAGCAGCTACTTTCTCGTCAATCTCAGCCTCACCTACCGCATCCTGCAGGGCCCCACTGTCCTCGATGTGTATGCCAAAGGCATGAACCTCACCAACGAGGACGCCCGAGAGCACACCTCCGTCCTCAAGGACCGGATTCCCCTCCCAGGACGTGGTCTGGTGGTTGGAATGAAGCTAACCTTTTAAATAAGTTTCCTTAAAGTTTAAGCTCCATGATTATCAAAATTGATACGCCAAAAAGCACATATTTACACAAATGAGATAATTTTCAGACCTTTTGGTTGCGGCTAAATATATACTGACTATAATTTAGGCAGTTAGATTTAGAACGCGATGAATGCAACCAACCCAAATTCTAGCATTTTAGGAAACGCCGCAGTTTTTCATGCCTTGGAAGCTAGGCGTGCCTGGCGGGTCAAAGAGCAGATTTCGCCTCATTTCTGGGTTCTCGTTAGCATTCTGGGCGATCTCGTGGTGGCAGTTTTGGCGGCTTACGCAGCTTTTGTGCTTCGCTTCCATACGGTGCTGCGGGAATTCGGTAACTTCGACGAAATGTCCTTCCGTCAGTACAGCGGCCACATGGCGCTGGGCAGCCTGACGCTCATCCTGGTGCTCGGCTGGCAGGATATTTACCACAAAAACGTCCTCCTTCGCACCCGCTGGATCTCTTCCAAGATCGCCAAAGGCGTTCTCGTCTGGACAGCCGGATTCCTGGCCATGACGCTCGCCCTCAAGCTGCAGCCCAGCATCTCCCGCGTCTATGTGGGTCTCAATGGTGCCACCGCTCTCTTGTTCCTTCTGGGCTGGCGAGCCTTTTTCATGTCCTGTCTGCGTGCCCCGGGCCGCATCGAGGCCCTTCAGCAGCGCACTCTGTTTGTCGGCTGGAATGATGAGGCAGTGAGCCTCCTCAAGACCATGAAGCGGGATCAGGCTGGCTCTTTCGACATCATGGGCTGGGTCAGGACCGGCAGTCCGGAAGACAGTCAGCCTGAGGATGCTGGTGTGCCCTGCCTGGGAGATCTCAGCGAGGTGGAGCACCTCGTGGCCACGCACGCCGTGGACATGGTGGTCGTCGCCGACCTGCATGGCCCGCGTGAGCAGATGATCGCATTGGCCAACCTTTGCGAACGCGAAATGATCCAGTTCAAGGTCATTCCTTCCTATTTCCGCGTGTTTGTGTCCGGACTTACGCTGGAAACCATCGCCGGGACCCCGGTGCTGGGCGTCACTCGCCTGCCGCTGGACGACACCCTCAATGTCATCCTCAAGCGTGCGGTGGACATCATTGGTGGCACCGTTGGGCTGGTGCTCAGCGCTCCGATCATCGCAGTGTTCAGCACCCTCGTCTGGCTGGAATCCAAGGGCTCTGTTTTCTATCATCAGCGCCGCTGGGGCTGCAACGGTGTGCCCTTCAACATCATCAAGATCCGCTCCATGAAAAAGGACGCCGAGGCCGCCAAAGGCGCGCAGTGGTGCGTCAAAGACGACCCGCGCCGCCTCAAGGTGGGTGCCTTCATGCGGAAGTGGAACATCGATGAACTTCCTCAGTTCTGGAACGTGCTGAAGGGTGAGATGAGCCTCGTGGGCCCACGCCCGGAGCGCCCTGAGCTTATCGACAGCTTCAAGCACCAGATCCCTCACTACAATGCCCGCCACCACTCCAAGCCCGGGATGACCGGCTGGGCTCAGGTCAATGGCCTCCGCGGAGACACTGATCTCGGCGAGCGCATCCAGTGCGACCTCTGGTACCTGGAAAACTGGAGCCTCTGGCTCGATTTCCAGATCATGCTGCTGACCTTCTTCAAGCGGGATAATGCCTACTGAGGTTTGAACAAGATGAGGTTGGCGCGGTTTTGCCGGCCGTGCTTTCATCTTGAATCCGCAGGCTTCAGCCCTGTGATTACACCATGCCACTGTTCACGGTTTTCACCCCCACCTACAACCGCGCTCACACGCTGCATCGGGTTTTTGACAGCCTGCAAGTGCAGACCTGCCGGGATTTTGAGTGGCTGGTGGTGGACGACGGCTCCACGGATGACACCGCAGCCTTGATGGCCCGCTATGAGAACGAGGCCACCTTTCCTGTGCGCTATATGCGTGAGCCGCACCGCGGTGCTTTTCATGTGCACAATGTGGCGCTTCACCAGGCGCAGGGGCAGCTCATCATCAAACTGGACTCGGACGATGGCTGTTTGCCGAATGCACTGGAGCGCCTTCAGCATCACTGGGAAAGCATCCCGGCGGATGTGCGCGGAAAGTTTTCCGGAGTCACAGGACTGTGCCAGGATCAGAACGGCCAGCTCGTCGGCAACCGGTTTCCGGCTGACCCGCTCGACTGCTCGGCGGCCGAGCTTGAATACCGGCACAAGGTCAGGGGGGAGAAGTGGGGCTTTCTGCGGCTGGACGTGCTGCGTCAGTTCCCTTACCCGGAGAATGTTTCCGGGCATTACATTCCCGAGTCCTATATCTGGTGCCAGGTGTCCCAGCGCTACCTGACGCGGCATGTGAACGAAGAGCTGCGCATCTACTGGACTGATGCGCCCTCTCTCGTTCATGGGCGCGTGAATCCACGCACGAATGCCGAAGGGCATCGCCTCATGTTTCAGATGGTGCTGGACTGTGAAAGTGTCTGGTTTTTCACCGCGCCGCTGCGCATCATGCGCGCGGCGGTGCAGTACAGCCGCTTCGCCTTTCTGACCGGAGTCGGTGTCATGAATCAGTTCAGCATGCTGAAATCTCTCGGCGGCCGCCTGCTGTGGCTGTCCGGCTTGCCGGTTGGTTTTCTTCTCTGGTGCCGGGACAGCCGCCGGTTTCCGCAGACTTGAGTCGTAGCGCAGGCATTGCATACGCCCTGCACTGGCTGGCGTTGGGGCATTCAAACCATGAAGTACAGTCCATTCTGCTAGCGTTTATCATCGCAAGCCGGGGCCTTGGGGCGCGCTAGGGTCCAGCTAATTAGAGCCTGATCATGTTTGTTGCGATTGCCATGAGACATATTCCCCTCATCACCTTTCTGCTTTCGCCGTTGATTATTGTGAGCGCAAAAGAGCCACCGGCACCTGAAACGAGTGAGCTGGTGGTCATGGATAAAGGGACAGTGGTGTGTTCTCTCTACTATGAACCTGTGGCGCCGAAATCTGTCCGTCTGGCGGCGGATGAAATCCAGCGGGTGATCAGACTGGCGACGGGCAGCACCCTGCCGGTGATCACCGAAGCCAAGCCGCCGATGATCTGCCTGGGGGACTGTGCTGCGGCGCGTGCGGCGGGCGTGGAGGCCGAGACGATGGCTGAGGAGTCTTTCCGAATCTTCACGCATGGACGCGCGGTATTCATCGTGGGAAAAGACACGGCGGATGGCCGGACCACACACCGTGGCGGGTCTAGCAGGGGCACCTTGTTTGGCGCGTATGCGTTTCTTGAGCGTGTCGTCGGGGCGCGCTGGATCATGCCGGGGGAACTGGGGGAAATCATCCCTCATCATGACCGCCTGAAAGTGCCGCCTCTGAATCTCATGGAGGCGCCTTCTTTTGCTTCACGACAGCTGGAATTGAGCGATCCGCCTTTGGTTCGACAATGGGCGCTGCGCAACCGCGTGGGTACTCAAGCAGGCGATGCAGGGGCATTGTGGGTGGACTCAAGCCATTCATGGAATGAACTGATGCCGCAGAGCATCAGAGATTCGCATCCCGACTGGGCTGCCGTGAATCCGTATCCGGAGAAGCCCAATTACAAGTTCTGCACACGCAACCCAGAGGCCGCGGGCGCCTTCGCGAAGAGCCTTCTTCAGGAGTTCGACGCGAATCCATCGCGCTTCATGATGAGCGCATCTCCCTCGGACGGACAGAGCTTCTGCCATTGCGACCGCTGCAAAGCGCACATCACGCTCAACTCCCATGGCAAAGAATCGACGACGCGCAATCTGCTCGATTTCTACAATGATGTGGCGGGTCAGGTTTCCAAGGCGCATCCAGGCAGAATGATCGGCGCGCTCGTGTATGGCGCGAACGAGTATCCGCCCTCTGAGACACTGCAGCTGGACAAGCACTTGTTCGTCGAGTGGGCTCCTCTGGATGTTTATGGACTCGGACTCTACAAGGAGGCATACCGTGCTGAGTTTGATCAACTCGCCGAGAGATGGCATCGGACCGCTCCGAACCTCGGCTACTCGAACTATCTGCACTGGCATCGCTCCCGCGGCTGCGCACCGCTGGCACCGGCGCCAGAGCTGATGAAGGTGGAGTTTGCAGCGCTGAAGAAGCACGGCATTGAAAGCGTGCGCGAGGCCGTGGAGTCAAACTGGGCTTACGCAGGACCGAACAACTGGCTGCTCGCGCGCCTGATGTGGAAGGCGGATGCCGACGTGGACGCGATGTATCGCGAGTGGCTGATGCTCGCCTACGCTGAAGGAGGCGAAGCCATGGGGCGTGTCTATGCACTCATTGATGATGCGTTTCGGAAATTCAAACAGCAGGTCGAACCGTTTCATTACTCCGCCGGTCAATACGACATCGACAAACCGAAGATCCAGAAGATCTACCTGCCGCTGCTGCCGCAAATTCACAGGCTGTGTCAGGAGGCGCTCGCAAAGGCGAATGATCGGCGGGCAAAGCAGCGCATCGGCTTATTCGTGGACAACATGAGGTTCTTTCACCGTGAGCTGCGTCGTGCTGGCTATGTGCGTGCTGATGAGGATCTGGGGTTCGCTTTGACGGACGAGGAGTTCGAAAGACTCGCAAACAGCTCCGAAACTCCAGGGGCGCCTCCGGCAAGATATTTCATGCACAAAGCACAGCCTCTGCCGCCATCCGAGTAACGAATCATTCCTTCCCATCTGCCGGATCATGAACAAAGAATACGGACTCTTTGCCGCACTGCTGCTTGCCCCGTTGTTCTCACTGCACGCCGCCGAACACAACGTCGGCCCTGGAGGTTTCAAAACCATAACCGAAGGTGTGGCTGCGCTCAAACCTGGAGACACCCTCACGATCATGCCCGGTGAGTATCGGGAGACGGTGTCTGCCACCCTGGTGGGCGCGGCCAAGGCTCCGATCACAATTCGCGCGTGGCGTGCTGGCAGCGTCTTGTTGCGGGGAGATTTGGACTTGAAGGACTTCAAACCAGCACCGGGGCTGCGGGATGTTTTTGTCACAGAAGTGGGGCGGCCTGTGGAGTCGGTGTTTGAGCACAGCACGTTTCGCACGCTGGAGCCGAAGATGAGCGCGGTGGAGGTGGAGCTTTCATTGATGAGCTTTTACCAGGATGAGAAAAACAACCTGCTTTATGTTCATGCATCGGATTCGCTGCCGCCAGAATGCCATGCCATGGGTGCATCCATCACCAATGCAAACGGGTTGCTGCTCACGGGCTCGAAGCATGTCATCATTGACGGCCTGTCTTTCACCGGCTTCAGCCATCGCGATTATGATCCGCAGCAGGGATCACGCACACGCTGGGGGCTGATGTTGAAGGACTGCGAGAGCTGCAGCGTGCGGCGCTGCACCTCGTATCTAAACAGCGGCGGCATTCACCTGCTCGGCAAAGGCCGGGGCTGTGTGGTGGAGGATTGTACGGCCTTTGGCAACTGGTCGCGGCATGTGGATATCGGGAACAACATCGTCGGCTGGGGCGTGGCGGGCACAACCTTTCAGCACAACCGCGTCGAGGGGCACATGCCTGACGCGGGCACAAGCCGCAACGACATCACCTTTTACAGCGGCGGCGATGGTTGTGCGATGCTCGACAACCTCGCGATCAACGCGAGTGTCATGATCAAAGGTGATCTCAAGGACGCAGTGCAGCGCGGCAACGTGTGCGTAGGTCGCAAGTTCTACCGTCCGCCGGGCGCGGAGAACATCGAGCTGCCCTCCGGAGCCACGCCGTCAGACGCGGCGCGGTTTGCGGATGTGTTGAATCATGATTACCGCATGGTAAATGTCTTCTTTGTTTCACCCAGCGGGAATGATGAGAATCCAGGCACGAAAGCAAGGCCCTGGAAAACGCTTGCACGTGCCGCAGGGGCTTGCAGCACGGTGTATCTGATGGCTGGCGAGTATGATGAGGCGCTCGTTGCCGGTGCGAAGGCTGATTTCCGCAGACATGGTCATGATCGTGTCGCGGTGAAGGAAGTTTTTATCCGAGACGCTCCAGGTGTACGGCTAAACGGGCTTCAGGTTCACGAGAAGGTGACTGTGTCTGGCTCGGAGGACTTGCGGATTGAGTTCTGCACGCTCGGCAGCCTTTCGATCCACAAGTCGCCGAAGCTGGTCCTCGCGCACAATTGGATCAAAGGGCAGCTTACGGTTGATGAATCGCGTGGCGGCAGTTTGATCTCGAACGTCGTCGCGGAGAGGAGGCTGGACGCGGAGTCGCTGGTGGAACTTTGGGAGCACTCGAATGTCGCTGGCGCGGCTGTGAGCGAAATTCTGCCGGATGATTCAGCGCTCATCGGCCGTGGGCTGCATGGCTCGACGATCGGGCCGTTTTTGCGACTTAGTCGTACGCGACCGCTGCCCATCAGCAAGGTCAGCGTGCATGACGTGACGACAACAACCGCCACGCTGGAATGGAGCACGCCCACACAGGCCGCCGCCACGACGCTTGAATGGGGTGGGGCGAAGGTCGAGACACCACGCGGCAGCCAGCACAGCGTGAGCCTGACCGGCTTGCAGCCCGGAAAAGCCTATGAGTTTCGCATCACCTCCCGCCGCAAGGACGAGCAACGGGTGTTTGCCCTGCATCAGCCACCGGCAGACAAAACGCAGGCCGTTTATGAAATACAAACTGTCACCACCGCCGCCGAACCACACACCGCGCGCACGCTGCATGTGCCCGGGGATTTCAAAACGATCAACGACGCTGCGAATGCCGCGCGTGCGGGTGACACCGTGCTTATTCACGCCGGTGTGTATGAGGAAACCGTGCGCGTCCGCAGCAGTGGCGATGTCGGTGCGCCGATCACGTTTGCTGCCGCCCCTGGCGAGGTGGTGTGGATGGATGGCAGCGAGCGCTTCCGTGCAAACGCCTTTATCCTTCCACAAAAACATCGCATCATTCTCGACGGTCTGCGCTTCAGGCACTTCCGTTTTGCGCCGGAGCTGGGGCCGATCATTCACATCACCGGCGGATCGAATCACATCATCCGACGCTGTTTTCACGATGGTCGAGAACTGGAAGGCTACGTGGGAACTTTCATCGGCGCGACGAACACGCACGAGTTGCTGGTGGAAAATTCCGTTTTCATCAACGGAATGGGTGAGGCGATTGGCGCCAGCAACTGCCCTGATCTCACCGTGCGACACTGCGTTTTCTACAACAACTTCATCCGGGCCATGACCGCGCATATGGAAACGCCTGACGTGCTGGTGCATTTTCATCACAACCTCGTCTGCGACAGCATTCCGACGAAGGTTAACAATGCGCTGCTGCGCATCTGGCACGCCGACGCCCTGCGCTCAGATCACAATCTTTTCTACACCCGCATTCCTGGCGACCAACGCCGCATTGTTGAAACTGCGTACGTTCACGGCCAGAAAGTGGGTCATGAAGATCCAGCGACCTATCGTGGAGAGAATCTTCTGCTTGCCGAAATGCAAACCAAGTTCCGACAAGAGCTGAACACATTCACGGGCAATCCAGGCATCGGGGCAGCGCCGCGCCTCGTGCCCCGCAACGACAACGATGAACGTGAGTGGCGCGCGGTGGAACTCCATCGTGAGGGCGACTCGTTTGCGCCGCTTGATTTCAAAGACTTCTTCCCGGGTGCAGAAAATCCGTCGAGCAAGGCGAGCGATGGGGTGCCGGTAGGTGTGGTGCCTGAAGCGCTGAGATGACCTGAAGGCATGCCTCAACGCGTGTGCTGCTTTTTAAGATATCAGCGGCTCAACGCCTTACCAAGGCTGGCTCAGGATACTCAAAGGTCTTGCCCTCGTAGTTGCGAATGACGACGCGCTGCTCGTCGCGCACCAACACGTAGTCGGGATTGAGCGGGACTTTGCCACCGCCGCCGGGGGCGTCGATGACGAACTGGGGGACGGCGTAGCCGGTGGTGTGGCCGCGGAGCTGCTCGATGATGTCGATGCCGTCAGCCACGCTGGTGCGCAGGTGGGAGCTGCCCTGGATCAGGTCGCACTGGTAGAGATAGTAAGGCCGCACGCGGCACATCAGCAGCTTGTGCACCAGGCTCTTCATCACCTCCGCATTGTCGTTCACACCACGCAGCAGCACGCTCTGGTTGCCGAGGGGGACGCCGTGGTTGGCCAGCAGGGCCAGGGCGTCGCGCACCTCAGTGGTGAGTTCACGAGGGTGGTTGGTGTGGATGCTGAGCCAGAGCGGGTGGTGCTTTTGCAGCATCTTGCACAACTCGGGCGTGATACGCTGGGGTACAAAGATGGGCACGCGGCTGCCGATGCGGACAAATTCGATGTGCTTGATGCTGCGCAGGCGGGTCAGAATGGCGTCGAGCTTGGCGTCGGAGAAGAGCAGGGCATCGCCGCCGGAGAGCAGCACATCGCGCACTTCCGTGTGGCGCTCCAGGTAGCGAAAGGCCGCCTCAAATTCCGTGTGCAGCTCCTGTTCTCCCACACCGGAGACGACTCTGCTGCGGGTGCAGTAGCGGCAGTAGCTGGCGCAGCGGTCCGTCACCAGAAAGAGCACGCGGTCCGGGTAGCGGTGCACCAGTCCGGGCACCGGCATGTGGCTGTCTTCACCACAGGGGTCGCTCATTTCATCGGGATCCTCCCAGGATTCTTCGATGCGGGGGACTACCTGCCGGCGGATGGGGCAGTTTGGGTCTTCCGGGTCAATGAGGTTGAAGTAGTGAGGCGTGATGGCCATCGCCAGCTTGTTTCCTGAAAGCAGCACGCCGGCGCGCTCTTCTTCGGTCAATGCCAGGTGCTCTTCGAGCTGGGCGAGTGTGGTGATCCGGTTCTTGAGCTGCCAGGTGGCGCTGTTCCAATCAGAGGCTGAAACATTTTTGGAGGACCAATAGCCGGGAGCGTAGGAGCGGAACTCCTTCTCAGGCAGCGGGGGGAGATGATGCATGAACTGCGGGATCGATGGGCGCGGAGGTTAGGCGCGGGAGGGTTGAGATGTCAAACGTCCCCTGCGGCTGTTTGGGTGCAACTCCCCCTGTGGAACCCACTTTTAGTGTTGGGCAAAATATTGTGCCTCAATACTCTAAGTCTTCGCTTTTGCATTCTTGCAAAAGTCTTCTCCTCACTTCTTTGTCATGTGCATGCCTGATGCGACGGCCATGAAGGCGGCAGTGCCTTTTTTAGGCTGGCATCAGATTTGACGCTGGATCAATCGAGGTGAGATACCACGATGTAGATGCACAGGATCATGGCGGTGAACAGAAAGACGTGACTGGGGTGCAGTTTCATGGGCGATTTGAATGAGCGTTGCTGAAGAGTCGTTCTCCAGAGACGCTTCTCTTTCAAGCAGTGCGCGTGCCACTTTTGCCAGGTTGTCCGGCCAGTGGGTGAATATAAATACCATGAGCAGGGGATGCGGCGGGCGCTGACACAGGCAAAGACATTTGCCGTGCGGGGGCAGAGCGGCCACACTGGGCGGGTGCCAGACATCGTCCTCGCCACGCTCAATGCCAAATACATCCACAGCTCCTTTGGGCTGCGCTATCTGCTGGCAAATCTGGGGCCGCTCCAGCAGCGGGCGTGCATCGCGGAATTTCAGATCAACCAGGCGCCGCTGGAGATCGTGGAGGCGGTGCTGGCGCACGAGCCGCGCCTTGTGGGCTTTGGTGTTTATATCTGGAACGTGGTGGAGACGACTGCAGTGTTGGGAATGCTGCGGAGACTGCGGCCGGACATCCGCATCATCCTGGGTGGACCGGAGGTGTCCTTTGAGTGGGAGGGGCAGCCGATCGTGGCGCTGGCGGATCACGTGATTACCGGAGAGGCCGATCTGAAATTTGCCGAAGTCTGCGGCGTGCTGCTGGGAGAGGATGCAGAAGCGGTAGCTTCCCTGCCTAAAGTCATACCTGCAGGGCTGCCTTCCTTGGAGCGGGTGGCGCTGCCGTATGATCTCTACACGGAGTCAGATCTGGCACATCGCATCCTCTATGTGGAGGCCTCTCGTGGCTGCCCGTTCACCTGTGAGTTCTGCCTCTCGTCTCTGGACGTCCCAGTGCGCGCTTTTGCGCTGGATACTTTTTTGCAGGCCATGCAGGGACTTCTGGATCGCGGTGCCCTGACCTTCAAGTTTGTGGACCGCACCTTCAATCTCCACCTGCCTACCAGCACGGCCATCCTGCGTTTCTTTTTGGAGCGCTGGCGGGAGGGGATGTTCCTGCACTTTGAGATGGTGCCTGACCGCCTGCCGGAGCAGCTGCGCGATCTCATCCGGCAGTTTCCGCCGGGGGCGGTGCAGTTTGAGGTGGGCATCCAGACTTTTGATGAGGACACCTCCAAGAACATCAGCCGCAGGCAGAATCTGACGCGGCTGGAAGACAATTTGCACTTTCTGCGCGAGCAGACCGGCATCCACGTGCATGCCGATCTCATCGTGGGATTGCCGGGCGAGGACGTGGCCAGCTTTGGGCGTGGTTTTGACCGGCTGGTGAAGATGGGGCCGCAGGAGATTCAGGTGGGTATTCTCAAGAGGCTGCGTGGCACACCCATCGTGCGGCACGATGCCGAATATGGGATGAAGTATGCGCCCACGCCGCCCTATGAGATTCTCGAAAACCGGGACATTCCGTTTGCGGAGATGCAGCGCATGAGGCGCTTTGCGCGCTACTGGGATCTGGTGGCCAACAGCGGCAACTTCTCCGCCACACTGGGGCTGCTGTGGCAGCAGGGCGACTCTCCGTTTCAGTGTTTCTTGGCGTTTGCCGACAGCCTTTATGCCAGGCTGAAGCGCACGCACCAGATTGCGCTGCCAGTGCTGGCCCAGGAATTATTTCACCACCTGACGCAGGTCTGCGGCGTGCCGCCCGATGTGGCCGCCGCCACCCTGATGCAGGACTGGAACCGCGTGCCCGGCCGAGAGTCCCTGCGCCTTGGGGGCGCGCAGTCTTCAGACCGTGCTGCTGGCAGGCATGGCACGGCCAGCAGCAGGCAGGCGCGGCATGTGACGACCTGATTCATCTCGAAATTTTACGCGCTCAACATGGACCCTGCAGACGCAGCATTCTTCATTCCGCCCGACTACCCGCGCATCAAGGTGGTGGGCAGCTTTGAGGAGCTGGTGAACACGCCTTTTGCCGACGGGGTGAATGCCATGTGCTGGGTGCGCCAGCTGCCGGGGGACTTTGGCGAGATCGTGGAAAAGCTGGCGGTAGGGAAGGGGATCACCAGCATTGATGATGCACGTCTGCTGGCGCTGGACCTGAGCGCCGAAGGCAGCGTGGCGCGCGACATCTTGCTGCAGGATCAGGAACTGCTGCGCTCCCGCGAGCTGCAGCCCAGCCTGGACTGCATCAATGAGTATCTGAACGAAATCGAGCCCGAGCTGCTGCGCACGGATGTGCAGTCCTGGCACGTGGACAGCGCCACGGTGGAGGCGGACACCTACCTGTGCACCTATCATGGGGCTGACTCCGAGGGCCTGCGTAATGAGGAGGCCGTGAGGCGTGTGGATGCCCCGGCGGCCCGCGCAGAGCTACGGCAGCTTTACGGCGAAAAGGACGACGAAGGTTTCCGCGAGTTTCTCCACGAGCACTATCTGGACCTGCACTACACGCCGCTGCCGCATGCCGTGCCCTATTCCTTTGGCAGGGGCAATTTATGGCGAATTGCCACGGAGCACCCAGGCTGTGCTGTTCCGCCCTGCATCCATCGTGCGCCAGCCACGCTGCCCGGGCTGCCGCGCCTGCTGCTGATCAGTTAACCACGGTTGATCAGGACCGGGCATTGCGGACTGGCGGCAGCGGGGCTAGCCTGCGGGAGGAGGCCTCATGATCAACCTGCTCCGAGAAATGCTGCATTCGCCGGTACTGGACATCGTCCAGCGGCTGAAGCATTCCACGGGCATGACCGTGACGGAGTTGTGCACGGCCATGAAGATGAGCTACATGGGGGTGAAGCAGCACTGTGTGGAGCTGGAGAAGGCCGGGTTTCTGGACACCTGGCGCAGGCCCAAGGCCTCAGGCAGGCCTGAAAAGCTCTATCGCCTGACGGCGAAGGCCGAGGCGCTCTTCATGAATCACGGCACACCTTTGACGCTGGATCTGCTGGCCACCGCAGAAAAGGTCTATGGGGAAAGTGCGCCGCCCAAGCTTCTCTACTCCTATTTTCAATCCAAAGGCGAGGCCTGGAGCCTGCGGCTGGCGGTGGCCTCCACGTTGGAGGAGCGCGCACGGCTGCTGGCCCGGCTGCGCACGGCGGATGGGTGCATGAGCGCCTGCGAAACCGACGCGCACGGGCATCTGCTGCTGGTGGAGCATCACCGCCCATTCCGCGAGCTGTCGGCGCGCTACAGCATCGTGGACGAACTGGAGTGTGAGATGATCGAGCGCCTGCTGGGCTGCGAGGTGCGTCGTTCGGTGGAAGAAGTGTCGGGTCTGGTGCGTGTTACTTTTCTAATCAAGACAACAGCGCATTCAGCATGACATCAGGGAAAGCAGGCAGGACATCGGCATGGATCAGAATTTGGACGGCAGCGGCAGGCATGACGCTGATGGCAGCGTGTGACAGCGCCGTGGCTCCGCTGCGGCCTGCGTGGCAGCAGGATCCCAATCTCTTCCACCGTGGTTTCCCTGCACGACCTGCGCAGACCACCGACCAGCCCCATATGGTGGCGCGGGTGGTCTATGCCGAGCCGGAGCGCCTGAAGGGCATGATCGAGCGTCAGGGCGATGTGGCAGATGCCCAGCGAGGCATGGCACGCATGGGGGATGGGACGGTGGACCTGGGAGTGCAGGATGCGGCCTCAGGGAAATGGCTGGAATCGTATGTCTGCGGTGGTGTCCTCTTTGTGGCCGGGATGCCCAACCAAGCCTACAAGCTGGTGGTGAAAAACCGCACGCCCATGGCTCTGGAGCTGAAAGTGGGCGTGGATGGCAGGGATCTGCAAGGCGGAGGCTCCGCCAGCCTCGGGCGCGGCAGCCTGCATGTGGAGCCCAAAGGCAAGCTGGAGCTGGACCACGCCTCAAACGGGCCGCTGCTGTTTAAGAAAGTGAGCGGGGATTCGGCCCTGTTCCTGCACAGCAGTCCCAAGGGGGGCACCGGCCTGATCCAGATGGGGGTGTTTCTCGCGGCGGATGCGCCGAGCATGGGGCCTGAGAAGCTGCGTCCGGACCAGGTGGCGCCGCTGGGGTTCTTCCCCGTGGGCAGGCCGGAGCAGTACCGCTGACGAGCGGACTGCACGAGCCCGGGCTTGCTGCTTGTGAGTTCATTTAGCGTGGTTAACGTTGGGCTTTCATGCTTCGTTTTCTGCGCCGTGCTCTGTTTTTCGCCATCGTCAGCTTTCTGCTGGCTGCGGGCGTCTATTTGACCACAGCGTCTTTTCATGAGCGGTGGCATGGCTTCGTCACCGGAGAGCTGGCGCAGCACGGAGTGCATCTGGACTTCGAGCGTCTGGCGATCAATCCATTCGGAGGGCTGGTGGCCCGCGGGGTGCGGGTTTACAATGATGTGAGCAAGCGGCACCTGGTGGCGTCGGTGGACCGGCTGAATCTGGATGTGGACTTTGGCAGCCTCGTGGAGGGCAGGGTCCAGATCGAAGGTATGGAACTCCTGCATGCAAGCGTGGCGCTGCCGGTGGATCCTGACCGCCCGGACCTGACAGTGATTGAGCTCAAGGACCTCAGCGCGCGTGCGCTGCTGGAGGGGCGACGCCTGGAAATCAGGCATGCGGAGGGCCTGCTCTCTGACGGATTGCATATTCTCATCAGTGGTGTGCTGGAACTGCCGGCGCCCAGCCCGGACCAGCAGGGCATGAGCGCCGACCAGCGGATGAACCTGATGCGGGAGCACCGGGAGCAGATCCAGCACGGGCTGGACTGGCTGGCGCGCTTTCGCGCTCCGCATGTGCCGACGCTGAGTGTAAAGGTGTCCGGCGCGCTGGAGCGTCCGGACGAGATCAAGGCGGAGCTGCTGTTTCAGGCGGATGGGCTGGCATTTGAAGACTACGTATGGAACGAGCTCGTTGCAGAGGCGGAATATGATGGCGGCTTCATTGATCTGAAGCGCCTGCATCTGCGTGACCACCTGGGGATCATGGATGCCACCGCCACATGGCGCTTGGGCAGTGACCAGCTGCGCTTCCGGCTGACCTCCAGCGCCGACCTTCCCGGCCTGGCACGTGCCTTTCTAAACAACGAAGGTCTGCGTGAGGTGGTGTTTTATGAAGCGCCTCAGCTAGCGCTGGAAGGCAGTGTGCTGCTGAAAAAGAAATCTCCGGATGACATGCTGCCCGTCAATGTGACCGGCAGCCTGGACTGCGGGCGCTTTGGCAGCCGCGGGGAGGTGTTTAACTCTCTCAGCCTGACCCTGGGTGCCACACCCCAGGGGATTTACGTCAAGGACGCCCTGCTCAAGCACAAAACGGGATCTCTGGTGCTGAATGTGATGCACCACCAGGAGATGGGGTTCAAAGCGGAGCTGCTGCTGCGCATGCACCCCACGGTGTTTCTGCCGTTTGTGCTGCTGCCAAAGACGCGGGAGATCATCCAGCGCTTTGAATTCAATGACGACTCCCAGGTGGACGTGCATGTGTCCACTGCAGGCCCGAAGCTGAATCTGCGCGAGTCTCCGACCTCCGGACATGGGGTGATCCGGAACTTCCGCTACAAGGGGGTGCCGTTTGAGTCTGCCGAAATGGATCTGGCCTTCCTGGGAGACATTCAGAACTATGCCAACGTCAAAATCCAGCGGCCGGACGGGCCGGCAGAGGCGGAGCTGGTCTTTGTGAATGATGATGACAACGAGAAGTGGCTGAAGCTCGTGAATGTGCGTGCGCTGGCAGATGCTGCGGGGATCGTCCGTGCTTTTGCGCCCAAGGTGGCGGACCAGATCGAGCGCTATCGTTTTTCCGCCGGCACGGACGTGACCGCAAACGGGGTCATCGGCTACAAGGGGAATCCGCAGCTGAATGACTACAAGGTCGCCTTCAAAAACCCCGTGGGAGGTGCCCACTACGTGCTGTGGGACGAGGACTACCCGATCACGGCGCCGAACGGAGAGGTGCACATCGTCGGCAACATGCTGAATTTTGATTTTAACGGGCGTCTATTTGGCGACACCATGCACGCGAAAGGTGCGGTGAATCTGACGCCTGGAGTCCGGGGGTATGATGTGGTGGTGCAGGCCGGGCGCTTCCCCTACAGTGTCTTTGGGAAAAAGCTGCCCTTTGAGGAGGTGCGTGCGGAAGTGCGCAACCGCGACGGTCTGGCCCGGATCGACATCGCTGCGGATGTGCTCGGCGGGGATATGACGCTGAAGGGAACGCTGAATGAAAACCGTGAGCCCAACTCCTACGATGGGGAGCTGCGCATGAATGCGCTGAGCTTCCACAAATTTGCGCAGGTGTACTCTCCGGGGAACGAAAGCGTGGGGGACATCAGCGGGCATTTCAAGTTTGCCGGTCGCATGAACGACTGGAAAACACTCAAAGGCGGCGGGGCGCTGATCATTGTGAACGGGAACCTGCTGGCACTTCCGGTGCTCGGGCCGCTGACACCGATCATCGGCGCCATTCTGCCCTCTCCTATCAAGGGGTACAACGTGGCCAAGAAGGCGGACTGCACGTTTGAGGTGTCAGACGGCTTTATTGTCACAGACAATGTCGAGGCCGAATCCAGCGCCTTCAGGATCGTGAGTCGTGGGAACATAGACTTCATCCGTGATGACATTGACTTCAATGCCGAGGTGCGCATGCGCGGGCTGGGGATCCTGCTCTTTCCAGTGACCCAGCTGCTCGCCTACAAAGGGTCGGGTACGCTGAAGGACACCCGGTGGTCGCCGCGCATCTTTGGCGGCGGAAACAATGACGAGCGCAAGCCGCCTACCGAACAGGAACTGCGTGAGGCCCAGCGCATCGGCGGCAATCCAGCCAAGCCCAGGGTCAACGCCTCGCCACCGAAACAGAAGGCGTTGTTTGGAAACTAAGTGCAGCAGGCGCCGGTCTGTGGCACTGAAGAACGAATGAATGTAGAGCGACTCAAATACGTGATCTGGGCGGCGGACATGAACCGTGCGGTGAATTTTTACGCCACTGTTTTTGGCGGCAAGGTGCTCAAGCAAAACGAGATCATCAGCGAGGTGGAGATCTGCGGCGGCGTCATCGGCATCCATGGCGGTGGCGAAGGCTCGCGCACCTGGACCGGGCTGAGCTTTCAGGTGCCTGATGTGATCGAGGGCGCACGGGAAATCGTGGCCGCGGGAGGTCTGCTGACGCGCGAGCCTGAGCCCGAAGATGGTCAGCCGCCCCATCTGGCCATGTGCGTGGACACGGAGGGAAATGAGATCATGCTGACACGGAAGAGGGGGTAACTAGGCCGTGTTCAACTGCATGTCTGGAGCAGTGCTTGTTGGTATATAATAGCCATACTTGAGGGATGCTACAAAGTCTGGCTGGACAAGCCCAATAACACTTTCTGCACAGTGCAAGGCAGTCCAAACGCGTTGCAATTCGCCCCATCTGGGCCATTGGTCCCTCCCCCCATGACGCCCAAGATCGACCCCGCCCTGCACCGTGACAAGAAACCGGACTGGATTCGTGTGACTCTGCCACGTGATCCGAAGTTCTGGAGCACGAAGGGGCTGATCACTGACCTGAAGCTGCACACGGTGTGCGAAGAGGCGCAGTGCCCAAACCGCTGGGAGTGCTGGAGCCAGGGCTCGGCCACCTTCATGATCGCCGGGGACCGCTGCACGCGTGCCTGCGGCTTCTGCGCGGTCAAGACCGCCAAGCCTTTTGCCCTGGAGGCGGACGAGCCCCAGCGCGTGGCCGAGGCAACGAAGCGCATGGGCCTGAACCACATCGTGATCACCGCCGTGGCGCGTGACGATGTGAAAGACGGCGGTGCCGAGCACTTTGCCCGAACCATCGAGGCCGTGCGCGAAGCGGTGCCGACGATCACGATTGAGATCCTGGTGCCCGATTTTAACGGCAAGGACGACGCGCTGGAAGTGGTGATGAAGGCGAAGCCGCACATCTTTAATCACAACCTGGAAACCGTGGAGCGCCTGACGCCGTTGGTGCGCAGCCGTGCGATGTATCACCGCAGCCTGCATGTGCTCAAGCGTGCCAAGGCGATGGCCGCCGAGCTGGGCTCCAAGTGCGCGACCAAGAGCGGCCTGATGCTGGGCCTGGGTGAGACGGAAACCGAGCTTTTCCAGGCCATGGACGACCTGCTGGAGCATGACGTGACGGTGCTGACCCTGGGCCAGTACCTGCGCCCCTCCGCGCAGCACCTGCCGGTGATCGAGTACATCCATCCGGACACCTTTGAGAACTACAAGCAGATCGCGCTGAAGAAGGGCTTCCGCCACGTGGCGAGTGCGCCGCTGGTGCGCAGCTCCTACCATGCTTCCGACTTCAAGCCGGAACTGGACGTGCAGTGAAGCGGGTGGTGAGCTTCCGCAGGCTACTTGCGGAAGCCGCCGGCCATCCGGTTCCAGAAGTTGGCCAGTGAAACGGACAGGCCGAGCGATACGATCTCCGGTTCGGAGAAATGGGTGTGCAGCTCCTGGTATTCCTTCTCATCCTTGTGGATGGTTTCGCCATTTGTGAGTGCTTCTGCCCAGGCCAGCGCCGCCTGCTCGCGTGGGGTAAACAGCTTGGATGTGCGCCATTCGGAAAGCTGCTCGATCCGCGTCGGCTCTTCTCCGTGATGACGGGCCTCCGAGCGGTGGACTTGAATGCAGTAGGAGCAGTGATTGATCTGCGAGACCCGAAGCTCTACCAAGGCCCGCAGACCAGGTGGCAGGGCGGTTTTGGCCAGGTCGCGTGTCAGCTGTCGAAGGCTTGAAATCAGTTCTGGTTCAACGGTTGCATAATCAATGCGCATGTGGGGGCTGGTTGGATGTTTTGCAGAGAGAATACTCATAAGCTGGAATGGGAGGTCTTCAAAGGGAGGTGTCAGTCTGATGAGAGCTGACGGAGCATTGGGAGTCAGCATTACCACATTAGGCCCTGCCTAATGAAGGGGTGCTGCCATGAATGAAGGTTGCGTGAATGCCAAACTGCGTTCTGTTCGTATTATCCCCAACCCCTCCGCGCCATGTCCATCCGCCCTCCAGCAGAAGCCTACGAGAAAGTCCCAACCACCATTTTTCCTGACTCTGCCGCCGCTGCCAAGGCGCTGGCACAGGAGGTGAAGCTGCTGATTGAAACGAAGAACAAGGCGGGCAAGCCCGCTGTGCTGGGCATGGCCACGGGTTCCACTCCGGTGCCATTTTACCGCGAACTCATCCGCCTGCACAAGGAGGCGGGGCTGAGCTTCAAGAACGTCATCACCTTCAACCTCGACGAGTACTACGGCCTCAGCTCCGACCACCCGGAGAGCTACTCGAAGTTCATGGCGGAGCAGCTGTTTGACCACATCGACATCCCCAAGGAGAACATCAATCTGCCCAGCGGCACGGTGCCGGGAGATCAGGTCTTCAATCACTGCCGCCAGTATGAGGAAAAGATCGAAGCGGCCGGCGGGGTGGACCTGCAAATCCTTGGTATTGGTCGCACGGGCCACATCGGCTTCAACGAACCCGGATCCAGCCGTGACTCGCTGACCCGCCGCATCACTCTGGACCGTGTGACACGCCAGGACGCCGCCAGCGACTTCCGCGGGGAGCAGAATGTGCCGCACTTTGCCATCACGATGGGGGTGGGAACCATCCTGCGCGCCAGGAAGCTGGTGCTGATGGCGTGGGGGGAAAACAAGGCGTCCATGGTGGCCAAGGCCATCGAAGGCCCGATGACGGAAGCCATTTCCGCCTCATTCCTGCAGGATCATCCGGATGCGCGGTTCTTCATTGACCATGGTGCCTCCCGAGAGCTCACCCGCATCAAGCTGCCCTGGCTGGTGGGGCCTGCCTCGTGGACTCCGCGTGAAACCCGCCGTGCCATGGTCTGGCAGGCCTTCAAGATCAAGCGCCCGATCCTCAAGCTGGTGGACGAGCACTACAATGAGAATGGTCTTTCCGACCTTCTTTCCGAGCAGGGGCCGGCCTATCAGCTGAACATCCGTATCTTCAACCAGCTCCAGCATACCATCACCGGATGGCCGGGTGGCAAGCCTGACGAGGATGACACCTACCGCCCCGAGCGTGCGCGCCCCTACCCTAAACGCTGCCTGGTGCTGAGCCCGGAGCCGCAGGATGCCATCACCGGCATGGGCGGTACGATCGACCGACTGGTGGAGCAGGGGCATGATGTGCGCTTTATCTCCATGACCTCAGGAAGCCTGCGTGTGCCGGACAGTGAGGCGGACAAGTTTGCCGAAACTCTGCTCGAACTGGCCTCCAATGCCGCGAATCCCGCGGCGTGGGGCGCTCAGGTGGCCTATGCCAAGGAGGCCCTGGGCCTGCTGGAGGCGAAAGGGGAGTTTGGCGAGGATCAGCCGCTGCTGCGCCAGCTCAAGGGCCTGATCCTGCGTGGCGAGGTGCGGGATGCCGCCCATACCGTGGGTCTGGGCAATGACCGTGTGGTCTTCCTGGACCTGCCTTTCTATGAGCAGGGCCGCTACCGCCGCTTCAAGAGTACGGAGGAAGACACCAAGGCTCTGGTGCGCCTTCTCCAAGAGCACAAGCCGCATCAGATCTATGTCACCGGCGACGCGGCGGACCCTTCCAGCGTTTCCGGCATCTGCTTCCGCCTGCTGGTGGCAGCACTCCAAGTCTGTGCTGGCGAGGATTTTGCCGGGTCCTGCAGCATCTGGCTCTACCGTGGCAAGGAGCGTCCGCTGGAGCCCCATGAAATCGACATGGCCATTCCCATGAGTCCGCTGCAGTTGGAGCGCAAGTCCATTGCTCTCTCACGCTATGGAGCTCTCTCCTCACTGGAAAAAGAGGCCCCAGAGACCAACCGCGAAAATGCGCGGCTCTACGATGCCCTGGGGCTGGCGGAATATGAGGCCATCGAGACCTTCCAGCGCTGGCGCCGGGCTTAATCTGTTGATTTTTAAACGGCTGCCGCGAGCTTGGCATCGCGGTAGCTGCATTTTCCCAGGCGAAGGAGCTCATCGCAATGGGCTTCGATGCGCATGCTTTTCATGCTAGGCTGGAAACCCAGCCTGCGGGTGATGCAGTCGTGCAGCAGGGCGGTGTGGTCGTCCTCAAACTCCACCACGCGGTCACAATCCAGGCAGATCAGGTGATTGTGCTGGGGCTTGTCGAGGAAGTTGGGGTCGTAGTAAGTCTGGTCACGGCCTAGATCGACCTCGCGCAGAAGGCCGCACTCCACCAGGAGGGTCAGGGTGCGGTAAACGGTGGCTCGAGAGACGGTGTTGTCGAGCTTGCGGGCTTTTTCCAGCAGCTCTTCCGCCTTGAAGTGCTCATCGGAGGCGAAGGCTGCCTCGACGATGACATCCCGTTGCTTGGTGCGGCGCAGCCCCTGGCTGGCCAGATGCGCTTCCAAGCGTTGAGTGATACGTTCGTCCATGTGGAGGGAGGTTAGCCGAGGCTATGGATCGTGCAAGGCAGTGCTTTTTTTTGAAGAAGCAGGGGCTTTATCAGGCATTTCAAGCGATGGGGCTGAAAAAATATCGCATAAAGCTAACCTTTACCCGATTTAATATTCTGATAATCAGTGAAATGGGATTGTCTTGCTGCCTCCGATACCGAGGCGGTATTGAAGAAGAATTTGCAAGACAAACCAAGGCAGCAGCCAATTTTGTTCAAAATAATTATGGATTTTATTGTTAATATTGATAAAATTCCATGGACTGCCTGATTCCAAGCATGCCTTTACCATTCTCATTCTCTACACAACGCCAAAACCCTGAGGGCGAATGCCCTATGGAGTCAATGGCAGCGGCTGCGCCGGAGAAATTGATGAATCAGGCTCCTGGTTTTGTCAGCACAGAGCCACTTCCGGGCACTGCGGGGAATCCTTTTCCGCTGCCAGCGGCCCCACGCCCGATTCCGGTGCATCCCAGAGACACTCATTTGTTCGCGGCGAACCAAGCGTTTGCCTCTGAGCCGGAGGCTGCTGATATGGCGCAGACGGTGGCAGCTTCCAACCTGCCAGCCTCCTCCAGGTCCGCCGCAGTTGGGGCTGATATTGCCGCCCAGATCGACCAGCTGAGGAACGACATCTTTGGCATCGCGATGAATGTAAGCGCTTTGAGCGACAGGCTGGACAGGCTGGAGCAGCGCATTCCCTCAGTCAGCCAGTCGATGCAGGCGGGCGTGGCCACCTTGCGTGCTGAAGTCGAAACGTGGTTGGAAAAGCATCTCAACGCGGCGGTGGAGCACTGCATGCACCAGATCATCCAGCGTTCCCACTCCGCGCCATCACATCCGGACATTTAACCTCTTTCTCATACCAACCATCCGCACCTGCCCTCTATGAACTCCCTGAGACTACGCATCCTGTTTCCGCTCTGGCTGTTCGGCTTTCTACCAGCCATGGGCGCTGCCCGCATGATGGGACAGCCGCTTGAATGGTTCTTTGGCATTACGGGTGTGCTGCTTGGTGGAGGAGTGTTTCTGGCAGCCTATCTCGTGGCTGGATGGCTGCTCAAGCCGACCACTGCTGTCATGCGCGGAACGACGGCTGTTCTCCGTGGCGTGCCACCGGATGCCCAGTCTGCCGAATGGCTGCCTGCCGACTTCTGGAAGCTTCGCTGTGACATTAACATGATCTTTGCCAAGCAGCGTCAGGCGCTCAATGCCGCTGAGCAGCATGCCTGCCAGACAGCCCAGCGTCTCCTCAATGCCGAGCGCCTGCTGCGCGAGGCCTTCACCGCCCTGCAGGGGCTCTTTGCCGCCAGTGATGAAGGGGTGCTCGTCGTCGATGCGCAGGGGGCCATCATCGCCTCCAATGCCAAGCTGGACGACTTCCTCGGCAAGCCAGTGGAGGAGATCGCAGGACGCGACTCCGCCCGGGTGCTCAATGCGCTCATTGACCGTTTTGAGGAAAAGGCGGTCATCACCGCCTGGATCGATAAATGCTCCACCAAACTCGAAGGGCAGGACGAGACGCCGCCGCTCGTGTCTCATGACAACAGGGTTTTCTCCCTGCGCTCAAACCCAATGCGCACCGAAGCGGGGGAGGTGATCGGCCGCATCTGGATCGTCAAAGACCGCTCCGAAATGCGTGTGCTGGAGAACCAGCTCCGTGAATCACAGAAGATGGGCACCATCGGGCAACTGGCCGGAGGCATCGCGCATGACTTTAACAATCTGCTGACCGCCATACGGGGGAACCTCACTCTGGCTGAACTGACGCCTGCCTCCAATCAGGCTGGAGTGCGTGACAAGCTGCAGAACGCCAGCCATGCCACCACGCGTGCGGCGGAACTGGTGAAGTCTCTCCTTGGCTACTCACGCCGCAGCACGGGTGTTTCCGTGCGCAAGACCATGAACCTGAAGCGCCTGCTGGCCGATGTGCAGAACCTTCTGAAGCACAGCGTGGATCCGCGCGTTACCATCCAGATGCGCGGGGGCATGGATGCCTCCTACGCCACCGGAGATGCCACCCAGATCGAGCAGGTGATGCTGAATCTATGCTTGAATGCCCGCGATGCCCTGCCTTCTGACAAGGGGGTGATCGAGATCGCTGTCGAGAACGTCACCCACCGCCTTCCGGCGAAAGCGGGCGAGAGCAGCGACACCGCCGACTTTGTGATGCTGGTGGTGCGCGACAACGGACACGGCATCTCCGAAGAGCATCGCTCACGCATCTTTGAGCCCTTCTTCACCACCAAGGCCGCCACCAAAGGCACGGGTCTCGGGCTTTCAACTGCTCAGGACATTGTGCGTGAGCACGGCGGCTGGATCGAGTTTGACAGCGAGGTGGGCCGTGGCAGCGAGTTTCGTGTGTTCCTGCCCCGCCTGCTCAATCCTGACAAGGTGGAAGACGAGGCTCCGCCGATCGACAACGGGCCTGCCATCAATGCTCCGATCGGGGGCCAGACCACCATTCTGGTGGTGGATGACGAAGCTCCGGTGCGCTCCATCGCCACAAATATGCTGGGCTTCCTCGGCTATCGTGTGCTGGAAGCCGCAGACGGCCAGCAGGCCCTGGACATCCTGCTGCGCACCCAGGAGAAGGTCGATGCCGTGCTGCTGGACATCTACATGCCCAAGCTTTCCGGACGTGACACCTTCAAGGAGCTGCGCGCCGTGGGCAATGACGTGCCCGTGGTGGTTTGCAGCGGATTTGTCATCGACCCTGACGAATTCACGATCCTTAGCCAAGGGCGCACCCCGCCGGTGGACATCATGCTCAAGCCCTACTCGCTGGACGGTCTGAGCAAGGCGCTGGCCAAGGCCGTGCAGAAGCCCAAGGGCGAAGGGGCCATCTTTGACCTCTCCCTCAACCGAGCCATGCAGCAGGCCCAGCCCCCCGCCCTCATGGCCTGAGGCCAGCCCTGACCAGGCCCTGAGCCTGGCCAGCACCGGAGTCGCAGATCATCTTTCTCCTTTCCGCAGCCCGTAAAGGCGCTAAGATGCCAGCCCCCATGATCAAAGTCGGCCTCGTCTCCCTCGGTTGCGCGAAGAATCTCATCGACTCGGAAATCATGATCGGCCACCTCCAGCAGGCTGGCATGGTCATGACGCCTGAGCCTGATCTCGCGGATGTGCTCATCGTGAACACCTGCTCGTTCATTGACATGGCCAAGAAGGAGAGCGTGGGTGCGGTGCACGACGCTGTGGACGGTCGTGCCGGATCCAAGAAGCGCGCCCGCCAGAAGATCATTGTGGCAGGCTGTCTTTCGCAGCGGTTTTCGACGGAACTGCCGGGTCTCATGCCTGAGGTGGACGCCTTCATCGGCCTGGACCAGATCACGCAAGTGGCACCGATCATCGAGAAACTTGTGGGCACCAAGGAGCACGAGCAGGAAAATCTCGTCACGAAGCAGCCGCAGTATATCCCGGACTACGACACGCCGCGCTTCCGCCTGACGCCGCAGCACATGGCGTACATCAAGATCGCCGAGGGGTGCAATCATCCCTGCTCTTTCTGCATCATTCCACGTATTCGCGGCCGTCACCGCAGCCGCTCTCAGGAGAGCATCGTCAAGGAGGCGCGCCAGCTCGTGGCCGCCGGGGTGAAGGAGATCAATCTCATCTCCCAAGACACGACCTACTTTGGCATGGACAAGTGGACGGAAGAGCGCCCGAAGCCGCGCAGCGGTGTGGACTCCAGCAAGGGTGAGTCCCTTTCCACCCTCATCCGTGAGCTGAACAAGATCGAGGGGGACTTCTGGATCCGCCTGCTTTACACGCATCCCGCGCACTGGAGTGATGACCTCATTCAGGCGATCGCCGAGAGCCCCAAGGTGGCGCGTTATATCGACATGCCGCTGCAGCACATCAGCGACCACATGCTGGACCTGATGAAGCGCGAGACCGACGGCGCGTACATCCGAGATCTGATCAAGCGCATCCGCGCAGGCATCCCCGGCATCGCCATCCGCACCACCTTCATCGTGGGCTTCCCAGGAGAAACGGAAGCTGATTTTAATGAGCTGCTGCAGTTCATCGAGGATACCAAATTTGAACGTGCCGGCGTCTTCAACTACTCCCGTGAGGAAGGTACTCGTGCCGCCAAGATGGAGGACCAGCTGCACCACATGACCCGCAAAGCCCGCTGGAACGAGGCCATGCGCGCAATCCAGCGCAGCGTGGAATCCTTCAACACCACCCTGGTGGGGCGCAAGATGCGTGTGCTGGTAGAGGAGCCCGGCGTGGCCCGCAGTGAGATGGATGCCCCGGACATCGACACCACAGTGTTCGTGAACAAGAAGCTCCCGGTGGGCAGCTTTGCGGAAGTGACCGTCAAGGAATGGCGCGGCTACGATCTGGTGGCGGCGTGAGTTTGCGCCAACCGTGAGCGGTTGACAGGGCTTACTCCACGACCACTCGGAAGAAAAGCCGTGTGGTGGAGAGGCCGGTGAGAGTCATGCTGGTGGTGGTGGAGGGAACTGCTCCTGTGCTGGAGCTGGGAACGGCCTGCCAGGCTGTGAGATCGGCCGAGCTTTCAATGTGGTAGCTTTTGCCGACGACACTGTTCCAGCCAAGAGTGATCTGACTGCCGGAAAGCTGGGTGGAGGTTACCCGCACGCATGAGGATGAGTCCTGAGGCGCGGTACCGGCGTAGAGCTCGCTTTCGTTGGTTTGGCCGTCGCCATCATCGTCCGTTGTCCCGAGCACCAGGGTGAGAGCACGCTGGCCCGTGGCGCCGCCGCCATCAGTCCAGCGGAGGCGGAGATGGCGGACGGCTTTTGTCGTGCGGTCGAGTGTGGCGGCTTGCACCAGGTAGGACCCGTTGATGCTGAAGTCGGAGTTGTCATCGGAGCCGGTGCCGCCGACGAGCGCATAGGTGCAGCGCAGTCCGCTTTCCGTTCCCCCGCCCGTGATTTCCGCCAGCACCGTGCCGATGGCGGTGCCGCCGGGCACCTCAGTAACACTGAGCCCAATGGGACGCGCGGCATCTTCGCCGATCATGGAGAGGATGTCGCGGCCATCCATGAGGTTTAGCGTAGTGCGCCTGGCGGCTGCGCTGTTGACGATGCCCGCGTAGAAGCTGCGACGGCGGTTGGACTCGGTACTTGTGAGCTGTGAAGCCCAGAGGGAGGTATTGTAAGGATCCCAATTGGGTGTGCGGCGTGAGTTGGAATAAATGGAGACCCAGGCGGATTCACTGGCGAAGAGGTCGTTGTCATGCAGCTTCACGCCGACGAAGTATGGTGAGATGGCGCCGCTGGCAGCGTGTGCATTCGTCAGGGAGTCATCCAAGGAGCTGGCCACGGGCTGGGTAACTTTGGACGGGTCGAAGGTCTCGATCAAACGCCAGTCAAAGCTCTCAGGGCGGACATTGAGCGTGCCGCCTCCGGTGACGGATGCCGTTGCGCCGAAATTCACGGCTGAGTTGCTGTCATGCTGCACGATCATGCGCACGCCCGAATTGTAAAAGTAGGGATAGACGGTGTTTTTGGAGTTCGCGTCGGAGGAGTTTGGCCCGACAAAGCGTGGTGTGCTGCCATACAGGGAGGTGAGCTTGGCAAAGCCGCCGCTGACACCGGTGTTTGGCTGGCCCGTCACCATGTTGAGCTGCGAGCTTTCGTAGCTCGTCACGTCACTGCTGGTATAGCTGCGCCACACGACGGTCTGAGTGCTGTCATAAGCGTAGGGCTTGGGCGCACGGATGTGGTACGCCGTGTTGACCCAGCGGCTGGAGAGCAGGCGCCCGAGCAACTCAGGTGCCTGAGCTTCGAGGATGTCCGTCTGCCAGGTGGTGAGAAAGACATCCACAGGAACTTGCAGCGCCTCGTGGTGATTGAGCAGGGTGCGCAGTTCGGTGCAGCTTTGAGCGGTGTAACAGAAGTCCTGCCAGTTCAGGGAAAAGCTGATGTTGTCTTCGGGGCGCAGATAAAGGCCGGACTGTGCGCTGTACGGGGAAGCATTCCACTCCGTGTAAATGTCCTCAAAGGTTTTCACCTGCAAGCGTCCGGCATCACGCCACTTTTGGATGGTGTCCAAAATGGCTGGTGCGGTGGTGGTGAGGTAGCCGCTTTGCACAAAGTCGCGGTGGTTCATGACACGCCCAAAGGTCCAGAGCTTGTTGTTGTGCGGGAGGGAGTTGTCCTCCAGGGAGCGCAGCAGGCGGTCAGTTTCAAAAAATTCCTGCTCCCAGGTGCCGATGGCTGCGATCTGCCCGCTGGCGGAATCGACCAGATAGTTGTTTGCATCCTGGGGACGCCAGAGTCCGGCGACGTGTGGGTCGTCCTTGTGAGTTGCGCCGCCACCGCCCATGAGCAGGTGAGGCTTCCAACGATAGCCCGAGTGAGAAGCGGCGAGGAGCCCGTCATTGATGCCATTGCTGTCGAGGTCTCCGATGAACTTGGGCCAGTTCTGGTAGTTGGATGCGGTGGGGACATAAACATGGCCGCCGACGACGAGCGTGACATCGGTGTCACAGCCGACGTCGATGAGCCAGGCGATGTCGGCGTAGTTGTAGTTTGGATTCGACTCGTGCGAATGCGGATCGAGGTTTACGCCGAGGGTTTCATGCAGGTATTTAATGACGTTTTTTCCACCGGTGTCCGTGGTGGTGCTTGCACCAGTGTAGGTGAAGGTGGAGAGAGAGCTGTCGGAAAAGGTGCCGTTCATGATGGTGGAATCAAAGCTGGCACCACCGAAGACTTCGAAACGGCGCACGCCTTCGAGGAAGTTGTAGTCGCTCTGGAACTGCCACGGCAGGCTGCGTGCCTGGCATTGTTTGGCAAAATTGATCAGCGCCTCGCGCCACTGAAGGTAGGTGACCTTGGTGGTGCCGAGGCTGGTAAAATTGGGCGTGGCCGGAATGCCATTGGTGCCGCCACCGGCGGTCTCGGAATGAACGGCGAGCGCAAACCGGGCCTGCTGGCCGGTGGCGTAAGCGGGTAATGTGACAGCGGCGGAAACAACGGCGAGCAGGGCAAGGCAGGAGTTTTTCATCTGAATTGGCGGGTGGTTCACCTCTCAGATGGCCTGTTTGGACTTGAAGATTACAGTGTGGTGAAAAGATAGATTCGACAAAACCGGCGTGGTGGGTGTCAGTGAGAATCTGCCGCATGTCCGCCGTCTCCGCCGCCCGACCCTTTCCCGCCACGATGTGGAGCAAGGTGCTGCGTACGAGGGACGAGCCCACGGCGCATGCCGCGCTGGACCAGCTGTGCTCCATTTACTGGCAGCCAGTGGTGGGCTACATCCGTGCGCTGGGCTGCGGATTTGACGAGGCGGAGGATGTGGCGCAGGATTTTTTCAGCATCTTTTTGAGGCGTGAGGGATTTCAGCGTGCGGAGCAGGCACGCGGGACGCTGCGCTCGTATTTAAAATCCGCCGTTCGTTATCATGTGCTGCACTGGCGGCGAGACCGTGCGGCGCAGCGGCGGGGCGGCGGTCTGGAACCTCTGGCACTGGATGACGAAGGCGCGCCCGAACTGCCGGCCAGTGATGAACCCGCCATCCATTATGACGAGCAGTGGGCCGTCACCGTCATGGAGCGTGCGCTGAGCGCAATGAGGCATAGCTATGCAAAGCGAGGCAAAGCGGAGCTTTTTGAAGCGCTGAAACCGGTGCTGATGCAGCCGGAGCATGGTGATGGCATGGCTGCGGCGGAGATGCTGGGAGTGGCGCGTGGCACCTTTGCCGTGGAGCAGCACCGTGCGCGCCGGCGACTGGCAGAACTGCTGCGCGTGGAGGTGGCGCAGACCGTGGCAGAGCCGGAAGAAGTGGATGCAGAGCTCCTGCATCTGCTGCGGGTGCTGGCAAAGACGGAGGCCCAGGTGTGATGGAACCGGCAAGCCACAGCTGCGGCACCCACCTGCGCCGCATTGACGGTGTGTGCCCGGCATGCGTGGCACGTTCCATCACCGGCATGCTGAGCCGGCCAGTGGTGGAGGCTGAAGGCATGATGCAGGTGCCAGGCTATGAAATGATGGAGGTGATCGGCCGGGGAGGAATGGGGGTGGTGTTTCGCGCTTTGCGCGCCTCTGATGGCAGCGTGGTGGCGGTCAAGCTTCTGCCTGCGCATCTGGCGAATCAGGAGGAGATCACAGACCGCTTTATGCGCGAAGCCCATGCACTGGCTGCGTTTGATCATCCGCATGTGCTGCGTGTGCTTGACTCCGGGATGACGCCAGGCGGGCAGCTGTTTTTGGTGACCGAGCATGCCGCAGGCGGGGATCTGGCGCACAGGCTGCAGCAAGGCACATTGAGCCTGGATGAGGCTGTGGAGCTTTTTCATCAGGTGCTGCAGGCCATCGGCGAGGCCCATCACCACGGGATCGTGCATCGTGACATCAAGCCTGCGAACATCCTGCTGGATGACGCGGGCAGAGTGAGGGTGGGTGATTTTGCGCTGGCCAAGCTCCTGCGCGAGGGCGGTGTCCCGCAGCTCACGCTGACGCAGGGAGGTGATGTGTTTGGGACTCCGTATTACATTGCGCCGGAGGTGCGGCTTGGTGCTGGCGCCGTGGATGAACGTGCGGACCTTTTTTCCCTCGGTGTGCTGCTGCACGAGATGCTCACCGGCCGTGTGCCGATCGGCAGCTATGAGCCTGCTTCGAGTGTGACGGGCGTGCCTCGCGCCATGGACCGTCTGATCGCACGCTGTCTTCGGGAAGATCCTGCGAAGAGGCCGCAATCGGTTGAAGAACTCCGCGGTGAATTTGACGCTGCATTGAAAACCAACCTTCGTGGCAAGGTTTGGATGACACTCATCGTGCTGGCTCTGCTGGGGGCGGGACTTGCTGTCAGCCGCCAGACTCAGATCACACCGCGGACCGCTTCCAAGCTGGCACCGTGGAGCAACAGCATGGGCATGAATTTTGTGCCAGTGCCTGGAACGAAGGTGTTGTTTTCCATCTGGGAGACAAGGCGCTGTGATTTTGCCGAGTTCGCCAAAGAAAAACCGGGGCTCGAATCTGAGCATGAGTGGGAGCGTGCGGCAGGTGCCGCGACTGTTTTGCATCCTGTCTCAGCCGTGAGCTGGTTGCGGGCTGAGCAATTCTGCAAATGGCTCACCAAGCGTGAGCATGATGCCGGAATGCTGCCGAGGCACATGCAATACCGTCTGCCAACGGATCTCGAATGGAGTGCTGCAGCCGGACTGCCCTCGGAATCCGGAGGCACGCCGCAGGAACGTAATGCGCAGCTGGGCCCTATGGAACATGCTCCGTATCCATGGGGGCGCTCATGGCCGCCGCCTGCGGCCAATTTTCCAGCCAACTTTGCCGGACAAGAAGCCGCTGGCACTGTGCCAGCCTTTGTCAGACCTCTGCTGGCTGAGCGTGATGCCTGGCCAACCACCGCACCTGTGGGCGCATTTCCTGCCAACGACCTAGGGCTCTACGATCTGAGCGGAAACGTCAGCGAGTGGTGCCTGGATGCCTGGAGCAAGGAACTGCCCGATAAGACAACACGTGGCGGAGCCTGGAACCAGACGTCAGCCTATGCCCTGCGCCTCGATGGGCGCGGGCATGCATCTCCGCCACGCCAGCTGAGCGGCACAGGATTTCGTGTCGTTGTCCAGCTGGAATGAGGGTCGTGCCCGATACGATTGGCTTTATTCAGCAGCTTTTGGGCTGAAGCGCTCAGACACTCGGTCCACGCCGCCACGCGGGCCTTCGACGGGTTTAAATCCAGCGGTCTTGTTCCAGCTGGTTTTTTCCGGGTAGGGATAAAGCGGCATGTCGAGTTCGGTCTTGCCATCCACGATGCGCTGGGCACTGAGCTTGCCGGGGGCTTCGCCTTTTTCGCGCCAGGTCATGACGAGGCCGAGCATGTCCGGCAGCTTGTTGATCCCAGGGCCGGGGCCATGGCTCATGCCTGGAACAATGTAGAGCTTCATAAACTCGGCCGCCTTGTCCAGAGAGCCAACTCGTTCGGCCACGCGCTCATAATAGTCGAGTGTGGCGTGATAGGGGACGCAGGAATCGGCCGAGCCGGAGATCATGATGAGCTTGCCACCGCGCTTGATGAAGGGGGTGAGGTCTGGATTTTCGGCATTCAGGTATGGGCCGAGTGCGGCGGTGTAGGTGTCGATGTCCTTGCCAAAGTCCAGGCTCAGGAGGTCTTTGTCTTTGCCGAAGACCCAATTGAAAAGATACAGGTGTCCGTGGGCGATCTTGAAGGAGCTGCCGAAGGGGATGCCATTGAAGATGCGTTCTCCGGTGATGGTGTGCTTGGGCCCGCCAAAGAGTTTTCGCAGGGCCTCGGCGTGGTTGTCTGTGAGAGTCGGGTCTTTTTTGCGGGCCAGGGCAATCACGGCCTCGATGTCTTTATCCGTGCAGCGGGGGTCTGAGACCAGCCTGCCGGCAGTCTGCGGGATCTCGCGTGCTGCCATGTACTCATTGCCAGCGGCAATGATGTTTTCCTCCTGCGCAGGTGTGAAAGGGCACTTCTTGAGGATCTGCTCATTCCACAGAAAGTAGGCATGCAGCGGCGTGCGGCAGTGAGCTGGCACATTGGCGATGATGCCATCGTAATCTTCCGGATAGCGCTGAGCCTCCTGCATGGCCTGCTGGCCGCCGGTGGAGCCGCCATTGAAATAAGAGAACTCAGGCGCACGACCGTAGCAAGCCGCAACGACCTGCTTGGCGGTCACTGTCATGAGGTGCGTGGCGCGGTAGCCGAAGTCCTTCCAGACATCTGGTTTGCCCACACCTGAGTAGGCGTCCGGGGCTGTGCCCATGTCGGTGGTGGCCACGGCAAAACCACGGGCCATGTAGCCCAGGAGGCTGCCCGAATTGATGCGACCGGCAGCACCGCCGTTTCCCAGGCCGATCAGGCGGTTGTTCCATTTTTCTGCCAATGGCAGGCAGATTTCGACATTGATGTGGGAATCCTTTCCCGGCGTGAGCAGCAGCTTTACCACTGTGTGCGGCGGCACTCCATTTTCTATTTTACTGCTGTGCTCCACGAACAGGATTTTTCCAGATTCCAGAGTTAACTGCTGAATGGCTGCCAATGGATCTGCAGCCTGGCTGGTGACCGTGATGACAGTGCTGAGCAGAACAAGACGGCACAGCCAGCTTGGAATCAATGAGGGGTCATGTTTCATGGATGAACAACAGAAGCGCGAATCACTTCTACATGCCGGAGGCAGCGGTTTCTTACAATTCGTTGAAACGCTTTTCCGTTATTCAACGCAGAGGATCACTGCGATCATGAGCTTGGGTCAGCGCCTGGATATCCGGCGCTTTTTTGGTTTGGGCTGCTCTAGCAGGGCCTGGCGAATTTCCTCAGGGCTGAGGACGATGGCCTGGCGAATGGTCACAGGCTGTGAACTTTCTGGTGCCGCTGGTGCTGCTGCTGGGGCGGCCAGAGTGATAGAGCTGGGTGCCGCGACGATCCGGGCTTGAGGTGCTTCTTTGGCCACGGGGAGGGAAGGTGCAGCATTGCTTGCCGCCGTTGTGATAGGGACGGGTTTTTTAATCGTGATATCCAAAGCAGGAGTCTCTGGCTCTGCTTGAGCAGGTGTGGCTGCTGAGTTTTCCAGTTCTGTGTCCTGTGACACCTCTGCCAAAGCGGGAGACATCTTTTCGACGGGGATATTTTCTGCGACCGCCGAAGCCACAGTCATGACCGGCTCAGGAGCTGCGGGCTGGGGCACAGGTGGGGCAGGACTCACAGGTGTTTTGGCTGCTGGAGCTGGTGCGGCGGCCACGGGATTCACCGCCTCAGTCATCTGAAGAGTAGAGGTCGGCACAGGGCCTGGAAGAGAGACGGGGCGGGCTTCTGCTTGGCCTGCGGGTGCAAGGGCTGGAGCTGCGTTTTCCAGATCAGATGATGCTCGACTGGAGACGATATCCTGAGGAAGGGGGCCTGGCATTTCGCCGAAAATCATCCATGCCAATGCTCCCAAAAGAAGCAGGGTGGCGCTCAAAGCCAGCCAGGGGAAATGGAACTCCCGCCGCGCAGGGCGCTGGTAAAGATCAAAAGGCTTGATGTGAGGGGCCACGGGCATGTGGCGGGGGGCTTCGGTGGAAGCTGGCGCTGTGGCGGATTCGGCGGGCCAGTCTTCTTCAAAGTCAGAAACAAACCCGGCGCTTTCCAGTTCTCCTGATGCCAGCACCGCAGGCTCGGCGTCATCTTTGTCTGCATAGACCAGTGTCAGCAACTGGCACAGTCTTTCGGTGAAGTCCGCCGTCGCGGGCAGCGGTGCGCCGATGAAGATGGACTGCAGGCTCTCCAGCAGATAGCTGGAGGCTGACGCAGGCACGCTGACGGGGAACTCTGAGATGCTCCGCATCTGGCCCTGGCCTGAAAGAAGGTAGGCGGCCAGGCAGATCAGGGAGCGCTGTCTTTCCTCTCTGGCCCCGATCACGTCGGCCTCATGCACCGGTCCAAAGTCGCCGACACCGGGATCAATGAGGCGTGGCTGGCACAGGCTGCGCATGGTCTTGTGCAGGCGGAGTTTGACCATGAATTTGGGCCAGACGTCCAGCCGCTTTTGGTGCAGGCGCTCCAGGTCCCGGGGCAGCACCGGGCCATCGTAGCCGACGCAGAGCTGAATGCCCTCGGGTTCCAGGTCTACATGCTGAACACCTGAATCCAGAGCCTGTTCCAGGCCTGAATGTATCTGCCGCAGCAGGAGGGTGACCTCCACCGGATTGAGTGTGCCGCGACGGGCCATCAGACTGCCGAGGCTCATGCCGGGTTCACGTGGTTCGGAGAGAAAGGCCCAGTCAGGTCCCTGCCAGTGCTGGATCATGTGCAGGAGATTGGGCTGCCGGGCTGCATCCTGCCGCCATGCCTGGGAGGGCAGGGCAGAGAAGTCAGACTGGCTGACGATGCGCCCGGGTGGCAGCAGATGCAGCGTCACGTCCTGCGAGCCGCACACATTGACCGCCGGAATGGCAAAAGGATGGCAGCCAGCGAGCTCGGGGTGCTCGATGCGGAAGCTCGCTCCGAAAAGGGTCTTCAGCGGAATGTTTCCCAGCAGCAGGTGCTGCAGGTGGGAGAGGGGCAGGGAACTGTCATCCGCCACCAGAAGGCTTCTGGGGTTGCGTGCCTGCGCCAGATTTACGAGTGAACAGAGCGCCTCGCGCACTTCCGTGCGCAACGTCTTGAGGGTCACCGTGGAGTCAGAAGGCCTGGAGAGCACCTGCCTGAGCAGGAAACGCAGGGCTGAGGGCAGCTCGGCGATGACTCCGAAGTTTTCGGGATTCCCACCTGCATAGTCCTGACCGGTCAGCAGCAGAAACAGCAGACGGCAGCAGTCTCGGATGAGCGTGGGAGGGCAGGCTGTCTTGCTGGCTGTCACTTGATTTGAAAGTCCGTAGTCAAACAGTTGCAACTGGAGATACTGCTCCTCCTGGGAGGTGACCAGCACGCGCTCAAGCCGCATGCTGCAGAGCAGCTGAGAGTGATGCTCTTCCGCTGCGGAAAGGTCCTTGAGGAGCTGTTTCACCAAAGCCAGCGCTGTGACCGTGGGCAGGGCTCCGCGTCTGCGGATGTAGTCCTGAACGAATTCGCCGTCATTAAGCTGGGTGACGTAGTAGGGCATGTCGTCGTCCATGCCCGATTCGAGCACTGTCATGAAGGAGGGGGCTTGCACTCTGGCGGCTTCCCGCAGCAACTCGCATGCTCGGAGACTCTGCTCCGCGTCCAGCGTTTCCGCTGGAACGTCTGCCACGGCCTCAGTAAAGCCCTGAGGCTGGTAGAAGCGGTGCAGGTAGCGTGCACGGACGCGTGAGGCCTGCACCAGGCGCCGTCTGCCGGAGAATTTGTGGAAACGCCCCTGGAAGCGCGTGGATGTTGAAGTCGTCTTCTGACGGAGCTGCGTGCTCTCAGGCCTGACCCAGCGTCTTGTGGGTATGGCTGCTTCAGCCGGATTGGTCTGCGGGGCTGGTTTACCAGTGTAAACATGGAGCTCCACCAGGCGCCTCTTTCGCTGGTCGAAGGCCAGCATCACCGTTTCATCCTTGGCGCGTGGTAGCACAATAGGGGAGCCATCGCGATGGCTAGCCAAGGACAAGGCACCCAGGATTTGCGGTTCTGCTATCATGATCGCGCTTTAGATATAGAAAATCGAGTGGTTTGAGTTTGGCGGCTTCGCTTCTTTCTAAAATATGATCATTGAGACGCAGTTTTGCAATGGAAATTATATAATAAACCAATTAGTTTAGAAAACGCTCTATTTTATGGGTGAATCGGTCCCGAATTTAAGGGCTTCATGCGCCTTTCAGGGCGTTCTGAAAGAGGTGAGAAGTTAAGGATTTGTGTGGCTTCGCTTTCCTCAGGCAAACTCTGAGCACCGGAAAGGTTCGCGATTCAGCCATGGCACACGCTCAGCCTTTGCCGTTCGTTTCCCTGCATTTGTCCATGGGTCGTCTTTAGATGATCCAGAGCTGTCACGTGTGCCTTCAGATCTGGGTCTTTGGCAGCTACAGCATCCAGCTCCGTCTTCGCTGGCCAGGAGTGGTGAAGCCAGCCTTTCACGATCCTTATGCGCATTTCATCTGCCTTGCAGCTTGCGACTTTGGGCACACTCAGATAGAGCGACTGGTAAAAGTCCGGCTGCCACTCTCCCAAGGAATCAGGCTCCATCAGTACCAGCACGCCGACCATATGTCTCGCCATCAGTTCCAAGATGGAGATTGGCTGTACTTCGGCGTTTTTTTGCCTCGCTGACCGGGCTGCATGCGCGCCACAAACACCACGCAGTCAACGACCGCTCCTGCCGCCAGAACAGCCCCCAGCCTTGAAAAGCGGGCGGTGGGATGGCTTGCATCCAAGTAGGCAGCGGCGGGGGGCTGCAGGTGTGTTCATCATTCCCCCCCCGATGAAACATCGCCTTGCCAGCGATGCCACGCACAATTCTGTTCCGCATTCACGTTCCATTGCCCACAACCATGCGCTCCTCCCTATTTCTCCTTCTAACCGCCTCCGCCCTGGCCCAAACTCCACGCCCAGGGGTGAATTACGATGAAGCCAAGGTCGGCACGGATCGCCTGCCCGACCTTAAACTCACCACTGCTCAGGAATGGACCCAGAAGCGACGTCCGGAGATCCTGGAGCTCTTTGAAGATTACGTGTATGGCAAAACACCTGCCAACATCGGCGCGCCGAAGTTTGAAGTCACCGCCACCAAAGCGGACGCACTCGGCGGACTGGCTACGCGAAAATTCATCCACGTCTCTCTGCCGGATCGCCCGGCCTGGCCAGGAATGGATGTCATGCTTTACACGCCCAATGGCACCAAGGCAGCCCCCTGCTTTGTAGGCCTGAGCTTTGGCGGCAACCACGCCGTGAGCACCGAACCCGACGTGCCGCTGAGCACCCGGTGGATGCGCGAGAGCAAGGAGAAGCACATCGTCGATCACCGCGCCACCGAGGCCACTCGCGGCACCGAGAGCAGCCGCTGGCCGCTGGAGATGATCCTCAAGCAGGGCTTTGCCGTGGCCACCGCCTACTATGGCGACATCGAACCCGATCACGCCGACGGCTGGAAAGACGGCCTGCGTGCTGCGGTGAGCAGGGATGGCGCTGGCACAGTCTGGAAAGACGGCGAATGGGGTGCCATCGGCGCCTGGGCCTGGGGCCTCAGCCGCATCGCCGACTACCTGCAAACCGATGCACAGGTCGATGGCAAACACCTCGCTGTGATCGGCCATTCCCGACTGGGCAAGACCTCCCTCTGGGCTGGAGTGCAGGACGAGCGCTTTGGCGTCGTGATATCCAACGACTCTGGCGAAGGCGGGGCCGCCCTCATGCGGCGCGACTTTGGTGAAACCACCGCCATCATCACCAAAGCATTCCCCCATTGGTTCACCCCGAATTACGCCAAATACGCAGGCAATGCCGCCGCCTGCCCGGTGGACATGCACATGCTCATCGCCCTGGCGGCACCACGCCCCATTTACATCGCCAGCGCCAGCGAAGACCACTGGGCAGATCAGAAGGGCGAATTCCTCTCCGGCAAGTACGCCAGCCCGGTCTATGCGCTGTTTGGCAAACAGGGCGTCGGCGTGGATGCACAGCCTGCCATCGACACTCCGGTGGGGGATTTCATCGGCTACCACAACCGCACGGGCAAGCATGACGTAACAGACTACGACTGGACGCAGTATCTGAAGTTTGCCTCCCGCCATTGGGTCAAGTAAGAGGGCACCTGTTCACTTTGTCGCTTGCCGCATGCGAAAGCCTCGTGTGTCTTGAGGCATTCTTTTCCAAGCCATGCCTGCCAAAAAAGCGAAAACCAAACCTGAAGCGAAGAAGCCGGCAAAAAAGCTCCGCAAAGTGCCCTTTTGGATCGGCTTCGATCTCGGCGGCACCAAGATGATGGCGTCGGTGCTGGACGCCAACTACACGGTGCTCGGCTCTGCGCGCAAGTCCACCAACGGCTCTGACGGCGCTGCCAAGGGCCGGGCTAAGATCATCAAAGCCATCGAAGAAGCCATCGCTGAAGCAGGCGTGGACCCCAAGGGCATCCAGGGCATCGGCATCGGCTGCCCAGGACTGGTGAATCCTGACAAAGGCATTCTCATCTTCGCCCCGAATCTGGGATGGACGAACATGGCGCTGCGCAAGCTGCTGCAAACCAAGTTCAAGTGCCCCATCGCGGTGCTCAATGACGTGGATGCGGGCACCTATGGCGAGTACGTTCTGGGAGCAGGCAAGGGAGCGCGCTCACTGCTCGGTGTGTTTCCCGGCACGGGCGTCGGCGCAGGCTTTGTTTACAATGGCCAGCTGGTCATGGGCCGCGCCATCTCGGCCATGGAGCTGGGCAACATTCTCTTCCCGGGCACGCACATCGGCAGCCCGGTGTTTGGCACCGTAACGCTGGAGGACCTGACCAGCCGCCTGGCCCTGGCCTCGCAGGCCGGCTTGGCCTGCTACCGCGGGCAGCTTCCTGAACTGGACAAAAAGACCGAAGGAGCCCTGCGCAGCATCCGCAGCAAGGCGCTGGCAAATGCCTTCCGCAGCGGCGACGACGCGGCCATGATCATGTTCCGCAATTCCATCCGCTACCTGGGCATGGGCGTGGCTACCGTGGTCAACCTGCTTGCCCCGGACCGCATCACCCTCGGCGGCGGACTGGTCGAAGAACTGCCCGGCCTGTATCTCAACCTGCTAAAGGAAGAAGTGGAGCATTACGCCATACCTGAGCTGGCCCGTGGCATCAAATACTCGCTCGCCAAGCTCGGCGGCCAGGCTGTGGCGGTGGGTGCTGCGGCATGGCTGCGCTCCTCCAACAAGTAACCAGCGCTGCCAGCATCCCCCTTCTCAATGAGCGACGTGCCATCCCCCGCCCCACTCCAGCCGACTCCGGAGCATGCCGTCATCTACGTAGGCGCTGCCTCTGTGACTCTCGTCATCGGTCGAAAAGACGACAAGGGCCAGTTCATCCGCATCGAGAGCTTGGACCGCCCTCTGCCTGTGGCACGCGATATCTTCCGTGCCCGCAGCATTTCCCGCAACACCGTGGATCAGGCTGCCGCCATCCTGCGCGACTTTCTGCAGAGCATGCGCGAATACGGCATCCCATCATCTCAGCTGCGCCTCTTCACCACCAACATCCTCGCGGAGGCGGTGAACCATGAGATCTTCCTCAACCGCCTTCAGGTCCACAGCGGTGTGATCCCCAGCCTGATCGATGACGGGAACATGACCCGCCTGGTGTACCAGATCGCTCAGCGCATGCTGCTGAAAAACCCGCTGCTGGCCAAGGGAAACACCTTTGTCTCCCATATCGGTCCCGGAAACACCCGCGCCATTTACTTTCAGCAGGGCCGACTGGCCGCCTACAGCAACTACCGTCTGGGAATCTTCCGCGCGCGTGAGGCCATCGCAACGCCAGATGAAGAAGCCAGCCAGCAGATGCTGCACCTGGAGGAACACATCCGCGGCGTGGTGGATCATCTCGCACAGGATTACTCTGATGTGAAAATCGACCACCATGTGGCCATTGGTGCGGAGATTCAAAGCGTGGCCCCCCGTCTGGGCAAAGCGCGCCACGGAGCGCACCGAGTTCTCGAAGACGATCTGGCCAGCCTCACGGACAAACTCGCACGCCTGAGCCCTGACGAACTCGTGCGCGAGCTGCACGTGCACTACACCGGCGCCGAGGGCATCGTGCCCGCCCTGCAGACCAATCTGGCCCTGGCACGCCGCTTTGGTGACGACTCGCTCTGGGTGCCTGAGGGCGACTTCCACCTGGAACTCATCCTCGACCTGATGACCTCTGGATCGCGCACCGCGATCTTCCAGGAGGAGGTGATGCAGGCCGCGTGCGAAATCGGCCTGCGCTACAAGACTGACCGCAAGCACGCCGACCACGTGGCCGCACTCTCCCGCCAGCTCTTCCGCGAACTGCAGCACCTGCATGGGCTGGATGCGAAATATGAGCTTGTCCTTCGCGTGGCTGCCACACTGCACGAGGTGGGCATGTTCATCAGCCCGCGCGAGCACCACAAGCACAGCCTCTACATCCTGATGCACACGGAGATCTTTGGTCTCAGCTCCCAGGACCGTGTGATGGTGGCCCTGCTGGCGCGCTATCACCGCCGCTACAATCCGGAGCCGAATCATCCGCACTTCTCCGACCTCTCCCGCGAGGAGCGCATGATCGTGCTCAAGCTGGCCGCGCTGCTGCGCCTGGCGGACGCGCTGGACCGCAGCCATGCGCAGCGCATCAAGGCCATCCAGCTCCGCCCCGAAGGCACCCGACTCACCGTCCTCACGCAAGGGGCGGATGACACCACGGTGGAGCAGATTGCCATCGACATGAAGTGCGACCTTTTCCGCGAAATTTACGGTTATGACATCATCCTCGCCAAATCCTGAAGCACCATCCGCACCGCCGCTGCGCCTGACCGAGGAGCACTTCATCAACCGCGAGCTGAGCTGGCTGGCCTTCAACTCCCGTGTGCTGGACGAGGCTGCACGCCCGGACCTGCCCGTGCTGGAGCGCGTCAAATTCCTCGCCATCACCGCCTCGAATCTCGATGAGTTTTTCATGGTCCGCATCGGCGGCCTTCAGCTGCTGCGGGAGCAGGGCCTGCGCGTGCGTGACAATGCCGGCCTCACCCCCACCCAGCAGTGGGATCAGGTGCATCAGCAAGCCACCGCTTTTGTGGCACGGCAGTATGACATCCTGCATCAGCAGCTCGTTCCACTCATGAAGGAAAAGGGCATCCGCCGTCTCCTTCCCGCCGAACTCACCCCGGCTCAGCGCACCCTGCTGCGTGCGTATTTTGACGAGCATATCTTCCCCGTACTTTCCCCGGTGGTGGCTGACGACGCCGGCGCACGCTCGGTCATTCCGGCGCTGAACATCGTCCTCCTTTGCACTGTGACCGGAGACGACAATGGACAAACGGACAAGCGCCATGTGCTGCTGCCCCTGCCAGGCAATCTGCCGCGCCATGTACCCATACCTGACCCGGACAGCGGCCAGTACCTCTATGTGAATCTGGAGGATGTCGTGACGCTCTTCATTGGAGAGTTTTTCCCAGCGGAGAAAGTCTCCGCCCCGACCCGCTTCCGCGTCAGCCGCAACACGGACATCACCGTGGACGATGAGAGTGCCTTTGACCTCGCCAGCGAGATGGAGCAGGTGCTGGAGCAGCGGCTGAAGAGTCCCGCCATCCGCATCGAGATCGAAACCGGCGCCTCACGTGAGCACACCCGCACCATCCGCGAGCTCTGCGGCGCCCGAACTGCGCAGTTTTATGACATTCCAGGAGAGCTGGATCTGCGTGCCTATTTCCAGATCGCTGGAATCTCGGGCTTTGAAGAGCTCAAAGTTGACCCTTGGGAAAGCCACCTCAGCACAGCTATCACTCCCGGAGAGAGCATCTTCGACGCGATCAAGCGCGGCGACATCCTGCTGCATCACCCCTACGAGAGCTTTGATCCTGTGCTGGCCTTGGTGGAAGAGGCAGCAGCAGACCCGAACGTCATCGCCATCAAGCAGATCCTCTACCGCACGGCCAAAAACAGCCGCATCATCTCCGCTCTCATCCGCGCCGCGCAGGCGGGCAAGCACGTCACCGTGCTCGTGGAGCTGAAGGCCCGCTTCGACGAGGCCCGCAATCTCGAACGAGCGAACGACCTCATCAATGCAGGCGCGCAGATCATCTACGGCGTCGCTGGCCTGAAGACGCACGCCAAGGTCTGCCTCGTCATGCGCCGTGAATCCGGACACATGACGCGCTACATGCACTTCGGCACCGGCAACTACAACGAAGCCACCTCCAAGCTCTACACCGATGTGAGCCTGCTCACCTGTCGTGCTGACTACGGAGCTGATGCCTCGGCGTTTTTCAACACCGTCACGGGTCGCTCGCGCTTCGTACATTTCAACAAGCTCAGTATGGCCCCCTATGGCCTGCGCGAGCGCCTGCTCTCCCTGATCCGCAGCGAAACCTCCCGCGCCCGCAAAGGCGAGGCCGCTGAGATCATGCTCAAGATGAACGCGCTCGAAGACCGTCAGATGATCGAGGCGCTCTACGAAGCCTCGCAGGCAGGTGTGAAGATCCGCCTCAATGTTCGCGGCATCTGCTGCCTGCGCCCCGGCGTCAAAGGCATCAGCGAAAACATCAGCGTCGTCAGCATCATCGACCGCTATCTGGAGCACGCCCGCATCTTCTGGTTCCGCCAGGGGGGCAAGCCCGCTGTCTTCATCGCCAGCGCGGACTTCATGAACCGCAACCTCTCCAAGCGCGTCGAACTGCTGACCCCCATCGAGGACAAGGAGGCACGCAAACGCCTGCTGCACATTTTGGAGGTCCATTTTGCCGACACCGCCCGTGGCCGCGTGCTCAAATCCGACGGCACCTGGCATCTGCCTCAAGTCGTCGCCGCCAAAAAGGCCCGCTCACAGGATCTCTTTGCTCGCGAGATGGCCAAGCGCGCCCGTCAGACCAACGAGTCCCCGGACGTGCTCGTCCCGCACACGCCGAAGTAAGTACGCAGTTCATGCCTCCTGCGGTGTAAAACCGTCAGGAGCCAGCATGGCTGGAACATCAATGGCTGCCATGTCACCTTCGTGGGTGACAAGGATGTTGCCTCCGTGTGTGTCTGCGCAGATCACCCTGTCGGCATCTCTGAACCAGACATTTTTCCCGTGCCAAATACAACGCTGAAAGCTTCGCTGGCTGAAAAACATCTCAATTTCTTCCATCTCGGCAGGCCTGCCTTGAATCGCCTGCTGTGAGGTAATGATGCGAATCAATGCAAAACTAGGCTCGAAGACACCTTCCAATTCGATGTCATCGCCAAAAATTTAGTTCTCCAGCCTCAAGCGTTCGAGGTAGCCAACAGGCGTGGCTTCCCTGCAGTCAGGCATGACACCAAATGAGTTGTCATAAGTGGCTTTCAGCACACGCGGGTTTGGGCTCCCAGATTTTGGAAACCACACCTCGTGTTCGTAGCCAAAGGCATCAGGTGGCCTGCTTAGTTCCTCGTAGTGCCGAATGAATCCGCCGCTTTCTGCCCAGAGCCTGAGGGCTTCGATCTCGGCTGCAAGGCGTGTCGCTGCAAATAGGCCTCCACCTCGGCGAATTGCTTCAGCGCCTCGTCGCGTGTTTTCAAGGGCGACTTCAAGCGTGCTTGACGCATCTGCGCTGCGAATTGCTCCGGGGTCATTTTGCATCCTCCAGCATGTTGGGTGAAGATAATCGATATGGCTGACGCTGCAAGACCATCACGCAGCCTCCCACAGCGCCTTATAAACCAGCGCTCCGACGACTCCGCCAATGATCGGACCCACCACTGGAATCCAGGCATAGCCCCAGTCGGAATCGCCTTTGCCAGGAATGGGCAGCACAAAGTGGGCGATGCGCGGGCCGAGGTCGCGTGCGGGGTTGAGTGAATAGCCGGTGGGGCCACCGAGCGAAAGACCAATCGAGCCCACCAGCAGACCGACGAGCGCCGGGGCCAGGCCTTTGTCGAAGCCGGAATTCGGCACCAAATTGGCAGGAGAGAGGATGGCCAGGATGCCGAGCATCAGCATCGCGGTGCCGATCACTTCGCAGACCACATTTCCAACCGTATGGCGAATGGCAGGGCCGGTGCTGAAGACCGCCAGCTTGTCCCCGGCAGACTCTGTTGCTGGCCAGTGTGGCAGGTAGGCCAGCCAGACGAGAATGCCGCCGAGGAAACCACCCACCAGCTGTGCGGTGATGTACCCTGGAACCATTGCCCAGCTGAATTTGCCAATGGCCGCCAGCCCGAGAGTCACCGCAGGATTCAAATGCGCACCGCTGATGGAGTTGACGCAGTAAACCGCTATCGCCACAGCCAATGCCCAGCCTGCGGTGATCACGATCCAGCCGGCATTGTTGCCTTTGGTTTGCTTGAGCACCACGTTGGCGACGACACCGTCGCCCAGGAGCACCAGAATCATCGTACCGAGCATTTCAGCAAGATTTGCAGACATGGGATGGTTGGGTTGGTTGGTTGAATTTCCATGCGAGGCTACCGGGCTGCCTCAAAAAGAGCAAGAAAGAAGCATGCCTCCTACTTTTGCATTGTGGCCGTTCTGGCAGCCCATTAGCCTCAGATGTCATGAGACTTATTGTGTCTGTTCTTTCCGTTTTTGTCCTAGCAACATCGACATCGTCGGCCCAGTTATCGGCGTCCGAAAACAGTGCTGTTATTCCCGCGGACATCGTTCGGAAAGAATACAAGATCGCTGAGAACGGCAATCAGGTATGGGTCTATCATTCCTCCACCATGAAAGGGGGCTCCATTCCCTGCATCCTGATCGCAGCGGCTGGTACGCGCATGTTTCACGGAATGGCTCTGGGAGATGGCGATGTGCCCGAGCACCTGCCCTATGTGAAAGCAGGCTTTGCCGTCGTGGCCTACAGTCTGAGCGGCCCATGGCCTGATGATCCAGTTACCGATGCAGGTGTCATCAAAGCCATCTCTTCTTTCATTCAAAGCCAGGGCGGCCTCAAGGATGCCGCTGCGGCGCTGCAACTGGCCAGAGCAAAACATTCCTTTCTCAGCACCTCTTCAGTCTATGCCGTCGGCCATAGCTCCGCTGCTGTCGTGGCATTGAATCTCGCTCAAAAATTGCCCTCGCTGCGCGGCTGCATCGCCTACGCACCCGCAACCGATCTGGAGAAACACTACGGTGCCAAAGTCATCTCTCAACTCGACAGCGGCGTCCCAGGGTTTCGCAGATTTGTCGAGGAAAACTCACCGTTCCGTAATGCGGAGCAAATTAACTGTCCGACCCTGCTTTTCAATGCGCTGGATGATTCCAAGATCCCACCTGCCAGCATCAACGCCTATGTTGAACGTCTGCAGAAGGCAGGCAAGACAGTCAAGCATGTCGAAGTGTCCACCGGCGATCATTACGACTCCATGCTGAATGAGGGCATTCCGCTAGGCATTCAGTGGATCAAAACGCAAGAAGCCTCGGGCTCGAAACATTGATCAATCCTCAAGGCTCCGACCCCAATGGCGACACGTAGTTCAGCGCGATCGTCAGGAAGAAATTTGAGATCAGAATGGCCAGGGATGAGTACACCACTGCCCGCGTCGTCCCCAGGCCCACGCCCACCGCGCCATTCTCCGCCCCCAGCCCCTGATGGCAGCTGATGAGTGTGATGATGATGCCAAACACCCAGCCTTTGAACATGCCGATGCCCACATCCAGCACCTCGGTATGCTCCACCACGTGTCCCCAGAACCAGCTGCCCGGCACATCAAAGCCGTATACGATGAGGGCATAGGAGGCCATCAGCCCAAAGGAGATGCTCTCCGCCACCAGCAGCGGCATGGAGATGCACATGGCCAGAAAGCGCGGCAGCACCAGATAGTCCACCGGATGCACGCCCATCACTCGCAGGGCGTCGATCTGCTCGGTCACTTTCATCGTGCCGATGTCCGCCGCCATCGCTGCACCCACGCGCCCGGCCACCATCAGCCCCGCCAGCACGGGCCCCAGCTCCCGGCAGAGCGCCACAGAGACAATGGCTCCCACAGTCGTTTCAATGCCAAACTCCTTGAACTTGGCATACGATTGAAAGGCAAACACGGCCCCTGTGAAAGCCCCCGTCACCACCACCACCAGCTGCGAGCCATAACCGATCGCCACGATCTGCTGCCCCACCAGCTTCAGCCGCCATACACCACTGCGCAGCCCGATGAACAGCTCACGCATCAGCGCGGTAAGCTGCCCCAGCCATGCCAGCATGCCGATGCCTGCCCTTCCAATGAAGACCAGCCAATCCTCCCAGCGCCGTGATTCCATGCCACCATGAATGGCGCATCCGCCCGCAGCGTGAAGGCTGCACGTGTGCCTTTTTCGTCACGCGTACTGGCTACTCCACTCGCGCCGCCTTCAGCCGCTCATCATCTAGATCGAGGCGGTAAAGGATCTGATTGTAGTCGTAGCGTGGCGTCGCCACAGGATTGCCGGAGAAGGTCTCGGCGTAGGTCCCCTGAAAATAGATCAGGCGACCATCTTGCTGATCGAAGAAAGCGTGATGGCTCGGATTGTAGAAGCTGTACTTCGGGTGTGTGGCAATTTTGACCGCCTTTCGCCAGGGGCCGTCGATCTGCTTTGCCTCGGCATACCACACCTCTCCGAGATAGGAGTCTCCGCCCTCCTGCTGCACGGCAATCATGATCCAGCGCTCGCGGTGCTTGTTCCAGTGCATGCTGCCGGCATGCAGTCGCACCGGCTTTCCTGTCTGGGCATCCACCACCTGCATTCGTGCCTTTTCAGCGGGCATTTTCTTTTCCGCGATCAGCTTCTCCTCATCTTTCTGCGTCGTGGGCGGCAGCGCCTTTTGCCACACGTAATCGTCACTTTCAGCAGACCACGCCAGCGCCTCATACGCCGAGGTGTTTTGCACGGAATCATAATCTGCCTTCACCCGTGTGCGGCAGTAAGGCGTGGAAAAATAGATCCAGTCTCCGTCCGCCCCTTTCACCCACACGGCATTGCCCAGCGGGTGCTGCCACTCAAACTCATCTCCCAGCACCGCAATGCGCCGGAAGCGCCCGCTCGCTTCATCCATCTCCGCCAGCCCGTGCTCCAGGCGCTTGCCCAGATCGCGCCACCGGGAATAGTGCGCCATGAGGTGTTCTTTGCCCTGACCATCCATCACGGTGTGCATGCCAAAGAGCCACACAGCGCCGGGCTCCTCCAGCGGAATCATTTTGGCCACGGCGCGGTTCTCATCCGTGATGTACTCAAAGTGGATGCCGTGCTCGGGCTCCAGCCCGCCTTTGTCGGGCGCATCGCTCCAAGCAGCCGTGGAGTGGTAATTTCCCAGCGGGTAGTTGGGTCGCAGCGTGTCGCCAAAGATCCAGAAGTAGCGCCCCTTCCACGGCACCACCTGCACAGAATCCAGGCCCATCACATCCGCCGAGAGATTGGGGCTGGGTAGCGGCGGCTCGTGCCCCAGCAGGGTGCTGTCGCGATAAATGCCCTGTCCTGTCAGCCGGCACAGGCGTTCAGCGATGTTGGTTCGCAGCACTTTCACCTCCACGGACTTTCCGGCCACAGGCTTCAGTCGCACTCCGGTGAAACCAAATCCATCTTTCGGCATCGTGTATCCAGGGCCCTGAACATTGAAATACACCGCCCGATTCATCAGCCCGGGTTCATTGAATGCGATCCACCCTGCGCTGTCTGTCGTCAGCGCGATATGGTTGGTCGTTTCCAGCGTGACCAACGGCACGCCACGCCCGGTGTGCTCATCGATCACACGGATGCCAAAATAATCCTCTGGAGCGGCGCTGAGAAAGGCTGGCAGGCAGAGCAAAACCAGAGGCAGTCGGCGGAGTGGCATGTGTGTGGTTTAGCATGAACAAAGCCCCCAGGAAAAGGAGTAATTCACGAGGCTTGACACCCGTCCCCAAAATGCGAAGGCGCAGACCATGTTTTTCGACACGCACACCCACCTCGGCAGCAGACAGTTCGACGGCGACCTGCCCGCCGTGCTGGAGCGCGCACGCGCTGCAGGCGTCTCTCGCATGGTGGCTCCCGCCACGGATCTTGAAAACGCCCGCAAGCTGCTCGCCCTGGCCGAAAACGAACCCGATGTGCGAGTGGCTGTCGGCATTCATCCGTGTGATGCCGACACGGTCAGCGGCGACTCCTGGATCGACGAACTGCGCACGCTGGCCCGGCATCCCAAAGTCTGCGCCATCGGCGAGATCGGTCTCGATTACTTCCACGCCCCGCCCGAGGGCTTTGCCCTGGCCGACTGGAAAGCGCACCAGGCCCGGGTGCTCACTGCACAGCTCGAACTCGCAGCAGAACTGAAGCTGAACGTCATCCTGCACAATCGCGAAAGCTGGGAAGACCTCACCGCGCTCGTCCTGCCGTTCAGCGACCGCCTTCGCGGCGTCTTCCACTGTTTCACCGGCACGCTGGAACAGGCACAGCCCCTGCTGGAGCGCGGCCACCTCATCTCCTTCACCGGCATCGTCAGCTTTAAAAACCCGGGCTTCATGGCCGATACCGCACGCGCTGTTCCTGCCGGGAAATACATGCTCGAAACCGACGCGCCCTATCTGGCACCCATGCCGCACCGCGGCAAACGCTGCGAGCCCGCCTACGTGGCGGACACCGCCCGCGCCATCGCCACCCTGCGGGGCGAGCCGGTGGAAGCAGTGGCGGCAGACACCACCCACACGGCCCTCGAATTCTTCCGCGGCTGGAATTGATCTCCGCCGAAAGCATTCCAATCTCCCCCACGTTCTCTGCCACCACTCATGAAACTCCTCCTCGCCTCTTTCCTCCTCACCTCGCTCGCCAGCGCGGCCCAGTTCTCCGTTGAAAAAACCGCCACAGGCGGTGCCATCGTCAAGGTGGACGGGCAGGTCTTCGCCGAATACGTCGTGGATCAGGCCAACAAGCCCTACCTCGCCCCTGTCTTTGGCCCCACTGGCAAGCAGATGACCCGCAACTACCCGATGGCCAATGTCGAGGGCGAGCAGCACGACCACCCGCATCATCGTGGCATCTGCTTTGGCCACGAGGGCATCAATGGCATCGAGTCCTGGGCCGAGCGCGCCACCTTTGGCGAATCCGCCAAGACTGCTGACCGTGTGAAATCGCTGGGCAGCGAGAAGCACCGCGAATTCAAAACCCTCGAAGCCAAGCCAGACTCTGCTGTGCTCGTCTCCATCATCGACTACCTCGACCCCAGCGGCAAAAAGTACCTGGAAGAAGAGCGCACCATGATCTTCACCGCGGGTGAAGGCACCCGAAGCATCGAGATGAAGCAGATCCTCCTCGCCACCGAAGGCCCCGTAAACTTCGAAGACAAAAAGGACGCCGGCCTCAGCATCCGCGTGCCCACCGAGATGGCAGTCGAGATCGAGAAAAACAAAAAAGGCAGCGGCCACATCATCAGCAGCGAAGGCCTGACCGACGCCGATGCCTGGGGCAAGCGCGCCAAGTGGTGCGACTACTACGGCACCGTGGGCGGAGAGAAGCTCGGCGTGGCCATGCTGAACCACCCCTCCAGCTTCCGCTTCCCCACTCCCTGGCACGTGCGCACCTACGGCCTTTTCACCGCCAATCCCTTCGGCACCAAGGCCTTGGACAAGAACGCCCCTGATGGCGCTTATGAGCTGAAAAAAGGTGAATACACCCTGCTGCGCCATCTCTTCTACTTCCACAAGGGAGACGAGAAGGAAGGCAAGGTCGCAGAGGCCTATGAAGCCTTCGCCAAGCAGTAATCCTTTAGATTGATGCTGTGAGGTGAAAAACAGATGCATGGCGGGGCCGCATGCTCTCTTTTCACCTCATGTCTTTGCATCGTTTGTTTCTGTTTCTCGGCCTCACTTCATCCATCTGCGCAGCAGATTTTGATCTCGTCATCTACGGCGGCACTCCGTCAGGACTGGGTGCGGGAATCACCGCCGCACGAGAGGGAGCTTCCGTGGTGGTGATTGAACCCACCCAGTGGATCGGCGGCATGGTGACAGGTGGGCTGACCAGCACAGACGTGGGCAAGCAGGAGACTATCGGCGGCTTTCCCCGTGAGTACTTCGCGCGTGCTGCGGCACTGAAGCCAGACACACCCATGTGGTATGCCGAGCCGGCTGCCAATATGGCCGCTTTCCAGGCCATGCTCAAAGAAGCCGGCGTGAAGGTGATCACAGCGCAGGCGCTCAAGTCGATCTCCAAAGACGGCGCACGCATCACCAGCCTGACCACCACTGATGGCACCACCTACCACGGCAAAGAATTCATCGACGCCAGCTATGAGGGTGATCTCATGGCAGCAGCCAAGGTAAGCTATATCGTCGGTCGCGAAAGCACCGCACAGTATGACGAGCCGCTGGCAGGCTACCACCCCATGCCCATCCGCCCGCGCACCGTAGAGGTGATGGAGAGCGACTGCCCAAGCATCGGTGGCAAAGGCCCGAGCTACATCCACGGCACCCCCGTGAGCATCTCCGGCTTGGATGCTCAGGGAAAGCCCATCTACGGCGTCTTTCCAGACTCCAAGCTCACCCCTGGCAGCGCTGACAAACGTACCCAGAGCTACAACTTCCGCATCTGCGTCACGCAGCGGGAGGACATCAAAATTCCTTTCCCCAAACCCGCCAGCTACGACGCTGCACACTACGAGCTGCTGCTGCGCCTCATCCAGGCTTTCCCCGGCATCCGCTTTGGTCGCCTGTTCCATCTTGGTAAAACCGCCAATGGCAAATACGACCTCAATGCGCAGGGGCTTTTCTCCACCGACTACCCCGGCGCCAATTTCGACTACCCCGATGGCGATGCCGCCACCCGCGCACGCATCTGGCAGGACCACACCGACTTCATCCAGGGCATGCTGTGGTTCCTCGGCCACGATGAGCGCGTGCCACAGAGCCTGCGCGATCAGGCGAACTCCTGGGGGCTATGCAAAGACGAGTTCGCCGACAACGCCCACTGGCCTTACGCCCTCTACATCCGCGAAGGCCGTCGCATGATCGGCGACTACGTCATGGTGCAGAAAGACCTGCAGACCGACATCTTCAAAAACGACTCCGTCGGCATGGGCAGCTTCCTCATCGACTGCCATATCGTGCAGCGCATCCTGGCCGAAGACGGCACGGTGCGGGATGAAGGGAGCTTTCAGGACACCCCAGCGCTGCCCTACCAGATCCCCTACCGCAGCCTGACCCCCAAGCAGGTGGAGTGCGAAAACCTGCTCGTCCCGGTATGCCTCTCCGCCAGCCACATCGCCTACTGCTCGCTGCGCATGGAGCCCGTGTACATGGCTCTGGGCCAGGCCTCAGGTCTTGCCGCTGTGATGGCGCTCAAAGCAAGCACCCCGGTGCAGAAGATCGATGTACCCGCCTTGCAGAAGAAACTGCTGGAACAAAAAGCCGTGCTCGAACTCGCCGCCATGGCCAAGATGATCCGCTCAGCCAAGCTGCCAGGTATTATCATGACGGAAGAGTTTGCCGAAAGAATGGGGCATTGGACCGCCAGCTCCTATGGAGCACCGGTGGATGGCTCGAGCTTCCACGATGCCAACACCGAGAAAGGTGCCAAGACCATCACCTACCGCATCAAGGTTCCGTCCTCAGGCAAGTATGACGTCCGCATATCCTATGTCTCTGCGACCAACCGTGCCAGCAACGTCCCCGTGCGCATCGAACACGCTGGCGGTACGGACACAGTGATGGTGAACCAACGCAAAGCCCCAGCCATCGACGACCTCTTCATCAGCCTGGGCACCTACATCTTTAGCGCGGGCAAGCCCGCCGTCATCACCATCAGCAACAAGGACACCGATGGCATTGTGGGCGCAGACGCCGTTCAGCTGATCGAGGTGAAATAACCCCTCGTCAGGGGCGGCACATACGCTCCACCTCAATTCTGGGACTTCTTTTTCCTGCGTCCGACCTTGGGTTTTGTTGCCCGTCTTTTTCAACGCCCCGCCGCAGAGGCTTTTCTAACAAGGCGACAGAATAACCACATCCTTGTTATGAAATCCTCTCTTCACATCCTCGGCCTTGGTTTGTTCATCATGATGCTCTCCAGCTGCACCACCTATGTGGATGGCGGCGGCTATGTGGGAGCACGCCCTGGCTATGCCTACCGTACGCCACCGCCTCCGGCCTACTACCGCAGCGGCTACGGCTATGATCATGACCGCCGTCACCCCACTTACTATGCGCGGCCCGCACCGCGGCCTGCAGGTGTTGATGCACGCGTCAATGCCCGTGTGGGGCTGCCGGTCAATGCTTCAACCTCCACGCGACTGAGCCTCTTCTAACCCCCAAATACCTTGAAACCGTGGCGGATGGCGCAAGTCATCCGCCACTTTATTTTTTCTATTAAAGCATGCACTCAAGGAACGACCTTCATCTCCGTAAACTCCGCCCAGCAGGCATGCGTGGGCGCCCATGAGGAATCGCCGCCGCCGTGGAAGGTTTCAAAGTAAAGACCATCCACGCCAAAGCTGTCCACCGTGCGCCATTCCATGTCCGTTTTCTTCACCAGGCGCTTGCCATCGATCCACACGGAGAGCGTGCCATCACGTTTTCCCATGGTGTTCATCGTCACGGAGATCCTCACCAGAATCGGAACCTCGGTGGGAAAGCGAAAATCAGACGGGAAGGCAAAGCTGTCGCCATAGTCTCCCTTTTGATTTTTGTGGTACACGTAGGCTTCACCGCGCCCTTCTTTGCGCCACATCAGCCTCGCCGAAAAGCCGTTCGTGCCCGTGGCCCTTCGACCGCCGCTCACGTTTTCCGGCCCGCCGCAGAGCCCCGGCAGCTTGCCGCCTTTGACGAAATCAAAATCTTTGCTGAATCGCATCGTGTAGCTGAGCACCGCCTCCTCATGCTTCCCAAAGGGCATGCGCCAGCCAGCACCGCCCTGCTCGGGTCCGATCTTTCCCACGGCAAAGTTTACCCGCAGCCACTTGAGTGCATTACTCTGCACCACCTCCACACGCCCTTGGGCAATGCCGCCTTCGAATTGGCACCCCGGCCAGTCGCTTTTCCATCTTGGAATCGAGTAAGGCCCTGGCTGCCCGCCCAGAGTGATCGTCAGCGGCAGTTCGGCCGCTTGGGAGGTTTGCAGAGAAAGAAGAGCTAGGAGCAGCAGCGCACGCATGCAGGCGGAGTAGCACGGCTCTGCCAGGAAAACACCTGGAAAACCAGCTTTGAAACCACATCAGCCGACGGAAGCCGCAGAAAGTTGGCCCTCAACATCAAAAACTCACTTGCACAGAGCCCAGACTCGATTAAAGCTCTCGTCCCCTTTGATGATCCGGTCACTTATGTGGCTGGACACAAATGCCTCCGTAGCTCAGTTGGTAGAGCAGTTGACTCTTAATCAATTTGTCGTAGGTTCGAATCCTACCGGGGGTACCACCCTCAGGGTGGTATCTCAAAATTCCGCGTTCACCACAGGCTTCACGCTTTTGAAAGCCTCTGCATATCTGGCTCCACAGGTCAGCCCACGATAACGCGAAAGCACGCTCTTCGTCTCCATGGCAGCATCCGCCTTCGCAGGATCATAGTCCTCCTTGCGCACGTAGGCCATCAGGCGGCCCAGCCATTCACTGGCGGCAGGCCATTCGGCCGTGACATCGACAAACGTGTCCGGCTCGAAGCCGATGGTGTGTCCGGGACCATTGTCATACCAGAAGACCTTCGAGGGAGACTTCACATCATCCCTTCCCAGCAGTCTCGCTGGCTGATACAAGGCGGCATGGCAGATGGCGCTCGCCGCTTCATGATCGGGGTGGCGGTCACGCGGCCACAGCATGAAAGCCGTGTCCGGCTTCACCTCCGCCACCACTTCAGCCACCGCTCGCTTGGTTTCCAGCGTGGGCTCAAAGCCCAGGCTCTTGTAGCCTAGAAAACGCATCTCGATGCCACGCTCAGCAGCCAGTTGCTTGGAGAGCTCTAGCAGTCCCTGCTCCCTGCCTTTGACGGGTGGCCAGTTGGTGTAGTCACCGATCAGGCTCAGAATGACCACCCGCTGATGCTTCTGCACGGCCCGCAGCAGAGTTCCGGGGATACCGAAAGGGCAGTCGTCATAATGCGCGCCGATGGCCAGAATGGTGCGTGTCATGCCTCATTATGGCTGCTGCTCGTTGAGAGGGCAAGAGCGGCAGGCGGTGGTTTAGCTGGGGATGGCTGCTGCGGCGCTCGGTTTAGGCGTGCTGATCTGAATCTTGATGCGCTGACGTTCTGGGAAAACGAGCCTGACGCTTGCAAGTGGAGCCGTGACTAGGGCGGCGTAATGCTGGAGGCAGTTGCGCTCTTTTGCACACTGTTTGTGTTTATACCACTGGTAGTTGAAAACGAGTCTTCACAGGATCACAGACTCAGAGTCTTCCTCGGATAACAAGTGGAATGGCTGGTCCGCTATCTTGGATCGTGGGATGGGTGTGGCGATAGCCCGTAAGTGCATGAGCGTGCCGCAGGTTCTGGGGCCTGAAAGCGCAGCGTCCCATTTGGAGTGCGGTCGCGCAGTGAGGAACGAACGAAGCTACCGCTTTGATTCGCTTCGCTCACCCTACGGGCTCCTTTCAGTCGTCTGTTTGCCTTCGGCTATCTCCGCTACGCTCCGGTTCGCTTCGCTCGGCTCCGCAGGCCGGACAGCTGGCTGAGGCCGAAGAACCTTCACGACCCCGCGAAAGCGGTAGCTCCGATGCAGGCCTGCGCCTTGCATCTGCGCGACCGCACTCCAAATCCAGATGCACGCCATGCCTGCGGCGACAGAATTGCAGACCCGTTTTCAAGGACTCGTGGTATTACACCCGCAGCACAGCCTCATCGCTCCGATGACGGCACGTGCGCTCAACAATGGACTCATGTGTGTGCTGCTGATGCTGCTGTTTAGGTAAAGCAAGAATGTCTTTAACTGAGGTCGCAGCATTCCAATCTTGGTCTCAACAGTCGGGCCTAGGGGCATAAAAAAACCGGGCTGAGAAATCAGCCCGGTTTTGGGGAAGCAGGATCTTGTCCTGCCGCAGATTAGTGCTCGTAACCGGACTCGCCGTGTTCGGCAAGGTCGAGGCCCTGGCTTTCCACTTCGGGCTCGGGGCGGAGGCCAACCACGATCTTCACGATGATGGTGATGACGAGGGTGGCGGCGATGCTCCAGGCGATCGTCAGGCCGGCGGCCTTCAACTGGTTCATCAGGAGGCCGTCCTTGAGTCCGGCGACCACGGAGTTGGCCTTCTCATCAGCAAACACACCCGTGAGGATGGCACCCATCGTTCCGCCAACGCCGTGCACACCGAAGGTGTCGAGGGCGTCGTCGTAGCCGAGGATGTTCTTCAGGTAAGCGACGGCAATGAAGGGGACGATGCCAGCGGCCACACCCATGATCATGGCGGAGTTGGCGGTCACGAAGCCTGCAGCAGGGGTGATCACCACCAGACCTGCCACGATGCCGGAGCAGAAGCCAAGCACTGAGGGCTTGCCTTTCAGGATCCACTCAGCCACAGCCCAGACGAAGCCAGCGGTGGCGGCGGCCAGCGTGGTGGTCATGAAGGCGTTGGAAGCGATGCCGTCAGCACCCAGAGCGGAGCCGGCGTTGAAACCATACCAGCCGACCCAGAGCATGCCGGTGCCGACAGCGCAGAGAACCATGCTGTGGGGAGCCATCGGCTCCTTGCCAAAACCTTTGCGCTTGCCGAGCAGGAGGCAGAGCACCAGGGCGCTCCAGCCGGAGGTCATGTGAACGACGGTGCCGCCAGCGAAGTCGATGGCCTTGATCGTGGCGCCCGGGTTAAGCGGACCGCACATGAAACCAGTCGTGCTCCACACCATGTGGGCGAAGGGGAAGTAAACGGCGAACATCCAGAGAGTCACGAAGACCAGCACCGCGATGAACTTCATGCGCTCGGCGATGGCGCCGATGATGAGGGCAGGGGTGATGATGGCGAAGCTCAGCTGGAACATGGCCCACATGACGTCGGAGATCCACCAGTAGCCAGCACCTGCGGCATAGGGGGAGACACCTTCGAGCATCTTGAAGGAGAGATCACCGATGAAGGCATTGCCAGCTCCGAAGGAGAGGCTGTAGCCGCAGGCCCACCACAGGATGGTGACCAGACCGGCGATGCCCATGCACTGAGCGATCACGGAGAGAACGTTCTTCTTGCGGACCAGACCGCCGTAGAACAGCGCGAGGCCGGGGAGAGTCATGAAAATCACCAGCGCGGTGCTGACCATCTGCCAGGCATTGTGGCCAGGACCAGGCTGCCCACCGATGTTGGACTTCCACGTCTTGTCACCATCTTTGCCAGCCTGACCATTGGTCACGTATTTTTCGAGGTCGAAAACACGTTGTTCCAAGGTGGCGGCGGCAGGTTCGGCAGCGGCGGGAGCCGGAGCAGGTGCTGCCGCAGGAGCGGCGGCCGGGGCGGGGGCGGCAGCGGGTGCCGGTTCTGCAGTCTGACCTCGGGCATCGCCGGGTGTGATTGCAAATGTGGTGAGGGCAACTACCGCAGCAAGTGCCATGCTGCGCCAGGTTCGAGGGTGGTTGATTTTCAGCATAATTCAGGGTGTGGATTTTGACTCCGAAACAGACCTGAGCATGGCGCGTGCCAAGTCTGTTTTTGTTTTTTTGGCCACCCTTTTTCTCGACTCACTCAATGTTTCATCATGGAAGGGTCTGGTTTTTGCTAATAAATACAAAAAGCGGGTGGTTTCCCACCCGCTTCATGTGTGTCTTAAGATCTGTTTGCCTAGTTTATTTGGCAAAGGGACTGAGCACCATCTTTTTGAAACCTTCCGCCAGTTTGGCGATGGCGTCCTTGGGACCCGTGAGTTTCACAAAGATGTTGGATTCGCCTGAGGGAACGATCGCTGCGATGAGCGTGTAGTTTTCCCGGGGCGTCTTGGCTCCCATGGGGGGGCCGTCATTGTAGGTGCCGGTGGCCGTTACCAGGGTGATCTTGCTGCCGCCAGCATCAAGCTCTTCGCGCTTGGATTCTGGAGTGCCCTGAAACTGGCCGAGCCAGCGCTTCACATTAGCCTCGGTGTCACCGCCGCCGCCGGGGCCGGGAAAGCTGTAGAAAATAGCTTCCACTGGTTTCTCGGCTCCATCCACTGTGGCAGCCAGGGTGCCGGCACGGAACATGCCCGTGCTCTGCACTTCGGCCCACGGGGAGGCAAACTTGAAAGCGAGGCCGTTGACGCTGAGGGTTCCCTCCTCGCCACGAACAAGGGTTGTGAGTGAAAACAGGGCGATGAACGCGGGGATAAGGAGGGATCTCATGGTGTTTGCAGCTGGTGTTGGCTCAAATTTAGTTGGTCACGTGCATCACGCCGCGCATCAGCATCCAATGGCCGGGGAAGGTGCACATGAAAGGATAGTCGCCTGCTTCGGCAGGAGCGGTGAATTCGATGGTCTCGCTCTGGTTGGGCTGCACGAGCTTGGTGTTGACCACGATGTCAGCCTTGGCTGCCTCGGGGATGTAGTTCTTGGCCATGCCTTGAGGATCAGCCAGCATGGCGTTGGCCTGAGCGCCGACGGCATCGAGCTTGCCGGGCTTCAGCAGGAGGAAATTGTGCGGCTGCGGGGCGATGCTGCCTGTGTTGTTGAGTGTGAGCTTCACCTTTTGGCCGGCCTTCACGCTCAGTTCGGTCTTGTCGTAGCCCAGCGGGTTCTTGCTGTCTGGCTTGAGCTCGATGGTGGCGACGCCGGCGTCCTGGGCGAACGCGGAAAGGGCTAGTGAGGCGAGGGTGGTGAGAAGAAGGCGAGTGTGCTTCATGGTTTGATAGGGAACAGTGTTTGGGGGTGAAGTCCTAATCGGGCCGCTTCGCGCTGGAATTTCAACTACTTTGTGGCAGCCTTACGTCACGCCTTCTGGGGCGAAAGTTTCGTCACTGCCAGGCGTAGATAAATCATATGAACGAGTTTCGTGAAACCTCCCTAGCCGCACACTCGCTCAGCCGCCGCAAAGTTTTGCGGGGGCTGGGGACCATGCTCTCCCTGCCATTTCTGGAGTCGCTGGGCACGCGTGCCTTTGCCGCCACAAAACCTGCGGCCAAGCCGATCCGCGCTGCCTGGATGTATATCCCTAATGGAGTGAATGTGGAGCAGTGGATGCCCACGGGAGAAGGCACGACCTACCAGCTTTCACCCTCGCTGCAGGAGCTCGCCAAGCATCGTGATGACTTCATGGTGGTTTCCGGGCTGATGCAGGACTTTGCCCGCAGCCACGGCAACGGCGGCGGTGACCATGCCCGTGCGACGGCCACCTTCCTCACTGGGTGCATGCCCAAGAAGACTGCCGGCGCAGATATTCACCTCGGCATCTCTGTGGACCAGATCGCCGCGCAAAAAATCGGCCACCTCACGCGCCTGCCCTCGCTGGAGCTCAGCACGGACGGCCAGCGCAGTTCGGGCAAGTGCGACTCCGGCTACTCCTGCGCATACCAGTTCAATCTGGCGTGGAAAAACGAGACCATGCCCATGGCTCCGGAGATGGACCCGCGTCTTGTCTTTGAACGCATGTTTGGCCTTGGAGCCACGGCGGGCAACGGACCGGAAGCCGCCCGCGCCAAGCGCATGCAGAAGAGCATTCTCGACACTGTTCTCGACGAAGCCAAGAGCCTTCAGGGCAAGGTGGACGCCAGCGACCGCCGAAAGCTGGACGAATACTTCTCCTCCGTGCGCGACATCGAGCTGCGGATCGAGCGTGCGGAGAAGTTTGCAGGCCAGATGCCCGATGTAAAGATCCCGGCAGGAATCCCCGATTCTTACGAAGAGCACATCCATACGATGTTTGACCTGATGGTTCTGGCTTTCCAGACGGATACCACGCGCCTTTCCACCTTCATGCTGGCTCATGATGGCAGCAACCGCAGCTTCCCTGAGCTGGGTGTGCCTGATGCCCATCATTCCCTCTCCCACCACCAGAGCGACCCTCAGAAGCTGGCCAAGATCGCCAAAATCGACCAGTTCTACCTGCGTCAGTTCGGCTATTTCCTCGACAAGATGAAGTCGATCAAGGAAGGGGACAGCACCCTGCTGGATAATTCCATGATCGTCTTTGGCGGCGGTATTGGTGACGGCAATCGCCACAATCACGACAACCTCCCTATCTTGGTGGCAGGACGTGCGGGCGGAACCTTCACTCCTGGAAAGCGCATCGTGCTGCCCGGTGAGACTCCGATGACAAATCTCTACCTCTCGATGCTGGACCGCCTGGGAGTTCCTGCGGAGAAGGTGGGTGACAGCACAGGCAGACTGGAAGTGAGCTGATCTGAAGCTCAAAGTCAGAAAGCGGGACACTCCGCTCTCATTACACCTTACTTTCTTCAGCTTTGGAGAAGCCGGTTCAGCGTCCTGCTGGCAGCGGGCGCTTGATCGTGGCCGGAAGATCGGGGGTGGATTTGCGGATGCCAGGCGGGGGCTCCGCAGGCTTGACCTCCGAGGACTTGCCGCGTTTGCCGTTTTTAGTAATACCAGGAGGGATGTCGTCTTCCACCGGCCCTGCTTTCTGAGGGGCGGGGATGGCCTTGGCGGTCGTCATGGGCAGGGAATACCAGTGCATCTGCGGCACGGCACTGAGTTCCACCCACTGCTGGGAGCCCAGTTTTTTCCATTCCAGCTCCACCACGGCCCAGACATGAGTCTCCCAGGGGAGCATGGTGCGTAGTTCGACGGCGAGCGGCGAGTCTTTGTCCAGGAATACGGAAGCTTGGAAGGAGTTGGGCGGGGCAGGGCTGATGCGGAAGACGTCCTTGTGGTCGAGGTTGGGCACACCGTCTTCAAAGTAGTGGTGGCGAATGATTCCGACGTGGAAGCGAGCTTTGCCTTCCTGATAGGACTGGAAAAACTTTTCCAGCATGCGGTCCTTGAACTCTACAAAGGCAATCCAATCCACTTTGAAGCCATCATCCTTCTCCTCAAGCATCACTGGCACCGGAAACTCCCAGGTCTTGTTTTCCAGACTCAGGATGCAATGCCTGCCGGTTCCCAGTTCGGGATTGGGATCCATGCGGACAAACTGAATGCGATCCACTGTGATGGGGCCCTCAGGAGAGCGTGCGTAGTAGCGCTCCATCAGCGGCTTCATGAGGTCTGCGCCCAGCGTATACTGCAACCTCTCGCTCAGATTCTTGGCGGCGAGAAACTTTTTGATCGCATCTGCTGCTGGCTTGGCGGCAGGAGGGATGCCCTCTTCCTCGATGGCTTGTGCCTCGCCAAGTCCCGACGGGGCCACCGCTGGATTGTTGGCTGCAGCGGTATTCGGTGTCGGGGTGGGAGGGACTTCGAGCAGGGCTCCTGGGGTTGTGGGCGTGGGAGTCGACGTAGCGGCGTTTGCCATCGCGGTGCCATTTGCTGCAGCAGGCGGGCTGGTGGTGCTGGCTGAGGCCATCGCTGTGGAGCCTTGTGCCGGACTGACCTTTGGCGTCGAAGTTACAGGCTCCTGGGGATCAAATCCCACAGTGATGGGCCTCGGATCGGTCTTGCCGTCGCCAGTGGCTGATGTTGAAGCTGTGGTTTTATCTGCTGGCGCTTCCGCTGGTTTGGAAGGGGAAGAGGTGAGCGGGCCCGTTGCAGATGGAATCGAAGGCTTGAGTGTCGAGCCTGACTTCGCGCTTTCCTCGGTCAGATCATGTCCAGTCAGGCTGGGAATAAGTCCGGGGATGTAATCTTTCAGCAGAAAGCCCACGAGCCCTAGAAATCCCAGGAGGAAGAGAGCTGCGAAAGCCAGCCTGATAAAATTTGTGCCACGCGGGGCACGCAAGCTGGCAATGCTGCGGCCAGCAGGCAGCGGGGACATCGGTGCCGCTGGCTGGGCGTCTGGGTGCATGGCTCCACCTAGGCTCAACGGGGGGCTGCCGTTAGCTTGGAGCGGCTGCGTCATGGCTGTCAGTGGCACAGCTGACACTTCTCTCCCAAGCAGAGAGCCTGCTGGCAGTGATGAGGGCATGCCCAGCATGCCTGCACCTGCATTTCCCTGCGGGCCCATGTTGGGAAGAGGAGGGGATCCGGGGATGAGGCGGGACTGATTTGGCATTCCGCCACCAGGTAAATCGACTGCAGGCCCCGGAGAACTGACACCTGCAGTTGCGCCCGGTGCAGAAGCCCAGGGCATAAGATTCGCAGGCGAGTTGATGGAGGTCGTAAGTGGAGGCTGCCCCGGTGCGCGTCTGGGTGGCAGGCCAGTGTTTGCCTGCGCGGCTGGCATTCCCATTCCAGGTGCCGAGGTCTCACCTGGCATTGAAGAGAGAGGAGCGGGGGGCCATGAAGGCTGTGGAGCTGCTGCAGGAGGCTGAGCCCACTGCGGTGCCGCTGCTGCTGCAGGGGGGGCGGATGGAGAAGTAACCGTCTGCCCACAACTAGGGCACGGCCCCGATACGCCAGCCATTTGTGCGGGCACAGTCAGAGTGGTGCGGCAGAAACCGCATTGGAACTGAATGGTATCGGGATTCATTTCATCCAAGCACTACAAAACTATGACTATTTCACTAATTATCATCCAAGGATTAGTTTTGACAAATTGAAGTTCAAAAACTAGCAGGGATCGGGACTGCCACGGATTGAATATTTATGCATATCGGATCATGGCACCGCCCCCGCCGGTAAATGCGCCCCCCAGCCGGGGAACGGTTTCGGGTTCGGGTAAAACCCAGATGCGGCGTAGTTTTCTCAGCTTCAGGCTGCGCCTGATCCGCAGGCCCGCCAGGACCACCAGCCCAGAAAGCAAGGCTCCGGCACCTCCCCAGATCATGATGGCAGGGCTGGCAACGTGACTTTTGGTGCGGGCTGTGGTCTCTTCAGCCGCAAATTCTTTCAGAGAGCGCTCCTTCCCTGATGCGGCCGCAGGTGTGGCACCCAGGGCCTTTTGCAGCCAGAAGAGCCGCGTGGAGAGGTGGATGGTGTAGCGGCGCAGCTGGTCGTGGATATTGCTCGTCTGCAGCGCCTCCTGCAGGCAGGCCTGGATGGTTTCTCCCAGGAAACTGCTCGAGACCTGGCCGTGGATGGAGCTGCTGACAAACAACCGGGTGCGCCAGGGTTCGCCCTGGGGATAGATGAGCAGGCAGGCGTCGGTCTTGAGCAGGCTCCCTGAGGCGATTTTTTCCAGCCGGACACCTTCGGGCAGTTTCTGGTCGTGGGCTATGACCATGACGTAAAGCTTGATTCGTGCGTCGTGGGCATGGAACTCCAGCAGCCGCTGCATGTCGTGGTTCTGGATTTCCGGCACCAGCTGATCGGGGTCGATGAGGTATTCTCCAGGCAGATTTTGCCCGCAGGCGGCCAGAAACTCTGACGAGACATCCTTCAGGGCTGACAGCGGTGTCGGCAGCAGCGCAGGCGGAGCCTCTACGGGCTCTGCCTGGCCGAGGATGGATTCAGGAATGAAGAGGCGCATGTCCTCGGCTTGCAATCGAGGAGAGAGCTCATGTCCTTGCTGATCAAAAAAATGATTCAGCGGGGCTTTGTCCGAAAGAGGTCCGCGGAGAAGTTTATTGATCTCGGGGGGGCTCCCCGCATCTGTGGGGGGCAGTACGCCGGGTGTGGTCGGCATTGGCAGCCTCTCGCGGAAGGTTCGGAGTTCCTGTTCACTCCATTGAGGAAGGGGAAGGGGATGATCTTCCGCGCTGCCAGCGCCTGTCGCCGCGCACAGTAATGCCAGACAGCCTGCAAAAGCAGAGCGAGACAGCAAGGCTGAAGCTGGGCAGGAGGCAGGCATGATGGATCAGGGAGGTGTCGAGAGTGGGCGTGAGGAAGCCCGATGACCGCTTCGCAGGGGTTGCAGTCCAATGCCCGACATCGAGTCAGAAACTGGGGCGCTTTCTGGCTGCCATTGCATGCTACGGGCGTATTTTTTAAGCGCCGCTCCAGCGCTCAGGCAGGAAGCCTCAATGGCAGCTCCATAGGCTCCCTTGCGCAGGTGGCTGCCCAGATTTTGCAGCATGCGTGAGAGGGTGCGCTGTCTGAAGCAGTGTTCGACTGCATAACCCAGGGTGAAGCAAGCTGTCTTGGCCACAGGATCGATCACCAGGATGATCCCAAAGTCGTTGCGACGGCTGACGGAGTGGGTGTTGAAGGCTCCCTGATTCAAGAGCCAGAAACCCAATTCTGCAACGTTCATATTGCTTGGCAAAGCACCTAAGTAAACGGCAAAAAAAGCCTGTGGAAAGCTGCGCTCGAAATCGTCCAAAACGATCTCCGCCCGTCGGGTGTCTTCAAGCCTCAAACAATGAGCTACATCCGTGATTCTTTCTAGCCTAACCCATTGATTTCCAAGGTAATTGTGCAAAATCTTAGCGGAAAAGCCGCAGGTCGAGCAAGTGGTTTGCTCTGGCAGGACGCTCGCAAGGCAGCGCGGACATTTCATTGTTATAAAATATATGGCATATATGAATAATCAAGCCTTAATTCATCACACATGACACAGAAAAAATGTTTACACCCGGGAGGCTTTGTGGTGTAACTGTCAGGTGATACAGTAAATAAAACCGAACACCCTGGTCTTTCGGCTTTCTCATTTTCCGCATTCCAAGCTCAATTTTCCATCAACCGATCATGAAGCTCGCCCCCACCATCATTCTTCTTGGCAGTCTCTTCACTGTCGGATCTGTCCATGCCAAATGGTCGCGAATTCCGATCATCAAGGAAAAGCCGGTTAACGTTATCAACAGCCCTGCCAGCAATGCTTCTCTAGACAGCTCTTCTGGCTTCGGACATGTTGATTCGCTCCTTTCCAGCGACATCACCGCTACTTCCACAGTTTCTGCGGGTAAAAGCTTCGTGCTGTTCAATCTCGGCAAGCCTGTTCTGATTTCCTCCTCCTCGTTTGTGAACGACGGCATCGAAGGCCGCGCCACACTCTCCGCCAGCGCGGACAAGAATGGCTGGGCGGTTCTCGAAGAAAAGGTTTTCTCGGCGGCTGACCGAACCGTCGAGTTCAAGTTCGCCGGTATTCAGGCCAAGTACGTCAAGCTTGAACTGGCGCTCTCCAAAGGCGGCATCATCCGCTATCTTCAGTTCTTTGGTGCCTCCAGCGACAAAGGCTATGCCGTCAAGCAGTCTGCTGACGGCAAGGGTGGCAAGCCCATGGACCTGATCAATGGTCTGGGTGGAGCCCGTGTGGTCTATGCTGCACCCAAGCCCGCCAATGGCTTCGACACCGCAGTGACCTACAACAAATTTTCCTTCCCTGAGTCGGATGAAAAGTACCGCACCATCATTTATGACTTCGGCCAGCTTCGTATCCTGAACGAGTTTGCCTCTGTGCACTCTCCCCGTCCGGTGCGCTTTGAAGTGTTTGCCTTCGACAACCTTCCTGAGAAAGAAGACTGGCGCGGTCGCATGGCTTTTGATCCGAAGGACTTTGGCAACGTCGCTCCTGTGGCTGTGGCCGAGGATACCCGTGGAGACGGCAGCCTCAAAGCCAAGCCAGCCAAGCCGGTCAAAACCCGCTATCTGGCGCTGCGTTGGGAGCCTGAATTCAATCCGCCTGACTTCCAGGCCACTGGCTCTGCAGAGGGTAATGTGACCAACATCGTGACGACCAACACCGTGGTCATCAACAATCCGGATGGATCCAAGACAACCGTTACGATCACTGTGGGAGATGCTCATGGCGCTGGTGCTGGTTCCAGTGATGTGAAGCCTGATAATCCGATGCAGGCCCTTGCCCAGAATGGTGGTATCCAGACGGACAGCTCTACTATCACCACCGTCTATGTGTCTGCTGATGGCAAGACGACGACGACCACTGTGCAGCAGGGTACAACCACCGTGGAAACTTCCACTGTCGGTGGAGTCACCACAACCAAGTCCACCACCAACAATCAAGACGGCACATCCACCACCATTACAGAGGTGAAAAATGCAGACGGCACGACCACGACTACCGTGGAGACCAAAGGCACGGCAGCAGATGGATCTCCTACCGGACAGGCAACGGTGACAACTTCTTCCACCGGTGCCACCTCGAGCGATGGCAACCTCGGTGCTGGTAACACTCCGGCTCCTTCTACTGTGACGCCTGGTGCTCCAGCGGGTTCTGGTGGAACGCAGGTCAACGTCACCTCTGGGTCTTCATAGTATCTCGTTGCTAGAGTTTTGTGAGCCGCACCAGTCTTAAGCTGGTGCGGCTTTTTATTTGACTCGCTCAATGCGTATCAAAATAGAAAGACGGCAGGGCTGCTTGCCGCATTAGTCTGCGCACTTTGGGCACAGGCCGTAGAACTCCAGTTCGTGGTAGAGCTTTTTGAAACCTGACTCGTGCTCGATCTGCTTCTCCAGTGCTTCCACTGGGCAGGCAATGTCCAGCCGCTGAATACGGCCGCACTGGGTGCAGATGAGGTAGTCATCGTGCCGGCCTGGAATCAACAAGGTGTAGTAGGCGCTGCGGTCATGCAGCCCCAGGCGACGGATCAGCGCCAGTTCCTCCAGTTTGACGAGAACACGGTAAACGGTCGCTTTGTCGGCACCGCTGGTCAGGTCTGGGGATTCTGCGATGTCTGCCAGAGACAGCGGCTGGTGGGAATGCACCAGGATGGAAAGCACGTTTTCCAGCGCCTTGGTGCGCCGCAGGCCTGCCTCTCTGGCGCGTGTGAGCATGGAGGCGGCCAGCTCGCGGGCAGATTGCTCATCATGGTGCTGGCAGGTGGCGGAATGATGGTGATGGAGCATCGCGTGTCAGTGGGCGGATTCTAGGGGGAAGACATCGCCTGCTTTTTCTGCTGAAACAACCATTCATGCAGGTCTGCACGCGGATAGACGAGGCCGGTGATGCCGTGCCCTGCGCCTTCCAGCTCGGTGTACTTCATCAGCTCGCCGCCAGCTTGTTTTACAGCCTGTACGATGGCACGGGAGCGCTCCACGGGCACCATGTCGTCCTTGTCGCCGTGAAACACCCAGAACGGCACGGGTTTCAGAATCGCGGCATTTTTGACATCGCCACCTCCGCAGAGCGGCACGCAGGCGGCAAACACCTGGGGATACTTGGCTGCGATGCCGAAAGTGCCAAAGCCGCCCATGGAGGAGCCGGTGAGATAGAGCCGGCTGGAGTCGATGGGGAGGTGCTCGGTAAGATCGGCAATCAGCGCCAGCAGGTTGTCCGCCACTTGGTTTTTCCAGCCGATGTCGGCGGAGGGGCATTGAGGAGCCAGGAGGAAGCAGGGCTGCCTGGACTGGTTCTCTTCGTTGGTCCAGATTTTCGGCGCGCCTCCAAGCTGGGATTCGTTGTCGTTGCCGCTCTGGCCAGAGCCGTGCAGCCAGATGACGAGCGGGTAACGCTGGGTGCCATCCAGCTTGGGATTGCCCCAGAGCTGGTAGTTCAGCCCTTGCTTGGACACGCCTTTCACAAACTGGCCGGTGATCTTCTCGGCGTAGGCCCCCTCTTTCAGTCCGACATCGCGGCGTTTCTCACGCAGCAGACCACGGATGTAGTCCTGGTCTTCCTTGGAGAGCTTGTCCAGCGGCAGGCGGAACTGGTTGAAGTCGCTGCTACGCTTGACCTTGACCTCCTTTTCGGAGAACTCGACCAAGGTGCCCATGAACTTTGATTTCCCGTCGCTGGAGGTCCACTGGCGGGGCGGGTCAGCGGCCTGAGTGCTGGTTACGAGCAGGCAGAAAACGGCGAGGCAAAACGAGATGCGCATTCACCATGCTACGCCGCACGGCTCATGGAGAGCAAGCTCTTTGCCCGTAGCATGCATGGGGGCACATCAGGGGGTGATGCGTGCGCCCGCCTTCTTCATCTCATCGACGAGTTTCTTTGACTCCTCATCAATCGGATTTCCCTCGATGAAGATCTGGCAGTAGGGGGCCCAGTCGCGCGCGCCGTCATTGTCCTTCTTCCACATGCGGTGCAGCGGGGAGAGGTCGGTGATCTGGTTTTTCTCCAGGAAGAGGAACTGCAGCTCGGTGAGCGGCTCCAGTGGCGAGATGTCCTTCACAGCATTGCCCTTGAGGGAGAGCATGGATAGCCATTTCATGCCGCCGATTCCGGCGATGCTCGTCACCTGATTGCCCTCGAGATAGAGTGTCCACACCTTGGGCAGCTTGAAGAGCGGGGTGGCGTCCTTGATCTGGTTGTTGGCAAGGTAGAGGGAGGTGAGCGCGGGGATGCCGGCGAGTGCGGAGATGTCCGTCACCTTGTTGCCGGTGAGCTCGATGTATTGCAGCCCCTTGCAGGTGGCCAGAGGGGAGATGTCGCTGATCTGGTTGTTGGACACATCCAGGAATTGCAGGCGCTCCAGACCTTTGAACGATGCGAGGTTGGTGATCTGGTTTTCAGGGAGCGTGAGAGAGGCGAGCGCGGTGCACTTTTCGAGGCCGGTCAGATCCTTGATGCCTGCCTTTGGGGCCTCGATGATGGAGACGGTGGTCACATCCTCGGCGGTGATCACATCCTGGGTGTCGCGTTTGGCAAAGACCTGTTTGCGCACGGCGGCCTCCAGAGCCTTGTCTGGGAAGATGGCCACGGGCTTCGGAGGCGGGGGCTTGGCAGCGGCGGCAGGGGCTGGCGCAGGTGTGCCGGGCTTGGCGGGAGGTGCTGCAGGCTTGGCCGGTGCTGGCGTTGGCTTTTCAGGAGCCGGGGCTGGTTTGGCGGGGGCGGGAGCTGGCGGCGTGGGATTGGCGGGCGTAGCAGCGGGCTTGGCTTCTACTTTGGCAGGCGCCGGAGTGGCCGGTGCTGGCTTGGTCTCGGCCTTGGGGGCAGTCGCTGCTGCGGGCGGTGGCGTCCCATTCGCGGCAGGGGCCTGTGGGGCGGCGGGCTTGGCGTCTTGGGCGTGCAGACTCAGGGCAACAAACAGCGCGGGGAGGACGAGGCGGAGTTTCATGGCTGGGGGATGGCTAAGGCCATGATACGTAGAACGCAGGTTGCATGTTCAGCAAAAATCGCCTCTCTCTTGCGATCATGGTCAACGTTATTGTCATCCTTGAGATCGATCCGCAGAAGATCGACGAATTTCTTGAAGTCATCCTCGAAAACGCCGCGGCCTCCCGTCTGGAGCCCGGCTGCATCCGCTTTGAAGTCAGCCGCGACAATGAGCAGTCCAATCTCTTCGCCCTGAGCGAGAGCTACGTGGACCAGGCCGCCTTTGACCAGCACTACACCACCCCGCATGTGGCCAAATGGCGCACCCGGGCACCGGGCTTTGTTGTCAAGCGCTGGGCGGTGAAGGGGCCGGTGTATTAGCCTGGACTTGGTCCGGCACATTCGGCGTCACAGATGGCATGCAGCGGGCTAGCACAGCGCGATGAAGTGCTTTGCTGTTGTTTTTTGCCTATGCCTGGGATTGTGGTCGCTGGCCGCCTGCTCTCATAAAACGGATCCCACACATCCGTTCAAGGCTGTCGCGGGATATGAGTACTTCATGCAGTATGTGAAGCCGCTGCTGCAGACACGCTGCCTGGCATGCCACAGCGGCAGCCAGCCGCCTGCGGGGCTCTCGCTGGTGCAGCGCAGCGGCCTCTATGCTCCGCGGAAATACGGGCGCGCCTATGTGGTGCCCGGAGATCCCTATGCCAGCCGTCTGCTCACCTCTGTGGCCGATGGCGGAAACCATCCCGGTCTGCACCATGGCCTCATGCTGGACGGCTCAGAGGTGGACATCCTGTACGAGTGGATCGAGGACGGAGCCTACTGGCCGGACAATCCCGCTGGCTTTCTGCAGCCGCAGGTGATCGTGATGCGCAAGAAGGGGCTGCTGGAGCGCTGAGGTGTTTTACTTGATGCCGATGACCATCGAGTCCGGACCCACGAGGTGCTCCACTCGGCAGTTTGTAAATCCGGCTTCCTGCATCCAGCTGATGCAGTCTGCACCGGTGTAGTCAAAGCCGCCCGGAGTCTCGATGAGCATGTTCAGGCTCATGAGCAGGCCGAAGGCGTTCTCCTTGCGGGCATCGTCGATGATGGAGTCATACACCACCACGGCACCGCCCACAGGGAGTGCGGCGTAGGCCTTGTTCAGCAGCATGAGTTTCGTGTCCAGATTCCAGTCGTGCAGGATGTGGCCAAAGAGCAGCACATCCGCCTGCGGCAGCTCATCGGTGAAGAAGCTGCCTCCGGCGAACTTCACGCGCTCAGCCAGACCGTTGGCGGCGATGTAGTCTTCAAAGATTGGAGCCACCTCCGGCAGGTCAAAGCCGATGCCTTGGAGATGTGGGTGTGCGAGTGTGATCTGGGTGACGAGGTCCCCCTGTGCGGTGCCGATGTCTGCGCAGCTCTGGTATTTCGCCCAGGGAAACTTTTGCGCGATGGCCATGTTGGCACCACGGCTCACGCCGGACATGGCGCGCAGGAATTCCTTCAGTTTTGCCGGGTCCGCGTAGAGTGCGGCGAAGGGGTCGTGCCCGCCTTTGGATTCGTTTTGGGACTCACCCGTGCGCACCGCTTCTGTGAGGCTGCCCCAGAAGGGATAGAGGCGGTGGTTTGCCATCTCCAGGATGCCGCCGATGTAGGAGGGCTTGGCCTTGTCCAGAAAGAGGTCGGTCTCAGGGGTGTTGCGGTAGATGCCGTCGTCTCCGCGTTGCAGAAACTTCAGCGCCACCAGGGCATCCAGAAAATCGCGCGCTCCACGCGGATGCAGTCCCATGCGGCCCTGCAACGTGCCGAGGTCTCCGGGATGCTTTGCCAGCTCGGTGAAGATCTCCATCTCCACGGCGCTGAGAAGAGTCTTGGAGGCCCAGAAGGCGAGGCCGGTTTGCAGGATGTGATCAGGGGTCAGGCTCATGGGCGGGAGTTTGTCGCAGTCACGAATGGCTGCAACTGATACACCGCTTCATTCTCGCCTTCCCGCCAAGCTTACTGACCCACTGCACGCTTCAGTGCGTGCTGGGCCTTGTTGTACTCCGTCACGGCCAGCACACGGCTCTGGCGTGCGCGGGTGAGTTCTTCGCGGGCGAGGAGGTATTCGAGAACGACACCCACCTGGCTGGCCTGGCGTTCTTTGGCCAGCTTGGTCATTTCCTCGGCGGCATCCACGGCTTCGTCGTTGATCTTGATCTGGTCATTGGCGGACTGCACGCGGGTGGCGGCTTCAACGACTTCACGGCCGATGGCTGCTTTGACCTGGCTCGTCTGCAGCGCGGCGCTTTCTTCACGTGCGTCTGCCAGCTTTTGGCGCTGAGTGTCAAAGAGGCCGCCGGGGCCGATCTTCCAGCCCAGGCCGAGGTAGTAGTCCTGCTGGCTGCCGAAGTTGCCCCAGCGGTTGCCCACATTGGGGCCGCCTCCGAGACCACCTGCGGTGTAGCCTGCCTGCACCGTGGGGATGAGCGGGGCCACGCGGGCGCGGTCTTTCTCTGCATCCATGGAGCTGTGAATGGCAGATGCAGCCTGCACCTCCGGGCGCTTCTGCTGTGCCTGCGAGATCATGGAGGCCACGCCTTTGCCTGCCATCATTTTGACGGGCACGAGATCGGACTTGGCGGGGCGCAACGTGGCATCGGGGGTGAGACGGAGGATTTCGGCCAGCTTGGCCATGGCGAGATCCCGCTGCTCCTGGCCCTGGCGGATGGCCAGCTTGGCGCGGCTGACCTGCGACTTCACACGCAGCAGATCAGCGCGGAAGGCGGTGCCTGCGGTGACGGCTCCTTCGAGCTGCTTGCCGTAGTCTTCGGTGATCACCAGATCATCGGCAATGATGGTGAGCATGGCCTCGGTGGCCAGCAGGTCGTAGTAGCGTTCCACCGACTGCGTCACGATGTCGATCCGTGCCTTCTCCGCCAGATGCTGCGCTGCAAGGGCGCGCTGCTTGGCCGCGAGCGCGGAGTAGTAGATGTCCCCCGGGGACCAATCGATTACGACGCCCGTGCCCACATTGTAGGACTGCTTGTTAACGTTGTACACGTTGCCCAGAATGTCCTGCAAGCGGCCCTCATGCCCACGATATCCGGCACCAATGCTCAGGGCCGGCCAGAAGCGCTGCCAGGCCTGCTTGGATTCCGCCACGGCTTCATCGTGCTTCGCACGCGCGAGCTGGATCTCATCGTTGTTGGCTCCGGCAAGACGCATGACGGTGCGCAGATCGACGAAGGAGGGAGCGGGCTCGGCGGCCTCGGCCATCGGCACGATGAGAAAAAGCAGAGCAATAAATCTCATGAAAAAATCAGTCAGGGCATTGCGAAAGAGGACGAAGCCCGCGCCTAGTGCGAGTACAGCACCAAGGGCTGCAAACGCATAAGTAACAGGCTCTCGAACCACGCTTTCCCAAAAGTTGGGAATGTGACTGGTGGAACCAAGGCCCATGAGTGCGCCCGAGTGATGGGAAGTATAAGACTGGTAGCTTATGATCCAGGCAAAGGCAGTTGCCACCAACAACAGCGATGCCCTGTTTCGTTTCTTCAAATACGAAGGGGTTTGGTTCTCTGAAATAATGCTTGTGCTTTGCATGGTTCAGGGTGTTTTGATGTTTACAGCCTGTTTGTCAGTCAGCAGCGTGGTGCCGGGCAGAAGGATCATGTCGTCAGCTTTGATGTCGGGAATCTCCACATTCGTGCCATCGTTGAAGCCGGGTTTTACGGCGGTCTTGATGGCTTTGCCGTCGACGTGTTTGAAGACGAAGGCGTTGGTCTTTTCCATCACCAGTCCGGCCACGGGGATGAGGGTGGCGTTGTCGTGTTTCTCCACGGCGATCTTGGCCATGGCGTACATGCCGGGGCGGAGTTTGAGTTCGGCGTTTTTCAGGTCGGCCTCGGCCAGCATGGTGCGGGTGGCGGGATCGAGTGCGTAGGCGATGCGGGAGATGCTGGCCTCCACGGGTGCGGGGCCGCTGGCATCGATCTGAGCTTTGACGGGTTTGCCCACGGCCACGAGCGGCGTTTCCATTTCAGTGACGGGGATCTGTAGGCGCAACGTGCTGGCATCCACGATCTCGACGATCTTGCTGGTATTGGCGGTGACCAGGGCTCCGGCATCCACATGGCGTGCGGTGACGATGCCATCAAAGGGAGCTTTGATTTCCGCAAACGCGAGCAGTGTGGTGATGCGCTCCATGCCTGCCTTGGCGATGGCCAGCTTGGCCTCCAGTTCATCGACGGTCTGCGGCAGTACCAGATCTGGGGACTTGGCGCGGGCCTCGTGCATGCGCTTCACCTCGATGCTGGCGGCGTTGACCTCGGCCTTGGATTTGGCGAGATCGGCCTGGAGTTCTGGCACCTCGATCCGTGCAATGACCTGGCCGGATTTGACGGCATCGCCTTTGTCCACGCTGATGGCGGAGATGTAGCCTGTGATCTTGGCGTGAAGCATCACCTGCTGCCAAGGCGCAAGCGTGGCAGGCAGGGAAACCCAGCGGTGGATGGTGCCGGTGGCCGGCTTCGCGGCGGGGAGGTCGAGAGCGGATGCGGCGGAAGCGAGGAGGAGGAAGAGCAGGAGACGCATGGGAGGCGGAAGCGGTAAAAACTGAAAGCTTAAAACTTAAAGATAAAAACTGGCTGGATCTTGATATGGTGATTCAAGATTCGAGAGGTTCCAGTGAGGCGGGTTTGGCGGTCTTGGATGCGAGCAGTGTGTAAACGGCAGGCAGCACGAGCAGCGTGGCCACGGTGGCGAGGGCGAGGCCGCCGATGGTGGCGATGGCGAGAGGGCTGGTCTGGGAGCGTGCGAGGGCCATGGGGATCATGCCGGCGATCATGGCCAGCGTGGTCATGAGGATGGGGCGCAGGCGCGTGGTGGCGCTCTCCAGCGCGGCATCACGTTTGCTCATGCCGCCAAGCTGCGCGCGATGCGCGAAGGTGACAAGCAGGATGGCATTGGCCACCGCCACCCCCACGGACATGATGGCACCCATGAAACTCTGCAGATTCAAAGTTGTGCCGGTGAGCATGAGGGCCAGCACCACGCCGAGTAGCGCGGCGGGAATGGTGGTGAGCACGATGAAAGCGAGGCGCACACTTTGGAAATTGGCCACGAGCAGCAGGAGGATGGTGATAATGGCCATGAGGAGGCCGGTTTGCAGGCCGCTCTGCAGCTCCTTCAGCGGCTGCACTTGACCTCGTAACACTACGCTGACTCCTGCTGGCGCTGGATTATCTGCGATGATTTTTTCCACCTCCTTCGCGATGCTGCCGAGAGGGTGGCCCTGAAGATTGGCGGTGATGGAAATGGTGCGCGCCATGTTGTAGCGGTCATACTGGCCGATGACGCTGCCTTCGGTGACTTTGGCGATGTTTCGCAGCGGCACGGGAGGGCGGTTCTGCGCGGTCACGGGCACGTTGCGCAGGTCTTCGAGGCTCTTCATAAGCGGCTGCGGCACCTGGACTTGCAGGGAGTAGCTGACGCCCGTCTTGGTGTCCGCCCAGAAGTTCGGCACGGTGAAGCGGCTGCTGGTGGTGGCGGCCACGAGGCTGCGCGTGGCATCGCTCATTTTCACACCGAGCAGTCCTGCGCGCTCGCGGTCGATCTGCACATCCACGCTGGGGTAGTCGAGCGTCTGACTGAACTGTACATCGCGCAGGTCTTTGAGTTCAGCGAGCTTGGATTTGAGCAGTTCGGCATGTGCGCGGCTGGCAGCGAAATCCTTGCCACCCACCGCCACCTCGATCGGCGTGGGGGAGCCGAGCGCCATCACGCGGGAGACGATGTCAGCAGGCTCGAAGGAGAACTGCACCTGCGGAAACTCGGCGGCGAGGCGGGCGCGCAGTTTCTCGCGCAGCGGCGCTACGGCCGCGCCGCTGCCTTCTTTGAGCTGGATCTGCAGGATGGCCTCCTCGGGGCCGCTGTTCCACTGGTGGATGAGATTCACAGGATAGTTCGGCGCATGCACCCCCACGAGGCCCATGCTGATGGCCACTTTGTCCGGACCGGTTTCTTCACCGATGATGGCGAGCGTGCGCAGGGCGATCTGCTCGGTGGTTTCGAGGCGTGTGGCTGTGGGCGCTCGCAGGCGGAGCTGGAGCTGCCCGGCATCGATCTGCGGAAAGATTTCCGTGCCGAGGAATGGCAGCAGGATGCTGATGGCGAAGACCACGCCGCCTAGGTAGGCGGGCACAAGGATGTGGCGAAGGGCGATGGAGGGCTTGAAAAGCAGCGAGATCTTGCGGCTTGCGGCAGCCAGAGCCACCGGGACGGTTTCGCTACGATTCGATGCCTCACGATGCCACCAGATGTTCAGCACGGGCACCAGCGTGCTGGAGAGCAGGTAGGAGGCGATCATGCTGAAGCCCACGGCAAGGGACAGCGGCAGGAAGAGAGCCTTGGCCGCGCCGGTCATGAAGAAGCTGGGCACAAACACAGCCAGCACGCACAGCATGGAAAGTGAGCGCGGGCCGATGGTTTCCTCCGAGGCGTCCAAGACCAGCCGAGCGAGCGAGCGGCCACCGCCCATTTTGAGATGGCGGTGGATGTTTTCGATTTCCACCGTGGCCTCATCAACCAAGATGCCGACGGCGAGTGCCAGGCCGCCGAGGGTCATCAGATTGATCGTATAGCCGCCGATCCACAGCGCGAGCATCGCGGCGGCGATGGCGATGGGGATGTTCAGCACCACGATGAAGGCGCTGCGCAAATCCCGCAGAAAGAGCAGCACCATCAGGCCGGTCAGCGCTGCGCCAAGGATGCCTTCTTTGACGAGATCGCGGATGGCGCGGATGATCCAGGGGCTTTGATCAAACTCGAAGGTGACGTTGATGTCTTCAGGGCAGGCGGCTTTGAACTTGGGGAGGTTCTGCTTCACCAGCTCCACGACGCTGAGCGTGGAGGCGTCGCTGCGCTTGGTCACGGGCATGTACACGGTGCGGCGGCCGTTCACGATGGCGATGCTGTACATCATGTCGCTGCCATCGCTGACTTCGCCGAGGTCGCGCACATACACCGCGCCCTGATCGGTGACCTTCACCGGCACGGCGGCGAGGTCCTGGATGTTTTTTACCACGGCGTTGGTGGGCACGATGGGGAAGCTATTGGGCAGTGCGAGATTGCCGCTGGGGCTGATGGTGTTGGCCGCCGTCATGGCAGCGACGACATCATCTGGCGAGAGACCGTAGGCGCGCAGGCGGTCGGGCTTCACATTGATCAAGATGGTGCGGGCACTGCCGCCGAAGGGAGGCGGGGCCGAGACGCCCGGCAGCGTGGCAAAGAGCGGGCGCACCATGTTCAGCGCGGCATCCTGCATCTGGCCCACGGTGCGCGCGGGGTTCTCCGTGGAGAAGACAAGGTTTCCCACCGGCACGCTGCCTGCATCAAAGCGCGTGACAAAGGCTCCCGGCGTGCCCGGTGGCATGAAGGAGCGCGCGCGGTTCACATAGGCAATCGTTTCCGAGAGCGCGGCGGACATGTCCGTGCCGGGATGAAACTGCAGCTTCATGATGGAGGCGCCCTGGATGTTCTTGGACTCCACGTGCTCGATCCCGGCGATGTAGAGGAAGTGGTACTCGTAGTAGTAGGTCAGGTAGCCTTCCATCTGCAGCGGATCCATGCCGCCGTAGGGCTGCGCCACATAGATGGTGGGAATGCCCAGCGTGGGAAAGATATCGCGCGCCATCTTTTCCTTGGCCTGCCAGGCACCCAGAAGGATCGCCACGACGGCGACAATGACGGTCCAGGGATGACGAAGTGCTAGGCGGGGAAGGGACATGCGGGAAAAGGGCGAATGGCAAAAGCCGGGGGCTGGTAACTGGCTTGGGGCAGCGATTCTATCAGGAGGATCAGCCGAAGGTTAATTGCTTGATGAGGCCCAGGATGGCACAGGCAAAGATCACCTTCATCAGCCCTGCTTTGTAGCGCTGCATGGCGATGAAGGCGACGATGGCCAGCACGGCAATGAAGGTGTCAAAGCCTCCATTGGCAGGCCATAGCGAATGTGTGGCGAACTTGACGCCGAGATTGAGAATGACACCGACGACAGCCGCCGTGATGGCGGTGAGCGCTGCGCTGAGCCGGGGCTGCTCGCCAAGTTTCTCAATGTGCGGAGCCCCGAGGAAGACGAAGAGAAAGCAGGGAATGAAGGTGACCCAGGTGGTGATGAGCGCGCCGACCGTGGCACCCGCGAGCGGTGTCAGAGCGCCCGGGTGCTGCCAGCCACCGACAAAGCCCACAAACTGCAGCACCATGATCAGCGGCCCGGGCGTGGTCTCGGCAAGTGCTAGCCCGCTCATCATCTGCGGATGTGACAGCCAGCCATGGATCTCCACGGTCTGCTGCGCCACATAAGGCAGCACGGCATACGCACCGCCAAAGGTCACGAGCGCCGCCTTGCTGAAGAACAAGCCCTGCTGTGCCTGCGTGCTGCTCCAGCCGAGCCAGCCTGCGATGACAAATACGGGAAGCCACCAGAGCGCCAGGCACAGCACGGTGATGGTGAAAGTGCGCGCCCAGGTGGCCGTAGGTGCCGGGGGCAATGAAAGGGCTGGTGCACTTTCTTTGGCCTCGCCATGGCCTTTGCCTGCGGGAAACTGCTTTGGCGAAAACCGGTTGCCTGCATAACCGAGCAATCCAGCGCCGAGAATGATGAGAACAAAGGAAATCTGGAGGAAGTAGATGGCTGCGAAGCTCAGCGCAGCGATGCCCCAAAGAGTGGGGCTTTTGAGCGCCTTTTTGCCGATGCGCAGCACAGCCTCCGCCACCACGGCGATGACAGCTCCCAGCAGACCATGAAAGATGGCCGCGAGCCACGGCAGGTGTCCGCCCGCCATGTAGAGCCAGCTCAGACCAAAGAGGATGAAGACGGACGGCAGCACAAACAATGCCCCTGCCGCGATGCCACCCTTGGCACCATGCAAGCGCCAGCCTAGATAGGTGGCGAGCTGCTGTGCCTCAGGGCCGGGCAGCAGCATGCAGAAATTCAGCGCATGCAGGAAATGGGATTCACTGATCCAGCGGCGTTTTTCGACCAGCTCCTTGTGCATGATGGCGATCTGTCCGGCAGGACCGCCGAAGCTGATGCAGCCGAGCTTGAACCAGTAGCGCAGAGCCTGGCGGAAGGTGGGCATGGAGGGCGGTGTTTCATCGTGGCTCATGGCGCCTCCATGCCAGAGGGCGCAGCTTAGATCAATGAGGGAAAAGACTCAGCCCCGCCACCCGAGCGGTTAGAGCAGGACGTTGTTCTCGGGCTGCAGCTTGGGGGGCAGATTCTCCTCGCCCAGGATCTCGCGCACATCGATCTCGATGTTGCGGCAGATGGTAGAGATGGGGGTGTCGTTGATGGCGTTGTCGAACGGGTTTTCGCTGAATTCGCCGGTCTGCTCCATGGTGTAAAAGACCCAGGAGATGAGAACCGAAAAGGGAATGGTGAGCCATACGCCGGGGCCGCCGACGACAGCACTGAGATCCTTCAGCAGGCCAAAGGGCAGCAGCAGGATGAAGATGTGCACAAAAATTTGGCTGAAGATGTTGTACTGGCGGAAAAGAGGCGTTGTTTTGATGCGCTCGCATCCGCCCTGGAGATTGTGAAATTCCGTGACGAGGCGCATGAGCTCGATGTGCTCGAATGCATCGAGCATGCCCTCGTGCTTCAGCTTGGCCAGGTGCTCGGCATGCACCTTGAGCAGCATGCAGGCGGGATTGTTGAGGCTCTTGAGGCGCTCATGGTAGTGCATCTTGCCGTGCTCGCTGAGGATGCGCTGAAGCCCTTTCTCAAACACCTCCAGCTCAAGGCGCTCTCCAGCAAAGGTCTGGTGGAGGTTTTGCTTGCTGGTGGCCCATGGGATGGTGCGGCGCAGCTGCAGGCGCAGGATGTTGATAAAGGCCAGGTGGCGGTAGGCGGCCTCGCGCACGTCCTTGCAGTCAGCGGGGAGGCTGGCCTTCAGGTGGGCCACGAAGCTGCGCGAGGCATTGGTGATGCCACCCCACAGTCGGCGCGCCTCCCACAGGCGGTCATAAGCCTGATTGTTTTTGAAGCCGACGAAAAATGCCACAGCCGTGCCGATGGTGCCGACTGGCAGGAAAGGGATTGCGATCCAGCGCAGTCCGGCGAATCGGTAGAGAAGCACCGCGACTGTGCTGATGATCAAGGACTCGATGAAATTCCGACGTGCGAAGTGCCAGAGATGGAGCAAGCGGAATTCTTTGCCGACGTACATGGTGTGCGGATGCGATAAGGTGGGTGGAACTGATCAAGATCAAAGAAAAGCACTCTGCATGCCAGACTGTGCTTCCTCGAAAGAGGGGAGGCTCTATACGACAGCAGGCGCGCGCTGCGCGATCAGTTTTTTGCAGCAAGCTCTTTCCTCAAAGCGATGGGGGAGCCATGGATGAGATGGAGCTCCAAGGCGGAGTCCAGCGCTGTCGCCACTACCTCAGGTAAATAAACTCATTGCTCATCATCAGCGCCTGGCAGAGCAGGGCCCAGGCTTCCTGCTCGCGTTTGGTGGAGTCGCGCTGGCTGGAGTTGAGGGAGGCGTCGGCGGCGGTGAGGTAGTTTTCGGCGCGGCGGAGGTCTTCGGCGGTGGCTTCGCGGGCAAAGGCGAGGCGGTAGGCGGCGCGGAGGCGTGCCTCCTTGTCGGCGGAGAGCTTGAAGATGCGTGCGGCGAAGTCGCGTGCGGCGTCGGTGGCGAGGTCGCTGTTCATCATGAGCAGCGCCTGTGGAGAGACGACGGAGCTGTGTCGCAGGCCGGTGCTGGTGGCGGGATCCGGATAGTCAAACTGCTGGAAGAGGTCGTAGAGATTGTTGCGGATGATGGGCATGTACAGCGCTCGGCGCGTGCTGCCGTAGGTCGTCAGATCCTTGGAGGTGTGGTTGAAGACAAACTCGCGGTTGCGGCGCGGGATGGTCTTGCCGCCGAGGGTGGTGTCCAGCGTGCCGGCCACCTGCAGCAGGGCATCGCGGATTTCCTCGGCCTCGAGACGGCGCACGGGGAAGTGATGCAGCAGCAGATTTTCCGGATCAGCCGCATCTCCCTGCGCGGTGGACAGTGAGCTCTGCTGATAAGTCTGCGAACTCATGATGAGACGGTGCATGTCCTTCATGCTCCAGCCATTGGTGGTGAACCAGCGTGCCAGCCAGTCGAGCAGGGCAGGGTGCGTGGGCTGCTGGCCCAGCAGGCCAAAGTTGTCCGTGGTGGGCACGATGCCCTGGCGGAAATGCCAGGACCAGATGCGGTTGGCGATGACGCGGGAGGTCAGCGGATGATCGGGGCTGGCCATCCAGCGCGCCAGCTCCAGGCGGCCGCTCTGTGTGGCGGGAAATTGAGGGGTGGTCTTCAGCGCCGTCTGCACCACCTGGATGACGCCGCGCTGCACGGGCTTGCCCAGCGCAAGGTGGTTGCCACGGATGTGAATGGGCAGCTCCTTGAGGATCTTGGAAGATTCAGACACTGCCAGCGTGGTGGGCAGGTCGGGGAGATTGCTCTCCGTGGTCATCATGGTGTCCTTCAAAGAGCGGACCTTTTCGGCCACGTCTTTGGGGAAGAGGACGATGGGCTCCGGCGGCAGCGCCAGGAAGCCTGCGGGTGCATCCAGTGCAGCGCGTGCCTGATGCAGCAGGGAGTCCTCGGTGGAGTCTGCTGCCTCGGCTTTGCCTTTCGTCTTTTCAGCAGTCTTGGCTTTCGCGGCGGGGGCGATCTTTTCGGCGGCGGCAAAGACGGCACTGTAGTAGCCGCGCAGTGTCTCCACCGTGCCGGAGCTCAGCGCATCCTGCCAGGGCTTGAAGAAGGGCAGGTTTTCATTCGCAGCGAGGTACACGCGGCAGTTCAGCAGCACGTGGGCGCGCAGGCCGCTGGCCTTGGCCACGGGCTCCACCTGGCTCATCACAGGAGTTTCGGGCAGCTTCGCAGCGGCCATGAGGTAGTCGACCGCACGTGCACGCACCTCCTTGCGCAGAGCTGCAATGGCATCGCCCTCGGCCTTGGAGACGGCGGCGCGTTGATCTTTGAGCACGCGCTCGGCAGATTTTACTTCCGCAAAATCTTCCAGCGACCCCATGGGGGCCTCATAGGCGGTGCTCAATGCGCCGATGCGGTCCACACTGAAGCTCTGCGTGCTTTTGAAGATGGCGGCCAGCGCGTAGTAGTCAGTCTGGGGGATGGGGTCAAACTTGTGATCGTGGCAGCGCACGCAACCGAGCGTGAGGCCCATGAAGGCGCGGCCCATGACGTCGATCTGCTCATCCACCACGTCCATGGTCAGCTTCTCCTTGTCCGGCTCTGCCAGCACCTTGGCACCCAGATTGAGGAAGGCAGTGGCGGTGACGTGCTCCTTGCGCGTGGTCAGATCCTTGGCTTCAAGAAGATCGCCCGCGATCTGCTCGGTGAGGAACTGGTCGAAGGGCTTGTCCGCATTGATGGACTGCACCACGTAGTCGCGGTAGCGCCAGGCGGTGCCGAGGGCGATGTTTTCATCGAGACCGTTCGAGTCGGAGTAGCGTGCCACATCCAGCCAGTGGCGGCCCCATTTTTCACCATAGTGCGGCGAGCGCAGCAGGCGGTCCACCACCTTGGCAAAGGCATCGGCAGAAGTGTCGGCTAGAAAGGCATCCACCTCCTGCGGCGTGGGCGGCAGGCCGGTGAGATCGTAAGTGGCGCGGCGGATGAGCGTGCGCTTGTCGGCCTGCGGTGCCAGCTTGAGTCCTTTTTCGGCGAGTTTTTCGCCGATAAAAGCGTCGATGGGATTGGCGGCTCCCGTCTTGGGCACTGCGGGTGTGGCGATGGGGCGGAAGGCCCAGTGCTTGGAGCCTTCCTTGAGATCGATGACACGCGGTGCGCTCTGTTTTCCTGAGATGACGGCTTCGCGTGGATCGGGTGCTCCCATTTTCACCCACTCCTCCAGCGCCTTCACCTCGGCGGCAGGCATGGCCCCTTTGGGCGGCATCTGCAGGTCCTGGTTTTGATAGCGAACGGACTCGATGATGTGGCTCTTGTCGGGGTCGCCAGCCACGAGGGCTGGACCGCTGTCGCCACCTTTGAGGATGGCGTCGCGGGAGTCGATGAGCAGGCCGCCCTTGCTCTTGCCGGACTCCATGGAGTGGCACTCGTAGCAGCGCTTGATGAGGATGGGGCGGATGGTCTTTTCGAAGAAAGCGATCTTGGCGTCCTCCGCAGGGGCGGCGGCGACTGCTGCGGCATGCAGCGTCGTGACCAGGGCGATGGAAAATGCGGCTTTCATGTGACAGCAAAACTACGGCCAGAAAACGGCCCTTCTTGCTGCGGAGCTGTCTTCGGCCTAGGCTGTGTGAATGTCTCCCGTCCTTCAGACCCTCGCCGACCTCGTCCGAATCAACAGCATCAACAGCTCCTACGAGGGCGGTCCCGGCGAGGCCGAGGCTGCGGCGTATGTGCGGAAATTTTTTGAGCAGCGCGGCATCGAGGTGTGGGAGCAGGAGGTGTTTCCGGGTCGGAACAATGTCATCGCCCGCATCCCGGGGCGCGACTCCACACGGCGTCTGGTCTTTGAGGCGCACATGGACACCGTGTCGATCAAGGGCATGACGATTGATCCCTTTGATCCTGTGGTGCGCGATGGCAAGATGCATGGCCGTGGCTCGGTGGACGACAAGGCGGGGCTGGCCGCGATGATGCACGCGGTGGCAGACATTCATGCCAGCGGCGAACTGCCGCCCTGCGAGGTGTGGATGGCAGCCGTGGTGGATGAGGAGTACTCTTTCCGTGGTGTGGTGAAGCTCTGCGAAGGGCTCAAGGCCGATGCTGCTGTGGTGGCGGAGCCGACGGAGTTCCGCTGCGTGATCGCGAGCAAGGGCGTGCTGCGCTGGCGCATCAAGACGAAAGGAAAGGCAGCGCACAGCTCCAAGCCGCATCTGGGTATCAATGCCATCACCGCGATGGCGCGTGTGGTGCTGGCTCTGAATGAAGACCATGCGCGCATGCAGCCCGCAGCGCATCCGCTGCTCGGGCCGGGCACCTGCAATGTGGGCGTGATCAACGGCGGTGTGCAGGTGAACTTTGTGCCGGATGAAGCCTTGATCGAGATCGACCGCCGCCTGCTGCCCGGCGAAGAGGTGCCGCAGGTGCTGGCGCACTACCAGGTGCTGCTGGATGCTCTTATGAAGCAGCACCCGGACGTGGTGGCGGAGATGGAGGAGCCGATGCTGCAGGACTGGGCCTTTCAGACCGATGCAGGCGAGCCGCTGGTGCAGCTGGCGCGCACGCTGCTGGGAGAGATGGGGCGCAATGATGAAGTGTGCGGCGTGCCCTTTGGCAGTGATGCCAGCAAGTTCTCACGCATGGGCATTCCCACGATCCTGTTCGGCCCCGGCAGCATCGACCAGGCGCACGCGGCGGTGGAGTACGTGGAGTGCGCCGAGGTGGAGAAGGCGCTGGCGTTTTACACGGAGGTGGCGCGGCGGTTTGTGTGAGGGAGACGGAGCAATGGATGAGTATTCGCTTTTGCGGTAGCAACATGACAGCTTCTAACCTTGCATGAACAACATTTAAAATTTCAGCCGAAAAAACATGCCATCTATGAGCGACAGACAAACTGCCAAGAACGCCCGATCTTTTTATAAAGCCAAGGGGACTCTAGAGCCATATCAGTCACGTGCGCAAAAAGCGATGTCTTTGTTGGTGCGCCAGGCGTGGAGCGGTAGAAATGGAACGCCTATTGTTTATTCCGATTTGGCACAAGAGATGGGCATTCCCAATGAGCGCAATCTCAATTATCCCCTTGGGAGTGTGGGTAATACGCTGATCGAGCTAGTGTTGTGTTAGGTTAGTTCTTTTCAAAACAAGGAAAGGTGCTAGGATACCAGCATGGCTGGAGGACGTCCTACAATTCGATTGAAGTTGAA